>DATCDS010000135.1:0-7735 GCA_036510515.1 Vulcanimicrobiaceae bacterium
CCTCGAGGTTGGGCAGTCGAACCAGCGCTTGTCGGATGGGGAGGGGGAAGATATCGAGGAGTTGGGAGAGCTCCCAGCTCGGTGAAATTGACTCGATCTTAGCCGCCAATACGGACCCTCGCTTCCCGTGAGTCGTTTGAGCCGAGTTATCCACAGGCTGTGGATGACCCTGCATGGCGGAATTGGGTTTTTTGCGTCACTCCTTGACGACGCGAACCTTCTTGAGTCGGTCGTCGTAGGGGCCCTGGATGCGCACGCCGGCCTTGATCTCGAGCTTGAGGTACTCGACGATCTCTTTGGTCAACTCTTCGCCCGGCGAGATGACGGGAATGCCCGGCGGATACGGCGAGAGCGTCTCGGCGCAGATCCGCCCGATGCTGCGCCCGAATGCGATCAGCTCGGTGTCGGCCAAGAACGCATCTCGCGGCAGCATGCGCATCGGCGGAATCGACGGCATGGCGTAGGACGTCTTGAGCCGATGTTCCAGAATGCCCGACGGCGCGAACTGGTCGAAGGCGCGATCGTCGCGAGCGATGTCTTCGAAGGCGGCGACGAAACGATCGGCCGCTTCCTGCGTCGTTCCGATCGTGAACAACGCCACGACGTTGAACAGGTCGGCCAGCTCGACCTGAATGTTGTACCGCCTGCGCAGCAGTTCCGAGGCCTCGTAGCCGGTGTATCCCAACCCCTTGACCGTCACGGCGATCTTGGTCGGGTCGAGATCAAAGACGCCGTTGCGGCCTTGCAGTTCTTCGCCGAAGCAATACAAGCCGTCGATCAAGTTGATGCGCCGGCGCACGTCCTCGGCCAGTGCGATCGTGCGCGAGAGCAAGGCCGAGCCTTCGACGGCCATCTGACGGCGAGCGACGTCCAACGAAGCGACCATCGGCAGGTTGGGCGAGGTCGACAAGAACATCTTGAGCACGGCTTTGAGGCGATCGACGCGTACGCGATCGCCGATCTGATGCAGCATCGCACACTGCGAAAAGGCCGACAGCATCTTGTGCGTCGAGTTGATGCACATGTCGGCCCCGGCCTCGGTAGCCGAAATCGGCAAAGCCGGGTGAAAATGAAAGTGCGGGCCCCACGCCTCGTCGACGAGCAGCAGCATGCCGGCGTCGTGGGTGATGCGCGCGATCTCCACCAGGTCGGCTGCCGCGCCGTAATAGGTCGGGCTCACGATGTAGATGGCCTTGAGGTCGGGGTATTGCTCGATGGTCCGCGCGACGGTTTCGGGCGTCACGCAATGGTCCATGTGCAGCTCGTTATCGACTTCGGGGGCCATGTAGATCGGGTGCGCGCCGCTCATGACCAAGCCGCCCAGCATCGATTTGTGCGAGTTGCGCGGCACGGCAATCTTCTCGCCGGGATTCACCGCGGTCATCATCATGCACTGATTGCCGCTGGTCGACCCGTTGATCAAGAAGAACGTACGGTCGGCACCGTAGGCTTCGGCGGCCAATTCCTGCGCTTCGCGAATCGAGTCGGTCGGCTGAAGCAAATCGTCGATGCCCGGCATCGGCGTCAGATCGATGGCACAGATATTGTCGCCGACGAACTCGCGAAAGGACCGGTCCATCCCGTTGCCCTGAATGTGCCCCGGCGTGTGAAACGGCAAGACGCCCGCATCGACGTAGTCGAGAAGCGCTTGAAAGTACGGGGTCTTGGTTTGGTCCACTAGCTGCGGGAGACGCGGCTCACGCGAGGACCTCGAAGCCGAGGCGGTCGAGCATGGCAAAGTCATCTTCGTCCCCACGGCCCGCCGTCGTCAAGTAGTTTCCAAGCACTAAGCCGCTGGCCCCCGAGCGCATGCCCAGATCTTGCAGGCCCGCAAGCGTCACCTCGCGGCCGCCGGCGAAGCGGATCAGTGCGCCGGGCAGCGCCAGCCGCGCCATCGCCACGAAGCGCAGCGCCTCGGTCGGTTCGACCAGCGAGCGATCGCCAAACGGCGTCCCGGGACGCGGATTGAGGAAGTTGATGGGCACTTCTTCTGGTTGCAGTTCTTGCAGCGCGCTCAAGAAGTCGATGCGATCTTCCAGGTCCTCGCCCATGCCCACGATGCCGCCGCAGCAGAGTTCCAGCCCTTGCGCGCGTACGCGCAAGCACGTCTCCCATCGCTCGTCGTAGGTGTGGGTCGTGCAGACCGACGGAAAGTAGCGCCGCGAGGTTTCAAGATTGTGGTTGACCTTGTCGACACCCGCCTCCGCGAGCGGCAGCAACTGATCCTCGCGCAGGATCCCCAGCGAGACCGCGACCTTGAGCGGCATTTCGGCCTTGATCGCGCGGGTCGCTTCGCAGACGCGTTCGATCAACTTGTTCGACGGTCCGCGCACGGCCACCACGACGCAGAACTCGCCGGCCCCGCGCGCGTGCGCCGCTCGCGCAGCCTCGACGAAACCTTCCACCGACGACAGCGGCTCGGGATCGACGTCGCTGGCGTAACGCGCGCTCTGCGAACAGAAATTGCAATCTTCCGAGCAGCCGCCTTTCTTGGCGTTGTACAGCACTTCGACGGCGATGCCGTTGCCGCAGTACTGGGTCCGCACCTCGTCGGCCAGCGCGAGCAGATCGGCGACATCGGACGACGGCAGCGATGCCAATTCGAACAGCAGCTCGCGCGATGCGGGGACGTTTCTTATCAGCGCGCCGGCGCGCGCGCGTACGATCGTTGGGTTGGTCACTGATCTTTCCGTTCGGCCTGGTCGATGAGGGTGGAAAACGTTGAAACGCCGGCCGTCACGGCGGCGGGCTCGTCGGCGCAGAACGGCAGTATGCCCAACACGCGCGCCTTGTCCTGCAACGCACGTTCGACATCCTCGCGGTAATCGGGCTCGACGGGGCTCCAGCGTTCGACCAGCACGACGCCTCCGACGCGCAATCCCGCGCGCTCGCAGTACGCCAGGGTCAGCCGAGCGTGGCTGATGCACCCCAGGCGCAAACCCACCGCGACGATCGTCTCCAGCCCGCACAGCCGCGCGACGTCGGCCAAGGTTTCGTCGGCGTTGAGCGGCACGGCGATGCCGCCGGCGCCTTCGACGACCAGCATCCCGGCGATTCGCCCGATCGCCGCCGCCAGATCCGCCGCCGCGAGCGGTGGCGCGCCTTGGGCCAATGCGGCCGACCAGGGATCGGCCGGCTTGGCGAAGCGCGCCAACTCGACAAAGCGGGACTGGGCCAGCGCGCCCGCTCGCGCGGCGTCGCCGGGTACGCCCGGCTCGCATCCGGTCTGTACGCATTTCACGATCGTCGGCTTGCCGTTACGTTCGCGCAGCGCGCGCGCCAGGGTTGCGACGACGCGCGTCTTGCCGACGTCCGTGTCGGTTCCGGTTACGAAGTAGCCAGACATCCGGCGATGTGCTCGATCAGGCGGTCGACGTGTTTGGTGGCGATGTCGCTGCGCAACGAGATACGCAGACGCGACGTGCCAGCGGGAACCGTGGGAGGGCGAATCGCCGGCGCGTAACTCCCCGCTTCGTACAACGCCCGCGCGACCTCGAGCGCGCGCCGTTCGCCCCCTAGGATGACCGGAACGATCGGCGACTGGCGATCCCCGGCGGCGATCGCGCCGGCGGCGGCCAATCCGTCGCGCAGGCGCTCCGCCAGTTCGGCCAAGCGGGACCGACGATCGTCGGCCTTGCGCGCGATCGTCAGCGAGATGCGCGCGGCCAGTGCCAACGCGGGCGGCAACGCGGTATCGAAGACGAACGTGCGCGCGGTGTTGATCATGAGTTCGATCGTCCGCTCGGGACCCGCGACAAAACCCCCCATTCCGCCGAGCGCCTTGGAGAGCGTGCCGAGAATCACGATCCGCGGATCGGCGACGCCGTATGCCAAACCGGCGCCGCTGGGGCCATACACGCCCAACGCATGCGCTTCGTCGAGCAACAGCACGTCGTCCTCGCCGATTCCGGTCAACAGCGACCGCACGCTAACGCTGTCGCCGTCCATGGAGAACAAGGACTCGCTCACGATCGCCGCCGGCGGGTGGGCCGCCGGCAACGCCGGCAACTGCCGGTGCGGGTAGATCGTCCGCCGCAAGCCGGTCGCGCGGATACCATCGATCAACGACGCGTGGTTGAGCGCGTCGGAGTAGATTCGTTCGACGAGGCCGCCCAGCGTCGCGATCGCGCCCAGCGCGGCCAAATATCCCGACGAAAACAGCAGGACGCGCTCGCGGCCTAACCAAGCCGCCAGCTCTTCTTCCAAAAGCGAATGTTCGCGATGGCGTCCGCCCAAGAGCCTCGCGCCGCCCGAACCCACGCGCGTCGCGCGCGCTAACGCCGCCACCACCTGCGGATTCGTGGAGAGCCCGAGATAGTCGTTGGAAGAGAAGTCGATGACGCCCTGCGGCTGATGCGATTCCCCCCGGCGCGATTGGCCGGCAGCGGCGATCTCCGCCAGGCGTCGCTCGACGCGTTCCAAGTAGCTCACGTCGCCAACTCCGCTTCGAGCGCGTCGAAGAACGCGTCGATCTGCTCGCCGGTCGAGCACAACGGTGGAACCAACTGCACGACGTTACCGATCGGTCGCGTGAAATGCCCGCGCTCGTACAGCCCATCGGTAACGCGCCACGCCCCGCTTACCGCCGCGCCGGTCCGAACGACTTCGGGCCGCAGCTCGATGCCGCCCATCGTGCCCAAAAAACGCACGTCGCCCACGGCAGCGTGGGCGCGCAACGACTCCGCGCGCCGCGCGATGTCGCGCGCGATCCGACCCGCCCGATCGAGCGTTCGCTCTTCTTCAAACAGCGCGAGCGATGCGAGCGCGGCGGCGCAGGCGATCGGGTTGCCCGCAAAGGAGTGCCCGTGGAAGAGCTGCTTCATCTCGCGATGCTCGCCCAGGAACGCATCGTAGACGCGCGCGCTCGACAGCGTCGCCGACAGCGCCAGCGTGCCGCCGGTCAGGCCTTTGCCAACGCACAGGATATCGGGATGGAGATCGAGTTGTTCGAAGGCGAACATCGTTCCGGTTCGGCCAAAGCCCGTCGCGATTTCGTCCACGATCAGCAGCGGAGCCATGGTGCGCAAGGCATCGTACGCCGCGGCCGGGACGAGCTGCATGCCGACCGCGGCTTGCAGCAGCGGCTCGACGATCACGCCGGCGACGTCGCCGGAATCCACGACGCCGGACGCCGAGTCGTACGCAAGCCGTTCGAACGTCACCGCGCCGAAGCGCGCCTTGAAGACGTCGATATCCGAGACGCTCATCGCGCCGATCGTGTCGCCGTGATATCCGCCGGTCAACGAAACGAAGCGCGTGCGCTGCGGCTGGCCGACGTTCTGCCAATATTGAATCGTCATCTTGAGCGCGGTCTCGATCGCGCTGGCGCCGTCGCCGGCAAAGAACGCTCGGCCCATCGCCGTCAGGTCGCACAGCCGTTGCGCCAGCGATTCCGCGACCGGATTGGTCGCGCCCAGCGTCGTCGCGTGATCCAAGCGCGCGGCTTGCGCGGCGATCGCTTCGACGATACGGGGATGGCAGTGTCCGTGAATCGTCGTCCAAATCGAACTCACGGCATCGAACACGTTGCGGCCGGCAGAATCTTCGAGCGTCGCCCCGCGCCCGCGCACGAACGTTCGCGACGCGGGATCGAACCCTCGCATCTGGGTGAAGGGCAGCCAAAGCCGCGCGTCGCTTCGGGTCATCGCCCGTGTCGGTTTAGTGGACGGAACCCCAGCACCTCGAAGGAACGCCCGCTCGCAGCCCAAAGGGCGGTCGGTATGACTTGGATTCCATGGTTCTACGGTCTGGTCGCCGTGCTGTCGTTTGCGGTGGGCATCGTCAACGTGACCAAAGCTCGTGCCAACGAGAAGATCTTCGCCATCGGGGCGTTATTGATGCCCGTTGGCTTCGCCCTGTGGGCCTACGGCTACCGGTCCGGGTTCGCATTCCGCAGCGCGACGGCCGTGCAGATCGGAACGGTCTGCTGTCTGGCCGGCGTCATCCTCTACGCGGCCCTAACCATCCGCCGCAACAAAGCCTCTCGCTAGCCAGCAGTGTCATGGCGAGCTACGATTCGACCCGCTCTTCGATCGAAACGCTGTACAGGAACAAGAACTTGTGCCACTCGTCGGGCAGGGTGTTGCGCTTGACTTGAATCCACGGAATGTACTTGGGCTGACGCGGCTTGCGTTTGAGCTTCATGTTTGCGTCTTCTGGCGTGCGGTTGTTCTTGCGGTTGTTGCACCGCATGCACGCGCAGCACAAATTCTCCCACGTTGACGGACCGCCCTTGCTCTTGGGCAGGATGTGATCGACGGTCATCAAGCGCTCGCCGTGCAGGCCGCAATACTGACATGTATAATCGTCGCGGATCAACACGTTCTTCTTCGTCAGAGCGACCTTCTGCATCGGGCGGCGGATGTAGTAGAGCATCCGAATGATCGAGGGCAGGCGCATCTGAAACGTCGCCGAGGCGATGATGCGTTCCCGGTTGTGGACGATTTCGGCCTTGCCGGCGAAGATCAACTTGACCGCGCGCTGAAACGAGGTGATGTTCATCGCCTCGTAGGTCGAGTTCAAGACCAGAACTTCGCTCATGGCCACGAATTCTTAAGCGAGAACGGCCCTTTTCCCTGGGTCCCGGCCAAGCGGGGTCAGCAGGCGATGCAGCGCAGGTGTTTTGTGACGCGCGCGTACTCGCGAATGTGCTTGTCGCGCGTGACGAGTTGCGCGCCGTACTCCGCGGCCGTGGCAATCAGTATGCGATCTGCTGGATCGGCGTGAAATGCGCCAGGCAAGTCGGTTGCGGCAACCGCGATCGCAGGCGAGAACGCGGCGGTCACGACCCCAGGACGTCCGAACATCGTCCGAACATACTCCCCAACGTCATGCGGCAGGGAGAGCCGCCCTTTCCGGACGAGATTCCCGATTTCCCAAGCCGTTATCGGCGAAAGCAACAACTCGCCGCGCTCGGCGGCGGCATCGATCGCGCTGGAAACGGATTTGGGCAACGTGCCATCGGCGGCCCACACCGCAGCATGGGTGTCAAGTAAAATTGGACTCATCGCCCTCCCAACCCTCGCCGGTAGGGCTCACAATGTCGCCCCATCCCAGCACCATGCCCTTGAGCGAACCGCAGAATCGGCCCGTGCTCGCGTGCACCGGGACCAATCGCGCGACCGGTCGGCGATGCTTGGTAATCGTGATCTCGGCGCCCAATCGTTCGACCTCATCCATCAGCTCGAGGCAGCGCGCCTTGAACTCCGTCGCCCCGATCTCGCGCGATTGCAGCATCAGCAACGAGACCCCGGCGCGCCCGGTCCTCACGCGCTTTCGTTTCGCAGTGGTCATAATATATGACTATTATAGCCGCACCGAGCGGCGCTGTAAAGAAGGGCGCTGTCCTGCGCTCACCATGCCTACGCTTCGATCATTGAGAGGAAGTAGCGGTGGATGCGGTTGTCGCCGGTGAGTTCGGGGTGGAAGGACGTGCCCAGGACGTTGTTTTGGCGGACCATGACGCCGTGGCCGTTGCGGGTGGCGAGCACGTCGACGCCGGGGCCGGCACGTTCGATCCAGGGCGCGCGGATGAAGACGGCGGGGAACGGCGCGTCGCCCAATGCGGGAATCGGGAGTTCGACTTCTGCGGAATCGTTCTGACGGCCAAACGCGTTGCGGCGCACGGTGATGTCGATCAGATCGAGCGTGGGCTGTTCCATATCTGCGACGTCGTGTGCGACGACGATCATGCCCATGCAGGTTCCCCAGAGCGGCATTCCGGCGCGCACGCGGG
>DATCDS010000136.1:0-9081 GCA_036510515.1 Vulcanimicrobiaceae bacterium
CGACCCGCTCGACGGCAACGCCTTCACCGATTGCAACGTCCTACAAACCTGGAGCGACGGCAAACAGCTATTCTAGCGCGCCGCAGCGCATGGTATCGAGCCTGCGCATCGTGTCGTGCGAGCGAATGCTCTGTCTGTGTCATGGCGAGCGTAGCGAACGCAGTGAGCGGAGTCGAGCCACCGACGCGACGTTTGGGTGTGCGTGGCTCGACTCCGGCGCCTTCGCGCCTACGCTCGCCATGACACTGCTGCCGCGCGCGCCATGACACTGGGCTCGCATGGAGGTGCGGGATTACAGCAGGGAGATCGTTTCTTGGGGTTTGGGGTGGGCTTCGAATGAGGCGAGCAGCGCGGTGGCGAGTTGGTCGCAGATTGGGTCGTCGATCTCTTCGACGTTCCCTTCGTCGGCGAGGCGCGCTTTCTGGGGATCGATCGGGATGCGCGCGAACACGGGCGCTTGCGCGAGTTCGGCGACCCTGTCTGCGTACGACGGGCCAAAGATCTCGTAGCGCGTTCCGGTATCGGGCGCGACGAAGTACGACATGTTCTCGACCACGCCGAGTACCGGCTTCTTGAGCTGGTGAATGAGGTTGGCGGCTTTGCGCACGATCATCGTCGCCAGCGCTTGCGGCATCGTGACCAAGACGACACCGTCGACGGACAACGATTGCAGGACGGTCAGCGGTGCGTCGGACGTTCCCGGCGGGAGATCGATGAGTAGGACGTCGAGATCGCTCCACAAGACCTGTTCGTAGAACTGACGGATGACGCCCGAGAGAATCGGGCCGCGCCAGATCATCGCGGTGTCTTCTTTGTCGGTCAGCAAGTTCGCGCTGACGATTTCGATGGCGCTGCGGCTGAGCGCTGGAACCATCAAGGGCTGCGGATTACCCTGCGACGTCTTGGGCGCGTTGGGATCGGCTTCGATCGTCAAGGGCGTGCGCAAGCCGAACAGCTTTGGAATCGACGGTCCGGTGATGTCGGCGTCGAGGATGCCGACGCGCAGATGTTTACGCCGCAAGCCCAGCGCGATCAACGCGGTAACCAGCGATTTGCCGACGCCGCCCTTGCCCGACATGATCGGCACGACGCGCGCGATCTTCGCGCGGCCGGAAAAGGCGCCGGGCGCGCGACGCACCGGGGCGCGATCCTCGTTGGGAATCAGCGGAACGAAACCCGAGAGGCGCGCTTGGCTCAAGGCGGCGACGATCGGTTCGATGCGCAGGCCGTGGGCGGCCGCACCTTGGGCGATCGTTTCGTACTTGCTGACGCCGCAACCCGAACAGCCCAGGCCGAACTGCGTGAGCACGTCGGCAGCGATGGGGAGCGCCCCGACTAGCTCTTTGATGTTGGTTTGCGGGGAGATTTCCAATTCAACGTGCGGCATCTGCGCGTAGTATACGCCAGGCCGGGGAATCGGCGTGCGACGCAAGGCGCAGGGCGGCTCGCCGCGGGTCCGGAACCTGCCGCTCGACGATGACCGCCCCGAGCGATGCTCTTTCTACGGCCCTTCGGGCCGCCGCCGTGCTGGCGGGCGGCTGCGATTCGCCCGTGCGTTCGGGCTGGTCGGTCGGCGGCGCGCCGTTCGTCCAATCCGACGCGCGCGGCGCCTACGCGTTCGACGAGCGCGGCGAGCGCTACATCGATTACGTGATGGCGTACGGCCCGCTGCTGTTCGGTCACACGCATCCCGCGTTGACCTCGAATCTCGACGAGTTGGCCTCGCACGGGCTGGTGTGGGGCAGCACGCATCCGCAGGAAGTGCGCCTTGGCGAACGGATCCGCGCGTACTTGCCGACGATGGAGCGCATGCGCTTCGTGACGACCGGAACCGAGGCCGTGATGAGCGCGGTGCGCGTCGCGCGGGCGTTCACCCGGCGAAACCTGATCCTCAAATTTGCGGGGAACTATCACGGGCACTTCGATCTGGCCCTGCTCGATGCCGGCGCCTCCGCGCATACCCGCGATGCGGTCGGGAGCGGAATTCCCGACGGCGTGATGCGTGACGTCGCCGTCGCGCGCTACAACGACTTGGCCTCCGTCGATGCGCTGCTGCGCGGTCGCGAGGATGACTTAGCCGCGATTCTGGTCGAGCCGATCGTTGGCAACATGGGTTACGTCACGCCGGTCGACGGTTTCTTGCAAGGCTTGCGCGAACGCGCTACGCGCTGCGGCGCGGTGCTGATCTTCGACGAAGTTATTACCTGGCTGCGCTTGGGATTAGACGGAGCCCAGGCGCGCGTCGACGTCCTTCCGGACATGACCACGCTGGGCAAGGTCATGGGCGGCGGTTTCCCGATCGCGTGTTTCGGTGGACGAGAAGAGGTGATGGCGGCGCTCGCGCCGGCTGGATCGGCCTTTACGGGAGGAACCCACGGCGGCAATCCGTTTAGCGTTGGCATGGCGCATCGCGTGCTCGACCTGCTCGAGACGCATCCGGAGTACTACCCCCAGATGGACGCGCTGGGCAAACGCTTGACGAACGGCATCCGCGCGATTTTCGCGCGGCGGGATCTGCCCTACGCGGTCGTTCAGCACGAGTCGATCGTCGATTTCAAGTTTCGTCCGGGGTCGCCCAATCGCAACTACGACGACGCGCGCGCGGCCGACAAGGCCGCCTACGCACGTTACTACCACGCGATGCGCGATCGCAAGATTTTGCTGCCGCCCTCGCAGAACGAGGTGATGTTCGTGTCGACGGCCCATACGCCCGCGGACATCGACCAAACCCTCGCCGCCATAGACGAATCGCTGGCATGAGCGCGGTGTTGGAGCGGCCGTTGCGGGCGGCGATCTTGGCGGCGGCGGAGAGCCCGGCAGTGCGGCGTGCCGTCGGGCGTTACGGGATGCGATTGGGAGCGAAGCGATTCGTCGCGGGCGAAACCGCGGACGAGTTCTTGGTTGCGGCCAAAGAAGCCAACGCGCGGGGCTTTGCCGTTGCGTGCGGCATTTTGGGTGAGGGCGTGGCCGACCGCGCCGAGGCGATCGGCGCCGCCGATCGTTACTGCGAACTTCTGCGAATCTTTGCGCGCGACGGGGTCGACGCCAACGTCGCGTTCAAGCTCACGCACGTCGGGCTGGATATCGATCCCGAGCTGGCCTTCGAGAATGCCGCGCGTATCGCGCAAACGGCCCTTGAGACGGGAAACACGATGCGTCTGGACATGGAGCAGTCGACTTACGTCGACGCGACCCTAAGCGCGTACCGCCGGCTGCGCGAGCGATTTGCCTGCGTGGGTTGCGTTCTCCAATCGTGTTTGTTCCGCAGCGCGGCCGATCTTAACGCGATGCTGCCGTCGGCTCCCAACGTGCGAATCGTCAAGGGAGCGTACCTCGAGCCGCCCGACGTCGCATATCCCAAGAAGCAAGACGTCGACGACAATTACATTCGCTTGGTCGAGACGGCGCTTTCGCACGACGGTTACACGGCGATAGCGACGCACGATGAAGACATCGTCGCACACGTCGAACGCTGCGTGCTGCGTTTGGGGTTGCCGCTGCGTGGCCGCTTCGAGTTTCAACTGCTGCACGGAATTTCTACGCCGCTGGCGCTCCGATTGGTCGAGCGCGGCTACCGAGTGCGAATTGCGATCCCCTTCGGCGACTACTGGTTCCCGTACTTGATGCGGCGTTTGGCCGAACGGCCGGCCAACCTCGCATTCTTTTTGAAGGGAGCGTTGACGCGCCGATGAGCGCTCCGCTGGCCGGCATCTGGGCGGCGGCCCTCACCCCCATTGACGACGACCTCGCGCCCGATGCCGATCGCGCGGTTGCGTACTACGAAGATTTGCTGCGCGACGGATGCGACGGCGTCGCGTTGCTCGGAACGACCGGCGAGGCGATGTCGCTAAGCGCCGGGCAGCGGCTGGCGTTCATGGAAGGCGTCGCGCGTCGCGGTCTCCCGATGGAGCGCGCGATCGTGGGCACCGGCGCTGCAAATTTGGACGATGCCGTGCGGCTGACGCGCGCCGCATTCGATCTCGGCTTTGCCGCCGCGCTGGTGATGCCGCCATTTTTCTTTCGCGACGCCGGTGACGATGGCATCGTCCGTTACTTCGACCGCCTCTTCGCCCAGGCGCCGCCGCCCGAGGGTCGCGTCGTCCTCTATCATTTCCCGCGCATGAGCGGAATCTCGTTTCACGCCGCCCTGGTCGATCGGTTGGTCGATGAGTTTCCCGAAGCGATCGTGGGCCTCAAGGATAGTTCGAACGATCGCGCGCTGCAGTCCGCGGTGATCGCGCGACATCCGGACTTGGCCGTGTTTCCGGGATCGGAATCGTACTTACTCGAAGCCAAGCGCGCCGGCGCGGCCGGCTGTATCTCGGGCAGCGTGTGCCTGTGGCCGCAGCTCGCACGCGAGGTCTGGTACGGCGAACTTCCCGACGCGGCGCAACGCTGCATGGCCGAGGAGCGCGCGAAGCTGGACGGGCTGCCGCTGATCGCCGCGGTGCGCTGTCTGACCGCGCGCGTGCGAGACGATGAGGCTTGGGCGGTACCGATTCCACCGTTGCTGCCGCTGGACGCGGCGACGGCTGCCGCTTTACGAGCGAGCGGGGACGGGATAGACGACGGGACTGCGTAAGCCGGCGCCGTCGACCGAGCGCACGCCGAAGACGTAGTCGTCTTTGCTGATGGGAAGGGTCGCCGTCGTCACGTTGCCGACCCCGCGCGCGTGCTGCCACTGTGACGCGTCGGTGGCGCGCCAGACGATTTCGTAGGATGCGGCGTCCGGCGCGGCCGACCAGGCCAGCGTCGTGTCGTACCCCAAGTGCGTAACGAGCATGCGAACGTGGTCGGGCGCCGCCGGTCCCAGCGCTAACGTGGCCAGCGCAGCGACGTTGGCGCGCGCGACGTTGGCCAGATAGTCGAAGTCCACGTACTGCAAGAGATCGCCGTATTGGATCCCGTTTTCCATGCGCACGTTTTGATGCTGGTGGGTGAAATTCTCGTGTGCTTCGGTGAAGCGAACCGCCGGAAACTCCTGGGCTTGGAACGATTCTTGATCGCCGCCGCGCAGGAAGCGATCGGCGCGAAAGATTTGGCGTATGTGAAAATCCGGCAAATATATCGGCACCGTGTCGCCGATGAAGCGCGCGAGCTCGCGCGACGGCGAATCGTTCTCGGTTCCAAACGCATCGACCCGCGCGACGTTGGCGTCGTCGGGCAACCCTTGGCTGAAGACGCGGACGACGTTGGGCTCGTGCACTCCGTTGCCGCCGGTCGAGTTCCCGATCACGTCGTTGTTGAGATCGGCGAGCACCGGTGCGCTCTGCGCGCGCAATGCTTTGGCCAGATGATCCGAGCCCCACAGACCGAGCTCCTCACCGTCGAAACAAACGAACTCGATCGTGCCGCGGAAATGCGTCGAGGCCATCGCGCGCGCCGCCTCGATGACCGCGGAGGTTCCCGATCCGTTGTCGTCGGCGCCCGGAGCCAGGCCGTCGCCCGAGGTGCAATCGCCGTGACAATCGTCGTAATGGCTGGACATCACGTAGATGCGGCCGGGTTCGTCTCCTTGCAGGGTCGCGACCACACTGGACTCGGTGACGTCGCGCGACGTCCGCGCGGTCTTGGGCTGCAGGTAGGTATCCAAGCCAACGGTCATCCGTCCGCCGCTGTTCGCTGCAATCGCGTTGAACTGCGAGACGATCCAATCGCGAGCGCCGAAGACGCCGTGCGCCGGCGTCGACGACGTTTCAGAAAAATCGTTACGCGTCCCAAAGTTGACCAGCGTCGTATCGTCTTGGCGCAGGCGGCCGGACGAGATTGCCGCGACCATCGCCGCGATGCGTGGGTCGGCCGCGGCTCGAACGGTAGAAGGGGGCGAACTCGCCCGCGCGCCGGACGAGGTGGAAGTAAGACAGGCGGCGAGCAGAGCGGCGGCGATACGAGCGTCCATGCCGCTGGCTTTCACCTAGTGGCCGGCGTTTCCTTAGCAGTCAGGCCTGCGACGGCCGGGCGTGGGACGTAACGGCCCAGGACGACGGCGGTGCCTTGGCCGGGGATGCTGCGTAGGGCGAAGATGTCGGTGAAACCCTTCATGATCGGAAGGCCGCGGCCGCGCTCGACCAAATCGTCGGGCAATCGACTCGCTACCGCTGCGGCCGAATCGAAGCCGCGACCCGAGTCCACGACCGCGGCCACGATCTTGTCGTCGTCGACGTCGCAACGCACTTCGATCGTTGACGGCGAGTGCGAATGTTCGATGGCGTTGGCGATCGCTTCGCCGATCGCAAACATCAGATCGTCGAGTATCGGAGACCCTATGCCGCGGCTGCGCGCGTACTCAAACACTCTCTCCCGCACGATTCGACTGCAATGAGGGTCCGGTAGGAAACGGAGGCGTAAACCGACCGGGTCGGAGCCAGCCTGGTGGGGGTCGAAGAGGTCTATCATGAAAATCGTTCCTGTGGATTCTTCCGCAATCCCCGCCAATCAAACATGAAGCGGGCCGCCAACCGGCCGGCCGTCTATCTGCTCGAATGTGCCGACCGTTCGCTCTACGCCGGGTATACGAACGATTTGGCGCGTCGTTTGCGCGCTCACAACCGCGGCGTCGCCGCGCGCTACACGCGCTCGCGCCTTCCGATCCGCTTGGCCGCTTGGTGGCATCCGCCCGACCTGCGCGAGGCTCGTTCGGGCGAAGCGCGGTTCAAGCGGCTGGATCGCGCGCAGAAGTTGGCCGTGCTCGCGGGCGACGAGGCCTTCGGGTACCCCTTGCACAAACCACCGTCACCCACGACGAACGACGAAGGAGCCGACATGGCCGAGTTTGCGCCGCCCCAAGCCCAAGAGCTCTCCGAATTGTTGGAGGCCGCCCGCACCTCGCAGGTGCGTCTGACGACCGCCAAAGGCGACATCGTCTTTACGCTCTATCCCGACGACGCGCCCCAGCATAGCGCGGCGTTCGTGAAGCTCGCGCGCGCCGGTTTTTATGACGGTTTGAAATTTCATCGGGTCGAGCCGGGTTTCGTCGTTCAGGGCGGCGACCCCAGCGGCGACGGAACGGGCGGCCCGGGCTATCGCCTCAACGCCGAATTCAATCCGCGCCCGCACGTTCGCGGGACGGTCGCCATGGCCCGTTCGTCGATGCCGGATTCGGCCGGCTCGCAGTTCTACATCTGTTTGGACGATGCACGCTTTCTGGATAATCAATACACCGTCTTTGGCCAGATGACCGACGGTTTCGACGTGCTCGATGCGATCCGCAAGGGCGATGCGATGAACGCCGTGACGATCGAACCGCGTTAGGAGTCCGGCAGGCTCCTAAAGATCGGTTCCGGCTACGCGCCGGTAGACCGCGCGCGCGATGCGGCGCATCTGCAGATAGGCTGCGCCGTAATCGTCGATATCCTTGGTGACGATCGCCAGGACGAACGGAGAGTTGCCCATCGGATCGACGATGGCGATGTCGTTGCGCGTGCCAGTAACCGCGCCCGTCTTGTTAGCGACCGCGATCCCGTGCGGAATTCCCGCGGGAATACCTTCGCGATCGGTTTGGCCGAGCATGATCTGGATCATCGCGCGGCACGCGCGCGGCGACGCAACGGTCGCGACGTCCTCGCGCGCCCCGCGTTCGAGTTCGAAGACGAGGTGCGCCATATCCGCCGCGGTCGTAACGTTGTCCTCGTGGTGAACGATCGCCGCGAAGTCCAAGAAGTGCCGCGCGAGGCGCGTGCGATGCAAGCCGGCGGCCCGGCCGACACGATTGATGGTCGCCAGGCCGAAGTGTCCGATGAGCGCGTTGGCCGCCGTGTTGTCGCTGAGTTGAATCATCGGGCGGATCAGTTGCAGAACGCTGAAAGTCGCGCCGTCGGGTTGGCTCGCTAGGAAATCCGATCCGCCGATCAGGTTGGCACGATGGAAGACCACACGATCCGACAACGTGCCGGGCGACGTTGCCTCGCGCGCGAACGCGGTCAGCATTACGATCAGCTTGATTACCGACGCGGACGGAAAGCGTTCGTTAGGATTGTGCGAGAGCAGCGGCGCCCCGCGTCCCATCGTCGTCGCCACCACGCCCGACACGCCGGGGAATCCCCGTGCGAGCGCGAGCAGCGCCCCGTCGTTCGCGGCCAGCCCGGCCGCCGGCGCCAAAGCAAACCCCGCCGCCGCGCCGATAAAGGCGCCCCGCGTTTGTCGACGGCTCATGGCGCGGGTGTCACGGCGAGCGTAGAGGCCAGTGTCACGGCGAGCGTAGGCCAGTGTCACGGCGAGCGTAGGCGCGAAGGCGCCGGAGTCGAGCCGCGCGCTGCCATCACGGCGTCGCGTGGCTCGACTCCGCGCCTCCCGGGCGCTACGCTCGCCATGACACAGCGATCGATACAGATGCACACGAACGATCACATACCCGTTCGCGGGCGCAGGCACACGCTAGGACCCGGTGCCTTGGTAGTGGTTGAGGCCGTGGCGCCAGAACGCGTAGGCGACGCCGAACCAGGCCAAGCCGATGACGGGGGTCAGCAGGCCGACGACCGGGTTGAGGTGCAGCCCGAGGTCGACTTTCTGGAGGAAGTACGTCGCCGGAAAGTAGTTCATGAATGCAAACGGCAAGAGAAAGGCCAAGACGATCTGCACGCCGCGCCCGTAGATGCTCACCGGGTAGCGCGTGAAGTCTTGTTCCAGCGAAATCAGCACCCAGCGCAGCGTGTCGACGCGTACGAACCAGAACGCGATCGTGGCCGACATCAACGAAATACCGAAGTCGATCAGCGCGCCGCCGATCGCGACGAGCGGTACCAGCGCGATGAAGCCCGCATCCACGCGCACGCCGACGGCGATCGTCGCGACGACGAACGTCACGATCGCCAGGAACAGCCCGTCGGGAAAGAGTTGCGCGGGAACGGTCAGCACTTGGAAGAGCGTATCGAGCGGACGCACCAGGAAGCGATCGAAGCGGCCTTCGCGCACGAAGTCGGGCACGCTGACGACGTTGAAGAAGAAGGCGTTGTGGATCTCGTGCCCGAGCATCCACAGCGCGTAGAGAAAGAACATCTCGCGAAAGTCCCAACCGTTCATGGTCGGAAACTGGCGCATCGTGACGTAGAGCGCGCCGATCGCGGTGGCGTGATAGACGATCGT
>DATCDS010000137.1:0-2147 GCA_036510515.1 Vulcanimicrobiaceae bacterium
CTAGCCGATCTGGGGATCAAAGAAATGCAGCTGATCACCAACAACCCCCGCAAGATCTTCGGGCTGGAAGGGTACGGTCTCAAGATCACCGGACGCATCCCCATGCAGACGGTACCGACCGCGCACAACAGGCATTATATGGCAACCAAACGCGCGAAGCTCGGGCACATGCTCGACGACGAGGCCGCGGTTTGAAACGCGAGCCGGCGTCGGACGCGTTGCCGGATTGCGCCGGCAATCGCTTCGCGATCGTGACCGCGCGGTTCTATCGCGATCTGACCGACCAACTGGTTGACGGCGCGCGGCGAGCGCTTGCGGCCTGCGGTGTCGCCGATGGTGATGTCGACGCCTACGACGTGCCCGGCTGTTTCGAACTGCCGCTGGCCTGCCGCAAACTGATCGATCGCAAGCAGTACGACGGCGTCGTCGCGCTGGGCGTCGTCATTCGCGGCGAAACGCCGCACTTCGATTTCGTCGCGGGGCAATGCGCGCGCGGCATTATGGACGTGCAGTTGGCCACCGGCACCCCCATCGGCTTCGGCGTCCTGACGACCGATACGCTCGAGCAGGCGCGAGAACGCGCCGATCCCAAGCGTGGCGACAAGGGTTACGAAGCGGCGGTGGCTGCGGCGGCCTTGGTCGCGATGGCGTAGTTCCCAGGCAAGCAAGGGGTTCGTCCGACTTCTGTCGCAATTCGCGGGTCCCAACTATGTGTGGAGGCTCTCCTGTGGAAGACCTGACCCTCACTTGCAAAGACTGCACCAAGCCGTTTGTTTTCAGCGTCCGCGAACAGGAGTTTTTCGCGGCCAAAGGCTTTGCGAATCAACCGCAGCGCTGCCGCGAATGTCGCCAGGCGCGCCGCGCCGGCGCCGAGAGCGGCGCCCAACGCCCCAACGTCGAGGCCGTCTGTGCGGAATGCGGGGTGACGACCACCGTGCCGTTCCGCCCGCGCGGCGATCGGCCGGTCTATTGCCGCGCCTGCTACGCGGCCCACGTCCCGTCTCCCGCGCTGGTCTAACGCTCGACGACGCCCAGGGCGGGCGTCGACGTTGGGTCGAAAGGTCGGGCGTGCCTGATTCGATCGATCTTTCCGCGGTGGCCTGGGATGGCGATGCCGTCGTTTATCTCGACCAGCGGCTATTGCCGGCCGAGATTCGTTACGAGCGCGCGCGCACGGTCGAGCAGATCGAAGGTGCAATCACGACGCTGGCCGTGCGCGGCGCGCCGTGCATCGGCGTTTTTGGCGCCTACGGCGTCGCTTTGCTGCGAACGACGATAGCCGATGACGATGCGTTTGCCGCGGCAGCGCGGCGGCTGCGCGACGCACGTCCGACGGCGGTAAATCTGGCCTGGGCCGTCGATCGCGTCTTGGCCTCCGACGACATGCTCGCCCAGGCGCGCGCAATCCACGACGAGCAGATCGCCATGGACGCCGCCATCGCGCAAGCCGGTCTCGCATTGATTCCGCAAGACGGGCGCGTTCTTACGCATTGCAATACCGGGCCCATCGCCACGGCCGGCGGCGGCACCGCGCTCGGCGTGATCATCGCCGCCCAACGTGCGGGGAAACGCCCCCACGTCTTCGTCGACGAAACGCGCCCGCTGCTGCAAGGCTCGCGCTTGACGTATTTCGAACTGCAGCAAGCCGGCGTGCGGGCGACCCTGCAGGTCGATGGCGCCGCGGCCAGCGCGATGGCGCGTAAGGAAATCGATGTGGTAATCGTCGGCGCGGATCGAATCGCGCGGAACGGCGATACCGCGAACAAGATCGGCACCTACGGGCTGGCGATTCTCGCGGCGTATCATAAGATTCCGTTCTACGTCGCCGCACCGCGAACCACGTTCGACGGCGCGATCGCCGACGGTACCCAGATCGCGATCGAAGAGCGCCGATCCGAAGAGGTGACCTCGTATGCGGGCACGCGCGCGGCGCCGGACGACGCGTCGGTCTACAACCCCGCTTTTGACGTGACCCCCGCTGCGTTGATCGCTGGTTTCGTCACGGAATATGGCGTGATCCGTCCGCCGTATCTGGGCAAGCTGCCGCCGTCGTGAAGTTTTACGATTTCGTCGACAAGACCCCGCCAATCGGCAGGCTCGTGATCGTTGAGGGCACCGAACGCGTGCTCGCCGACCGCGCGCTGGAG
>DATCDS010000138.1:0-3452 GCA_036510515.1 Vulcanimicrobiaceae bacterium
CTGCCAGCAGTTGGGCGGATCGATCGCGACCGCGTCGCTCGTAACCCTGCTCGATCGGCGCAGCGCGTTTCACCTCGACGCGCTGGCCGGGAATATCAATTTGGGCAGCGTCGCCGTCGCGCGCGCCCTGCAAGCACATGCGTCGCTGCCCTCCCTGGCCGCACTGGTCGGGCAACAAGCCTCCACGATGGCGTTTGCCGACGCGTTCTGGAGCCTGGGCGTGGTAACGCTGGTCCTCACGCCGCTCGCGTTCTTCCTGCGCACGCCGCGGCGCGCGCTAGACAAGGGCTTGCGCGGGCCGGGCGCCAACGCGCCCCACGAATGAAAGGTCACGACGATAAGTACGCGGAGTTGGCGCGCAAAGGCGAGCTCGCGCGGCAGCCGGCCGGATCGGCGGCCGTCGAAAAACAGCACGCGCGCGGTAAACGCACCGCGCGCGAACGCGTCGACGCCTTGGTCGATCCGGGATCGTTCACCGAGTTCGATCGCTTCGTCGTTCACCGCACCAACGCGTTCGGCTTAGATGAGAAGGAGTTTCTCGGCGACGGCGTGATCGTCGGTCGCGCGACCATCGACGGACGACAGGCCTTTCTGTTTTCGCAAGACTTCACCGTGCTGGGCGGATCGCTGGGCGAAGCGTACGCCGAGAAGATTTGCAAAGTGATGGACTTGGCGGTACGCACGGGATCCCCAATGATCGGCATCAACGATTCGGGCGGCGCGCGCATTCAGGAGGGCGTGGTCTCTTTGGGCGGTTATGCCGAGATATTCTGGCGCAACGTTCAAGCTAGCGGCGTCATCCCGCAGATCAGCTTGATCGCGGGGCCGTGCGCGGGCGGCGCCGTCTACTCGCCCGCCATCACCGACTTCGTGATCATGACGCGCGAGATTTCCCAAATGTTCATCACCGGTCCGGAGATCATCAAGACGGTCACCGGCGAGGACGTCACCTTCGAGGCCTTGGGCGGTGCGACGACCCACGCGTCCAAGAGCGGCGTCGCCCATATGGTCGCCGCCGATGAGGACGAACTGTGCGATCTGACGCGAGCGCTGCTTTCGTACGTCCCGCAGAACAATCTCGAGGATCCGCCAACGGTCCAAACCGGCGACGATCCGCAGCGCGAAATTCCCGAACTCGACGGGATCGTTCCGGATTCGCCCAACAAACCGTACGATATGCACGGCGTCATCGAGCCGATTCTCGACGACGGCGAGTTTTTGGAAATTCATGCGACGTTCGCGCCCAACATCATCTGCGGCTTCGGCCGCGTTGGCGGACAGAGCATCGGCATCGTCGCCAACCAACCCAACGTGCTCGCGGGCGTGCTGGATATCAAGTCGTCTATCAAAGCCGCGCGCTTCGTGCGCTTCTGCGATGCGTTCAACATCCCGCTGGTGACCTTGGTCGACGTTCCGGGCTTCTTGCCGGGGACCGATCAGGAATACGGCGGCATCATCACGCACGGTGCCAAACTGCTCTACGCCTTTGCCGAAGCCACCGTTCCCAAGATCACGATCATCACGCGCAAGGCTTACGGAGGTGCCTACGACGTGATGGCGTCCAAACACATACGGGCCGACGTCAATCTGGCGTGGCCGACCGCCGAGGTTGCGGTGATGGGGGCCGAGGGTGCGGTCAAGACGATCTTCCGCCGCGAGATCGCCGCCGCCAAAGATAGCGCGACAAAGACCAAAGAACTGATCGACGACTACGTCGAGCGTTTTGCCAACCCGTACATCGCCGCGCAGTACGGCTACGTCGACGACGTCATCGAAGCGCGGCGAACCCGATCGGTCATCGCCACGTCGCTGGCGATGCTGCGCGGCAAGCGCGTCGAGCGCCCCAAGCGAAAGCACGGCAATATCCCACTCTAAGGAGCAGCAATGACATCGCGCAAGCAATTCCTGGTCGCATCGTCGGTCGCGGCGGCGTTGGCGCCCGCCGGCGCGTTGCGCGCCGCGACGCCGACATCCCCACCGGTCAAGCCGGCACCGCCATCGGGATTCGTCTTCGACCGGACGCGCTTCGAAGCGACCGTCTCGCGCAACGTCAAACACCGCCACTCGTTCGCCGCGGAATCGCTTTCCGACGGCCTGCTCCTCAACGCGATCGCCAACGTTCTCAACGCATACGAGCAGTCGCTAGGCGAAAAGCCGGCGTCGGTAACGTCGGCGGGCGTGCTCTATCACGGAAACGCCATCCTGTTCGGCTTTAACGACAACGTCTGGAACGATGTGATAATTCCGGCGATCGCAAAGATGCCGCGTCTCAAGGAACTGTCGAGCCTCAAAGGCGGCGACGGCAACCCATGGCTGCATTCCAAAGGCGACGCCTACGACGCTTCGATCGAGTCACTTGCCAAACGCGGCGCGGTACTCATGGTCTGCAACAACGCGACGGATGGGTTCGCGTCCGGCCTGGCCGACGCGCTGGGCACGACCCACGACGCCGCGTACGCCAAACTGGCCGCCGGACTGATTCCAAATGCGATACTGGTTCCCGCCGGCGTTTGGGCGATCCACGCCCTCCAGGAAGCGCGCTTCACGTACGAACAGGTCACGCTCTAGCAGGCTCCTAGAGGACGCGGTCGCTCGCAATGGTATCTAGCCTATCGTGAAACTCTTAGAAGGTAAGCGAGCGCTGGTCACCGGCGTCGCCAATCGCTGGTCCATCGCCACGGGCATCGCGCGGGCTCTCCACACCCACGGCGCGGAGATCGCGCTGACCTACCAGGGCGAGCGGGTCCGCGACGAGGTCGAGAAACTTGCCGCCGAACTGGGTGGGGGACCGGTCGTCGAGTGCGACGTTTCCTCGGACGAATCGATCGCTGCGGTCCGCGACGATATCGGGAAGCGCTTCGGGAACCTCGACGTTCTCGTCCACTCGATCGCGTTCGTGAATAAGGAAGATCTTGCGGGCAAAGTATACGATACGTCGCGCGCCGGGTTCAAACAGGCGTTGGACATCTCGTCCTATTCGCTGATCGCGCTGGTACAAGGGTTGCGCGAGAACCTCAACGACGGCGCCTCGGTAATGGCGATGACCTACTTGGGATCGACGGCGATCGTTCCCAACTACAACATCGCGGGCATCTCCAAGGCGGCGCTCGAATCGATCGTTCGCTATCTCGCCTACGATTTGGGAGATCGCGGCATCCGCGTCAACGCGATCTCGGCCGGACCGATCAAGACCGCCAGCTCGCGACAGGTTGGCGGTTTCTCGAAAATTCTCGACGTCGTGCCCAAGGTCGCACCGCTTCGCCGCAACGTCACCGCCGAAGATGTCGGCAACACCGCCGTCTACTTGGCTTCGGACTTGGCGCGCGCGATCACCGCAGACGTGCATTTCGTCGATTCGGGCTACCACTCGATGGGGATGTATCCACCCGACTTCGCCGGATGATCGCGTTCGAAGGCGCGCTTCCCAGCGACGATGAGATCTGCGCGATCCT
>DATCDS010000139.1:0-2990 GCA_036510515.1 Vulcanimicrobiaceae bacterium
CTCGTCGATTTGCCCGCTGGCGGGTTTGCCGCGGGCCCTGCCGCCTTTAGCGACGTAGGTTCCGCGCCCGCGTTTGGTTTCCAGGACGCCGTCGCGTTCTAACTCCGCGTACGCGCGATTGACGGTATTGGGATTGACCCCCAGCGCTGCGGCAACTTCCCGCACCGCCGGAAGCCGGTCGCCGTTACGCAACGACCCTCGCGCCAGCGCGTGCAGCACTTGTTCTGCCAACTGCACGTAGACGGGCACCGGAGATCGATCGTCGAGTCGCAATTCGTCGGTTCGCATTGTGTCCTTGTGTCTTAATACACTAATACACACAAAATGTCAACAAAAAGCCGATCGTCGTCGCCGCACGTTAGAGACGCGCTTTAGACCTGAACGGAGAGCTCCCAGCGGTAGCCGTCGGGATCGTGGAACCACAGGCCGACGTTGGGCGAGCCGGGGGCTTCGGGCCCGATTTCGTCGCCCGGGTCCTCTAACTTCACGCCGCCGGTGCGCAGTTCGGAAAGCGCCCGTTCGAGCGCCGCTCGGTCCGCGACGTGAAACGACATGTGATCCAGCGTACCCGGATGCGGGACGCCGGCGTGCAGGGCGATCGTCACGGCATCGTTGCCGATCGCGACGCCTTCCTCAAATGCAAACAGCTCCTTAAGATCGAAGCGTTCGCACCACCACGCGGCGCTGGACTTTGGATCGCGAACCGCTAGGCCGAAGTGGCCGACGACTCCAAGTTTGACGGTCATAGATGCTCCTCGGCTAGCGCATGCGGCGATAGATGGGTTGATCGCTGACGACCTGCCGAAAGGCCCCTTCGTGCACGCTACCGGCCAGTGTCTCGCCGGGACCCAAGCAGAGGAATCCCAATCGCGCGAGGCTCGCGAAGATCAGGCGATGCATCCGGTATTGTGCCGTCGCGTTATATAACGGCAGCACGTTGCGGGCGACGATGGCGTGAAATTCGTTGATCGAGGCGTCGCTGGCGGCGTTGTGGCGGGCGAACATCAGGGCCTCGCGCAGATAGGGCTTAAAGACGACGACGTCGGCCTGAATATCGGCGAACCTAGCCGCATCGCCGGCGATCCCCGCCCGCCGCAACGCGGCGCGAAATGCCTGCTCCGACACGATCGGATACGCGCCCTCTTTGGCGACGTCGACGCCCGCATTGGACGTGGATGTCGCGTAGATGACGCAACGGTCGAGCAAACCGACGTCGGCCAACAGACACGCGAGGGCGTAGGCGTCCTCCCCCAGCCCCACGGCCGGAAACCAAATCCGCACGAACGAATACGTTTTCAGCAGCGGTACGACGTTGGCCAGAACGGCGGCGAAAAACTCCGGCGCCAGAAAAAGCTCGCGCGGCCCTTCCGACATCGCGATCACGAAACGAACGAACGCGGACCGATCGTGCAGCACGCGATCCTGCAACGCGGAAATCGTCGCCGAACCTTCGGCGCGCATGCGTTCGGCGATGCGGCGGCGCAGGACCGGTTGGTTCGACTCGCGATAGTCCCCGCCCGAAGCCCACCTCATCGCTTCCATGAGCAGCTGCAACTCGATTTCTTCGAGCTCGCGCTCGTCGAGCGTGGGCTCGACGGGGGGCGCCCCGGCCTTGGGTTTCAGCGCGCTAGCCATACGCGCAGCAACGCTACCAACTGATCCACATCGACCGGTTTGCTCACGTATTCCGAAGCGCCCGCGGCGATGCATGCCTCGCGGTCGCCCTTCATCGCCTTGGCCGTCAGGGCGACGATCGGCACCTCGCGCAGCCGCTCGTCGCCGCGGATGCGCCGGATGGTCTCGTAGCCGTCCATTTCGGGCATCATGATATCCATCAGCACGATATCGATCTCGGGATGGTTTCGCAACGCTTCGATGCCTTCCAGGCCGCCTTCCGCGCTCACGACGTTCATGTCGTAGGCCGATAGGGCGGCGTCGAGCGCCATGATGTTGCGGCTGTCGTCGTCGACGATGAGCACCGATCGTCCGCTCAGCGACTCGGGCCGGTCGCCCGCGACGTGTCGCCTGGATGGCGTGAGTTCCGATTCGACGCGATGCAAGAAAAATCGGAGTTCGTCCAAGAGACGCTCGGGAGCGCGCCCGTCCTTTACGACGATCGCCGACGAAATCTTTCGGAGCCGCGCTTCGTCGTCGCGCGTGAGATCTCGCGCCGTGTATACGATGATCGGCAGATGCGCGGTGGCCGAGTCGGTACGGATGCGCTCGATTAACTGATCTCCCGCGAGGTCGGGTAACCCCAGATCGACCACGACGCAATCGTATGGCTCGACGGCCAGCGCCGCCAGCGCGTCGTTGGCATTGGTTACGGCCGTGACCGTCATCTCACCGCTGCCGATGAGGTTGACCATCGCATTGAGTTGCGTCATGTCGTCTTCGACGACCAGGACTTTTCGAGCGCTGACGCGTGCCAGTCCCAGCAGGGTATCGAACGCGGCCGTGAGCGTCTCCTCGCTCACGGGCTTCTGGAGGTGGGCGACCGTCCCGAAGCCCGCGATGCTCTCGCCGCGCTCGTCGCCGGAAATGATGTGGACCGGGATGTCGGTCGTCGCGGACTCCCGCCTGAGCGTCTCGAGCAGCTCCCACCCGTCGGTGTCGGGGAGACCCAAATCCAGCGTGATCGCATCCGGAACGAAACGGCGCGCGAGCTCGATGGCTTCGGCTGCCGTGTGCGCGACGATCGCCTTAAACGAACGCTCCCGTGCGAACCCGGCGAGGATGTTTGCAAACGTCGGATCGTCCTCGACGATAAGCAGGGTGCGATCGCCCGCCTCGGCGGAGTGACGGTCGTCCGGCGCGTGCACTTTGGGCGGCTCGGAGCGTTCCCTCACCTTCAACTGTGCCGCATCAGGACCGTCCTTCTCGCTGCGGCCCGTGGCCTGCAGCGATTCGCGAAGCGCGACGGCGGTGCGCTCGAGCGGCTGGTAAAACGTAAACGTACTTCCGCCGCCGACCGTGCTTTCGACGACGAT
>DATCDS010000140.1:0-9937 GCA_036510515.1 Vulcanimicrobiaceae bacterium
CCAAGCGGTGTAAACTGCGTCCATTTGAACCTCTCCGCGTCCTAGGGAGCCCTTAAACCGCGTTAGCGCTGCCGGATGGTTTCCGCAAATGTGGATTGCCATCCAAGGCGCAACGAGTCGCCTTGGCGGCGAGGACTCCGGCGCGCGCGCGAGGACGATCAGTTGCGCCGGGTCGGCCAGGTCTTTGAATTCGTGCGGCACGATCCACAGGGGAAGTATTGCGGCCGCGCCATCGGTCCACCCCGGCGGCGCTTTGAAGTGCACGGTCGGATATCCGCAGCTCGCGAGCAAGAGCGCGGCTCCGACGGCGCATACGAGGCGTTTCACCATGGCGTCGAACGTTCGCTGCAGCATATTCGAGTCCTCATCTTCTCGAGAGGGCGAGCCTGACGGCCCGCGAACGGCGATGGTATGGGCATTTTCATGAATCGACTCGTTGCGTTTGTCGCCGTGGTAGCTTTCGCAGCCTGTCTTGCCGTGCGCCCCGCGTCGGCAGGCGCGCAACTACCCGGCAGCGCCGCCGTATCGCCTGCTCCAGCAGCGTCGCCCAGTCCTGCGCCGCCAACGACACAGGCGGCGAGCCGCAAACATCGCTCCGCGGCATTGTGGTACGTGCTGGGCGGAATCGGTTTGGCCGCCCTCGCAATGAACGCGTACAGCATCTATCAAGAGAAGCAGGTTCACATCTACCCGGTCGCAACGCATCGAGGCTTGAGCTTGCACTTCAAAATTTGACCGCATGAATAGGATTCGCAGATAGATCGTGCCCATCGTTCTTAGTCAACGCACGTGGCAGGGCGACCCTAAATACCTGGATCGCGAGGGCGTGATCTATCATTATCCGAGGCAGTACCGTTCTCGTATTGCGGATTACGAGAAATTCATCTATTACCGGCGGCGCCGCGCCGGAAGAGGCTTCGACTTATATCGGGCATGGCGTTCTGGGTGCGTCGTTCGACGATCCGTTCCGGGACGACCACTACTACGTGCCGATCGCCTGGTACGAGCGGTTCTTGCAGCCGGTTCCTTTGCGGGAAGCCTCCGGAGTATTCTTGGAAAACGAGAACGTGCAGAAGCCGCAGTTTCAAAGTGCGGCTCGGCCGATTCGAGAGACGGCGTATTTTCGAATCTTGATGCATGGCGGTATCTCGTCGAGTCGCGAGTTTTCGCCGCTTGTGACGACCGAAACCGCGGTGCTGGCGGACTATCGATCGCCCATTGCCGTTCCGGTGGACGTCTTTCGGCAGATTTATGAAATTCCCGAGGGCACCGGCTACGTTCCCAGCGGGAAGGCTTTGCCGAGCGTCTATGAATCCGCAGCGCTTCAAGAGCGAGCGCGTAAGGATCACAACCGGACGCTCGAACTCATCCGGCAGCGGGCCGAGAACCTTGGCGGCTCGACCTGGTACAACAACAACGTCGACCTATATGCGCGCGTGGGCGAACGCCGGTTTTTGATCGAAGCCAAGAGTCTCAACGATCCGACGGCCGCCGTCGACCGGATGCGCTACGGCATGGGACAGCTTTTCGATTATCGCGTCCGCTATCGAAAGGAGTTAGATGGGGCCGAGCCGGTTCTTGCGTTCGGCACGATGCCTGACCGGCGGTCGTCGTTCGTTTCGACGATCTTGCAGGAGAACGGCGTGGCGTTTGTTGCGAGAGACGGAGAAGCGATCGTCCCCCTCAACGAGCGCGCACGCGATCTGCCGTTTTGCGCTTGAGCTGCATGCCAGCACGCCCTGCAATGCGCCCATGGTTCGACTCTGCTCGCCTTCGCTCGCGACGCTCACCATGACACCCGCTATAGCCCAAATCTACCCGCGGCGCCGATTGCGGTCCTTCGGACCTCCCGCTCCACCATGACGTGTCCTGACGTTCGTGACACCGGGCGCGGGTGGACATACCCGCGGGCAGGGGCGGGGCAGCGGAGCGGAAACTATTGGCGGCGATGGAGAGTGGGGCGCCGCAGGCGCGGGTGACGATGGAGGAAATTACGGCGCTGGCAAAGCGTCGCGGTTTTATCTTTCAGTCCAGCGAGATCTACGGCGGGCTGGGCGGGTTCTACGATTACGGGCCGCTCGGGGCGATTCTCAAGCGCAACGTGAAGAATGCGTGGTGGCGCGAGAACGTCGAACTGCGCGACGACGTCGTCGGGTTCGATTCGTCGATCCTCATGCACCCGCTGGTCTGGAAAGCGTCGGGGCACGTCGATGCGTTTCACGACAAGATGGTCGACTGCAAGGTCTGCAAGCACCGCTTTCGCTTCGATCACCTTAAGGATGCGGCGCAGTGCCCGGATTGCGGCAGTAAGAACTCGTTTACGGAGCCGCGCAACTTCAACCTGATGCTCAAGACCTGGATCGGCCCGATGGAAGATACGGCGTCGGAGGCCTACCTGCGCCCGGAGACGGCTCAGGGCATCTTCGTCAATTTCAAGAACGTCTACCAGAGCGCGCGCAAGAAGCCGCCGTTCGGGATCGCACAGATCGGCAAGGCGTTTCGCAACGAGATCACGCCGGGCAACTTCACCTATCGCCTGCGCGAGTTCGAACAAGCCGAACTGGAGTATTTCGTCCCCGACGACGGCAAGGACATGGACGCCTTCCGCGAGTGGGTCGATCGCCGCAAACAGTGGTACGCCGACTACGGCGTCAAGCCCGAGCGCCTGCGGTTCTACGAGCTGACCGACGCCGAGCGCCCCCACTACGCCAGAGCGGGCGTCGATGTGGAATATTTGTTCCCCTGGGGCTGGGGGGAGTTAGAAAGTATCGCCCACCGGGGTACATACGACCTAGACGCTCACATGGAGCTATCTAAGAAGGACCTTCGCTTCTTCGACGAAGCGAGCAAGAGCCACTACACGCCGCTACTCATCGAGAGTTCGGCAGGGATGGACCGCACGACCTTAACGATGCTCATCGATGCTTACGAACGGGAGATTTCGGTCGACCCCAACGGCAAGCAAACCGAACGCATCGTCCTGCGGTTCGACCCAAGGATCGCGCCCGTACAAGTCGCGGTCTTCTCGCTGGCGCGCAACAAACCGGAACTGGTTGAGCGCGCACGGGCGATCGAGTCAGGGTTGCGTCCGTCGTTCCGTACGCAGTACGACGAAGGCAACATCGGTCAACTCTACCGTCGGCAGGACGAGATCGGCACGCCGATCTGTCTGACCGTTGATTACGAGACGCTCGAGGATCGTGCGGTCACGGTTCGAGAGCGCGACACGATGAGGCAAGAACGCATTGAAATCGATCGGCTCGATACCTACCTCCGCGAGCGCGTCACGCGGTAGCGGCAAGTACGTCTACTTTTTCGAGGAGGGCAGCGCGAAGATGCGCGACCTTCTCGGCGGCAAGGGTGCCGGCCTAGCGGAGATGACCGCGGCCGGCCTGCCGGTTCCGCACGGATTTACGGTCACCACGCAAGCATGCAGAGAATTTTTTGCAGCCGGTGGCCGTTTCCCCAAAGGCCTGGACGAGCAGGTCTACTCCGCGATGCGCGTGCTCGAACGCCGCAGCAAGAAGCTGTTCGGCAACGCCGCCAACCCCCTCTTGGTTTCGGTGCGCAGCGGCGCGGCCGAATCGATGCCTGGCATGATGGATACCATCCTCAACTTGGGACTCAACGATCTCACGGTCGAAGGGCTGGCAACGCTGACCGGCAACCCGCGCTTTGCGTGGGACGCCTATCGCCGGTTCATCGCGATGTTCTCCACGGTCGTGCTGGAAATCGACCAGCGCCGCTTCGAAGAACCGATCGAACGGCGCAAACGCGAACTGGGCGTGCACGACGATCCCGAACTCGACGAATCTTCATGGCGCTCGCTGGTTGCCGAATTCAAAGAAATCGTGCGCGAGACCGGCGGGCGGGAGTTCCCGCAGGGCGTCGACGAGCAGCTACGTCTGGCGATCCACGCGGTCTTCGAATCTTGGAACTCCAAGCGCGCGATCGACTATCGTCGCTTCAATAAGATCTCCGCGGACGGCGGAACGGCGGTCAGCGTCGTAGCGATGGTCTTTGGCAACATGGGCGACGATTCGGGTACGGGCGTAGCTTTTACGCGCGATCCCAACACCGGTCAGCACCTTCTCTTTGGTGAATATCTTCGAAACGCTCAGGGCGAAGACGTGGTCGCCGGCATACGCACGCCCGAACGCATCGTCGATCTCGAACGGTCGCAGCCGAGCGTCTACAAGCAGTTCGTCGAGATCGCGGACAAGTTGGAACGCCACTATCGCGATATGCAGGATATGGAGTTTACCGTCGAACGCGGCACGCTTTACATGCTCCAGACGCGTAGCGCCAAACGCAGCGCGGAGGCCGCCGTGCGCATCGCGTTGGATATGGTCGACGAAGATCTCATCGATAAGACCGAAGCCTTACGTCGCGTCGACGCCGCGTCGCTGGACCAGCTCTTCCATGCGCGTATCGATCCGTCGCAGTCGTACCAAGCTGTAGCCACCGGCCTCAACGCCTCTCCCGGTGCGGCCAGCGGACAGATCGTCTTCGATGCCGACACCGCGCAGGCGTGGGGCGAAGACGGCAAGGATGTGATCTTGGTTCGCGTCGAGACCGCGCCCGACGACGTACACGGTATGATTGCCGCGCGCGGCATCCTCACGCAAAAAGGCGGCGCAACGTCGCACGCGGCCGTCGTCGCTCGCGGCATGGGCAAACCGTGCGTGGCGGGATGCGACGGGATCCGCGTCGACCGGCACGGGCGAACGCTGACCGTGGGGACGACGACGTTGCACGAAGGCGACTCGATCACGATCGACGGCACGACCGGCGACGTCATCCTCGAAGCGCTGACGCTGATCGACCCGCCCAGCGTGCTGCCGGAGTGGCTCGCGCGCTTTCTGTCGTGGGCCGACGGCGCGTCGCGCATGCACGTGTGGGCCAACGCGGATACGCCGCAGGACGCGCGCAAGGCGCGCGAGTTGGGTGCCGTTGGGATCGGCCTGTGCCGCACCGAGCACATGTTCATGCAGCAGGACCGCTTGCCGGTCGTGCAAGCGATGATCCTGGCCGATACCACGGGCGAACGCGAAGCGGCGCTCGCGCAGCTCTTACCGTTCCAACGCGAGGATTTCGCGGGCATCCTCGAAGCGATGGCCGGCCACCCGGTCACGATCCGTTTATTGGATCCGCCCCTGCACGAGTTTTTGCCGTCGCTGGAAACGCTGCTGGTCGAAACGACCGAACTGCAGATGACCGTCGGGGCCGAATCGGCGCAGCGCGTGGAGAAAGAACGGTTGCTGCGCCGCGTCCAATCGCTGCACGAACAAAACCCGATGCTCGGCCTGCGCGTCTGCCGTTTGGGCATCGTCTATCCGGAAATCTACGCGATGCAGGTACGCGCGATCTTTGAAGCCGCCTGCGATCTGAAAGCGCGCGGCGTCGACGCGAGACCGGACGTGATGATCCCGGGCGTCGGCACGCCCGAAGAGATGGAATTCACCGCGGCGGCCGTTCGCGAAACCGCCGATGCGGTGATGGCCCAACGCGGCGTGACGCTGACCTACAAGGTCGGCACGATGATCGAACTGCCGCGCGCGTGCGTCGTCGCCGACGAGCTCGCGCGCACCGCGCAGTTCTTCTCGTTCGGCACCAACGACCTTACGCAGACGACCTACGGATACAGCCGCGACGATGCCGAAGGGTCGTTCATTCCCGTCTACTTGGAGAAGAAGATCCTCAAGGACGACCCGTTCCAGGTATTGGACCGACGGGGTGTCGGCTCCCTGATGCGGATGGCCGTCGAGCTTGGCCGGTCCGTCTCCAGCGATCTGAAAATCGGCATCTGTGGCGAACACGGCGGCGAGCCATCCAGCATCGCGTTCTGCGACTCGCTTGGCCTGAACTACGTCTCGTGCTCGCCGTATCGCGTTCCCATCGCCAGACTTGCCGCAGCGCAAGCGGCAATGCGAGGTGCGGCAATCTAGCGGGTTAAGGCATCCACCCCGCGGTCGGCCAGACCGATGGGTCCACGACGCGGTCGGTATGCGCTTGTGAAAGATCGACTAGTTCCCAGGATGCGTCGAACTTGACGAAGGTGGCGACCGTGGGGCTTCGCGCTGGCCCCAAAACGACGCTGTGCGATCGCAGGAACGGATTGTCGGCCCAATCGGCATCCGCGCTTGGCTGCCATTCGAAGGCCGCGCGGAACGTCGGGAGCCGTCGCGCTTCGAACTGTCGGGTCTCGAGCCGGACGGGCTCGCTCCAGGTGACGCGCTGCGGGACCATCGTGGAGTAGCAGAGATACGGTTCGTGTTCGGGGTTGTTGCCGAATTGATCGTCGTCGAAATAGTAATCGAAGCCGTCCGGCGTGACGTGGTAGAGATATCCGTCGGGAACCTGCCGCCGTTGCACCAGCCCCGCGCGCTCCAGCACGTTGAGCAGTTCGAAGGTGACGCGCGCGTCGGGTTTGCGGAGCTCGCTGGTGAGGACTTTGCCGGTCCACAGGGGCGGCAGATACCACCACGTTTCATCCAGCTCGACGCCGTAGCCGCGGACGTAGGAGCCGTCGATCGGAACCGGATTCCAACCCAGCGGGACGCAACGATGATATGCCGAGGGTAACTGCGCGCGCAGTTCGCGCAGAATCGTCCCGCGATCGGTCGGCGAGCACGAAACGAGCGCGCCTGCCAGCGCGAACGCGATCGCGGCTAGCGCTTTGGTTTGCGTTGTGCGTCCTTAATGTCGGCGACGGCATCCCAGGCGGCACTTTGCACGCTATCTTCCGTGTCGTCGCGCTGGATCGATTGCAACGCCGGAATCGCGGAGGCTTGCCCGAGTTTGCCCAACGCGCGGACGGCGGCCGAACGCGCGCGGTAGTACGGATCGTTCTGCGCGATGCGCAGCAGCAGCGACTGCACGCTGGCCGGATGCCCGTGCGCGAGGGCGCCCAGCGCCGCGATGGCGACCGGACGAACGCTTTCATCGGCCCCGTACGCCGCGAACGGGCGGATCGCCGCAATCGCGGCTGCGTCGTCGTAGGCTTGCAAGCCGGAGATCGCGCCGCGGATAATCGGTTCGCGGAATGCGTGACGCTTGAGCCCGGCGAGCAGCGTGGGATAGAGGCCCGGCGCCTTGGTCGCGCCCAGCCCGGCGTACGCCGCGCCCGCCACCAAGGCGTTGCGCACCGTCGTCATCGTCTTGAGGTCGGCGCGCAGCATCGCATCGTCGGGATGCGCCAGCTCGCCCACGGCGTTGGCGGCGGCGATCTTCACGCGGATGTCGCCGTCGAAGAGCCCCGAGTCGATCGTGCCGGCGTCGTCGAGCGACGCGGCCGCGTCGAGCGCGTCGGCCCGCACGCCGTAAAACGGATCGTGAATGACGGCGTCGCGCACGAACTGGCGCGCCAGCCCCCGATCGTTGCCGGTCGCGTTGCCCAACTGGGCGATGGCCCAGAGGCGATCGCTTACGTAGGGCGCGTGCAGGGTCTGATACCCTAACTCTTGGACGCTCTTGACGTAGTCGAGTTGGCGGATGACGTTGTTGTTGGGATCGAACAGGACCATCTGCGGCTGCGAGGCGACGTTGGGGATCGTTACGCTCTGGCGCGTCCGGTCGTCGACGAATCGGAAGTCGCGACCGGCCCCGCCGACGTAGACCGAGACGACGATCGGCATTCGGAACGGCGGCCCATCGTGCGTGAGCTGTTTGATGTCGAGCGTCAGCGTCTTGGCCGTGGCGTTATAGGACTGCTTGACGAAATAGTGTGGATAGGCCGGACGGAAGAACCACTCGTGCTGGAACCAGTCCAGGTTTTCACCCAGCGACGCGTCGATGGCGGCGAAGAACTGTCCGGTGCTCGCGTTCTTGCCTTCGTAGGCGCTCAGATAATCGTGCAGCGCCTTGAAGAAGCGCGCGTCGCCCTCCATATAGCGCAACATATGGAGTACTTGCCCGGGGCGCTGATAGCCGCTGTCGTCGAACGAATCCATCGGCGAGTTGTAGACGTAGTCGACGATCGGACGCCAATAGCGTTTGGTTTCGCCGAAATAACCCTGCTGAGCGTGATAGCGCTCGTATTGGAATTCGGCGTCGCCGTAGAAATGCTGGGACCAGAGCTCCTGAAAATAGGTCGCGTAGCCTTCGTTGATCCAGACGTTGGACCAATCGCTCATCGTGACGTCGTCGCCCCACCATTGGTGAGCGAGTTCGTGCGAGACCAAACCGTTGCACGAGTTTACCGCATCGTAGCTGGGCGGATGGATCGCCAGCTCGGTTTGGGTCGTAGCCGACGCGTTCTCCATGCCGCCGGCGGTAAAGCGCTCGACGGTCGTTTGATCGTACTTGGGCCAAGGATACGTGATGCCGATCGTCTTTTGGAAGAAGGCGACGATATCGTGCGTGTTGCCGAAACACAGCGTCGCCCATTTTGCGTCCGCGTGCGAGGTCAGATAGTCGACGGGAATCTGCGTGCCGTTGGGACGTAGCGTGACCGTGTGAAAGTGCGCGTACGGACCGGCGCTAAAGGCGACCAGGTAGGTGGAAATCGGTTTGGCCATCACCCAATCCCACGTGGTCGTGCCGTCGGCGTTGGCGCTGTGGGCTTTGAGAGCGCCGTTGGCGGTGACTTCCCATCCGTTGGGAACCGTGATGGCCTGTTCGACGGGCGTCTTTTCGTTGGGCTCGTCCCAAGTTGGAAACCAGCGGCGGTTATCGATGGCTTCGCCTTGCGACCAAATCTCGGGTTGCATCTTGGGATAGTAGTTGTCGGGGCGGATGAAGTAGATGCCGCGCGTGGGCGTGGCCGTATAGGTCGCCTCGATCGTCAGCGCGTCGTTGACGTTGGCAGGCTGGGCGAGCGACACGTACAGGTGCGACGAATCGGCGCGATATTGAACCGGCTGGCCGTTGACCGTGACCGCCGAATACACGATTCCGACGCTATCGAACGGAACGACGGTCAGGCCATCGGCCTTGGGGCGAATCGTGACGGTCTCGTGGCCGTAGACGATCCCTTTTCCGAAGTCGAAGCGCAGGTCGAGCCGGGTGTTGTCGAACCGATAGGGCGAGATCGCCGTTTTCCGGTAGACCGCGCCGCCGCGGCCATACGGCCGCGGGTGAAACTTGGGCCCCGGGGCGGCGACGGCGGTGCCGGCATATGCCGCCGCCAAGACGATCCAGGCGCAGACGCGCACAGCGTACTTCATGGCGGGAAAGTTAGCGTGCGTTCGTTCCGGTTCCCGCGCGGCGAACGAAGAGTTTGCGCCAATAGGCCTTTCCGGAGAGCTTGGCGATGAGGTCGCTGGCCACGCGGGCGTCGATCGTGGCGGTCTTGGTCTGCACCCAGACCGTCGGGCGGTCGTCCGAGGCGGTCAGCGGCAGGCGGTGTAACACCTGCGACTGTTCGTCGGCCCACACGTTCTCGTCGCCGAACTCCGCGCGCAGTTCGCGCTCGCGGCGTTCGAACTCGCGCAGGTCGCTCTCTGCATTAAATTCGTCTGCCAGGCGATAGAGCAGGGTTCGATCGCGCAATGCCTGCGCGGACTGACTGCGCGCGTCGCGCAGTTCGTTGAGGACGCGGAAGTCGTCCCAGCCCAAGAACTCGCCGATCGGATCCAGCGCGTGCGGATCGGGCCAGAGTTCGCGTAAGACGTCCTGCAGGATGCGCTCGAACATGCGTGTCGTATGGTGAAAATAGACCGAAGCAAACATCATGTACCGTGCCAGCACGAAGGATTCGAGCGCGACGACGCCGCGCGCATCGATGCCCAGCACGACGCTCCCGTCGTGTTCGATCAAACGCAGCGATGCGACCAGCTGGTCCGCGTCGTAGCGTCCGCTCTGCACGCCGGTGAAGTAGGCGTCGCGCAGCAGGTAGTCCATGCGGTCCGCGTCGAGGTTGGGCCCGCTGACCAGCTCGCGCAAGGCCGGATATTTGGACTCGTGCGAGCCCAGGATCAGGCCCAAGACTTTGCCG
>DATCDS010000141.1:0-5899 GCA_036510515.1 Vulcanimicrobiaceae bacterium
CGTACCCGATCCCGCGACGCAGTTCGACCGGGTCGCCGGCCCCGACGTCCGCGTCGTCGAGCAAGATGCGTCCGGCCGTCGGTTCGACCAACCGGTTGACGCTGCGCAGCAGCGTGCTCTTGCCGCACCCCGACGGACCCAGCACGACGGTGAAGCTGCCGGCCGGAACGTCGAGGCACACGCCATCGACCGCCGCGCGATCGCTCTGGGGATAGCGGACGGTCAGGGAGTCGAAGCGGACGGACGCACCGGTGCGTTCGCTCACGCGCTAACGGTTTTCAAGAAGTCGCCGGCAACCGACGATGGATCGCGATGATCGATATCGACCGCGGCATTCATCTTCTGCGCGGCCGCGGTCGTCAGCGACGGCGCGAGCGCGTTGAGGATGCGCGCGATCGTCGGCTCGCGCGTCAGCGCGTCGCGGCGTGCGACCGGCGCGATGTTGTACGGCGGCCAGAAGCGACGGTCGTCCCGCAGCACGACCAGGCGATCGGCGACGATGGCCGCGTCGGTCGTGAACGCCAGCGATACGTCGTCGGCGCCGTCGAGCAGGGCTTGATATTTAAGCGCCATCGAATACGTCTGCACGGCTTTGAATTGGAACCCGCCGTAGAATTGCTGCAAGCCTTTGAGCCCGTCGCCGCGCACCAAGAACTCCGAGATGGTCGCCAGACGCAATTGCGGCGCGAGCGCGGCGCACTGCGAGAGCGTCGTCAGACGATACTTCTCGGAGATCGCGCGCGTCGTCGCGAGGGCTTGGGAATCGTTGAGGGGCGACGGGTCGAGCCAGACGAGGTTAAACCGTTTGGCATAGGCGTCGCGTACCGAGCGATAGTTGGTTTGCGGATTCGACGTGGGTTGGAGGTGCAATACGTCGACCAGGCCGGTGCTGGTGTACTCGGGATAGAGATCGATGTCGCCGCGCTGCAGCGCCGCCATCGCGATCTGTACGCTGCCCAAATTGAACGCGCGGTCAACGGTTAGTCCGGCGCGTTCGAGCGCTTGAGCGTAGACCTCGGCAACGACGATCGCTTCGGTGAAGTTTTTGGAACCGATGCGAACGGCGCGCGGTCCGCCGCGCGCGCACGACGGCAGCAGCAAACCGGCGGCCGTCAGTGCCAGGGCGGAACGGCGGGTGAGGTTCATGACTTCGTGAGCGTCCTTTCGGTGAGCGCGAGGCCGGCTTCGATCGCCAGCGCGAGGATCGCCGCGGCGATGGCCCCCTCGAGAATCAGATCGGTGCGGCCGCCTTGGAGGCCTCGGGTGATCACGTCGCCCAAACCGCCCGCGCCGATGAAGGTGGCCAGCGTCGCCGAGGCCACCACCTCGATCGCCGCGGTACGCACGCCGGTCAGCACGGTCGGCAGCGCCAGCGGCCACGCCACGCGCGTGAAGGTCTGCGCGCCGGTCATCCCCATGCCGCGCGCCGCGTCGACCGCCGCGGCGGCCACGCCCCGCAGGCCCAAATCGGTGTTGATGACGATGGGCGGGATCGCCAGCAGGGTCAGGGCCACGATTGCCGGGGTAAACCCCACGCCCAAGAACGGCAGGACGAAGGTGAGGACGGCCAGGCTGGGGATCGTCCGGCCGACCGCCGCGATGGCCAAGATGGGTCCGCGGGCCCGCCCGCCGTAGGCCGTCGCGACGCCCATCGGCACGGCGACCGCCAAGGCGATAACCAGCGCGACCGCGGTCAGTTCGAGGTGGGCGGCGACGAAGGGCAACAGCGATGCGATCGGCACGCCTGGGGTTTTCCCAATCGAATCAAGAAAGCCATGCGTTCATGCTCTCGCACCCCGGGCCGCGCGAAACGGCTCCAGCCCCGCTGCCCCTCGAAGACCCATCGCTGTATTTTAGCCGCGAGTTATCGTGGCTGGAATTTAACGACCGCGTGCTCGACGAAGCGTTCGACGCGCGCACGCCGCTCTTCGAGCGTTTGAAATTCGTCGCGATCTACGGGAGCAACCTCGACGAGTTCTTCATGATTCGCGTGGCCGCGCTAAAACAGCAGATCGAAGCGCAGATCTTTCGCCGTTCCGACGACGGGCGCACGCCGGCCGAGCACGCGACGGCGATCAGCGAACGCCTGCGCGTTTCGCTCGCGCGCCAGATGACGTTGCTCAACGAGCAGATCGTTCCCGGATTGAGCGAACAGGGCATCGTTATCAAGAAGATCGACGAACTCGACGAAGAGACGCAGATCGCGCTCGAACGATTCTTCGACGATCGGATCTTTCCGGTGCTCACGCCGCTGGCCGTCGACAGCGGCCATCCGTTCCCGTATATTTCGAACCTCTCGCTCTCGCTGGCCGTCGAGCTTGAAGAGGTGACGCGCGACGGCGTCCAGCTGCACTTCGCCCGCGTGAAGATTCCACCGACCCTGCCGCGTTTCGTTGCCGTGGAAAGCGCGCCGGGGGACCAACGCTGGTTCGTTCTGCTCGAAGATTTGATCACGCACCATCTCGACGCACTCTTCCCCGGGATGGAGATGCGCGCGTCGTATCTGTTCCGCGTCACGCGCGATGCCGACTTGGATCTGCAGGAAGACGAAGCCGACGATCTGCTGCGCGCGATCGAAAGCGAGCTGCAGCGTCGCCGCTTCGGCGAGCCCGTGCGTTTGGAGATCGAGCGCGGCATGCCCGAATACATGCGCGATCTGCTGCTCGAAGCGCTGTCGCTTTCCAGCGTCGACTGCTACGAGGTCGACGGATTCATGGCGCTGCGCGATCTGTGGGGCATCGTCAACTTGCCCGACTACGACAAGCTGCGCGACGCACCGTTCACGCCGGCGATCCCAAAGCGCTTGCTGGGCGTGACCGATCCGTTCGCAGCGATTCGCGACGGCGATATCACGCTGCACCACCCCTACGAGTCGTTCGATCCCGTCGTGCAGTTCGTGCAGGCCGCCGCGCGCGACGAGCGCGTGTTGGCGATTAAGATGACGCTCTATCGCACGTCGGGGAAAAATTCGCCGATCGTGCGCGCGCTGGTCGAAGCCGCCGAAAACGAGAAGCAAGTCGCGGTCATCATCGAGCTCAAAGCGCGGTTCGACGAGGAGAACAACATCGAATGGGCGCGGCGATTGGAACGCGCCGGCGTCCACGTCGTCTACGGATTTGCCAACCTCAAGACGCACGCCAAGGTGACGCTGGTCGTGCGCCAAGAGGACGACGGCATTCGCCGCTACATGCACTTTGGTACGGGCAACTACAACGAGAAGTCGGCGCGTCTCTACACGGACTTGAGCCTGTTTACGTGCCGGCCGGAACTGGGCGCCGATACGACCCAGCTCTTCAACGCCCTGACCGGCTTCTCCAAAGTGACCGATTACGAGGACTTGCTGGTGGCGCCGGTCACGCTGCGTCGCGAGTTGGTTGCCTTGATCGATCGCGAGACCGAACACGCCCGAGCTGGGCGGCCGGCGGGCATTCGCGGCAAGGTCAACGCGATCACCGACGCCGGCATCGTGCGGGCTCTCTATCGTGCTTCTCAGGCCGGGGTGCCGGTCGACTTGCTGGTCCGCGGGATGTGCACGCTGCGTCCGGGGGTGCCCGGCGTGAGCGATCGCATCCGCGTCCGATCCTTGGTGGGCCGTTTCCTCGAGCATTCGCGGATCTGCGTCTTCGAGAACGCCGGCGACCGGGAGGTCTTCATCTCGTCGGCCGACTGGATGGCGCGCAACCTGGACCGCCGCGTCGAGTTGATGGTCCCGGTGCTCGACCCGCTGGCCGCCGATGCGATCGACGGCCAAGTCCTGGCCGTCCTTTTGGCCGATAACGTTCAGAGCCGCACGCTGGAGCCCGACGGGTCCTACCGGCGCACCGGCCCCGGCCCGGCGGCGCTCCCCGTCGACGCCCAGCGCATTTTTTTAACCCAGGCCCAGGCGCTGTAACAGAGGTTCCTCCGGCGTCCTAGCGGAAACGTCGCAGCAGCCTATAACTTAGAATTAAACTTCGTATCCTACACTAGGCTAGGCTCGTGTGCTGTGACCAAAGGGCCTCGGCACTTTCGTATATTCAGAGGAGGATGTGTGACTAAATTCGTTCGCATCCTGGCTGTGGTAGCAATCGCAGCGCTGACCGTCGGACCCGTGAGTGCGGCGACGGTTTCCAGCGTTGCGAATACGACTATAGCGCAGGATGCCACTACCGGTTCGGTGTCCGGTACCATTCGCGACAACTCCGGCGCGCCGCTGGCCAATGCGAGGATTAGATTCGCGGGCCCGGCGACCTACGCGACGACGAGCGATAACGCGGGCGCGTTTTCGATCGCCAGCGTCACCCCCGGCATCTACGTCGTTACGGCCTCGAAGACGGGCTACGTCGATGCGGAAATCGACGATTTTGCGGTCATCGCCGGCACGACCGGTACGCTGAACGCCTCCCTAACGGCGCAAACGCTGACATCGCTGAACCTTCAGACCATCGCGCGCGTCAGCGCTCGCCGCGGAACGTCGTTCAACACCTCGACCGCTTCGGTCAACGTCGTTTCGGCGCAGCAGTTCGCCGACAACGGCTCTCCGCAAGTGACCCGCGTCCTCAACTCGATCCCGGGCGTGCAGATCAGCCTCCCGTCCTCGAGCGGCAACGGCGCGGTTCCCGGCGCGATCACCTTCCCGAACATTCGCGGCGCGTTGTCCTACGAGACCGCCTCGCTGATCGACGGCCATCCCGTCTCGGTCGGCAAATATGGCGACTACGTGACGACGTTCTTCAACGCGAACATGCTCCAAGGCGCCGAAGTCATCAAGGGCCCCGGCGAATTGTCGCCGGAGACCAACTATGCCATCGGCGGAACGATCAACTTCCGCACGAAGGACCCGACCGAAACGATGGTTCCAGATTACTCCTTCGGCGTGGACAACTGGGGCGGCACGTTCTCGAACTTCGGCGTCTCCGACACCGTCGGACGCCTGGGATTCGTTTTGGACTTCGCCAGCATTGCCGAGCCTTCGGCCGTCAACGGCGCGCAGGTTTACTTCAATCCCAGTACGTCGGGCACGGTCTGCCCGCCCGGCGGCGGCGGAGCCCAGTGCCAGGTGCTCTACCAGTCCCCCAAGGCATCGTTCATTCCCGGCACGGCTAGCAAGATCAACGATCAGTTTCCGCTAGTCGCTTGCTGCGACGCCGTTTCGGGGCAATACAATAACGAATCGGAGCTTGTGAAGTTCCGTTACAAGTTTTCCGATGCGACCTCGCTGACGGCCAGCTACCTGGGCAGCCAGTCGTCGGCCGATCAAAACGGAAACACCTCGTCGTTGATTCCGAGTTTGTTTACGCCCGCGGTAGCCTACAACAACCCGGCCTTCCCCGCCAACTCGCAGTTCTTAATGTCTAGCGAGTTTCCGGGCATTCCGGAGAACGAGTACAACAACGAACCGATCTTCCAAGCAGAAGCCCATACGACCATCGGCAACGATACGGTGCTCGCGCGTTACTACCACGCCGACATCAGCCGTATCATTCAGACCGCCGGCGGCACGGATTCCTCGGCCGTTATTTACGCCAACCTCTACGGCGTCGGCGCGAGCGCATCGGGCAGCGGCACGACGGTGTACAGCGGTCAAGTGACCCCGATCACGTTCTTCAACGCGTTTACGCAGAGCGAAATCGACACGCTGGGCGGCGTCTCGCTGGAATACCAGCATCCGTTCAGCGCCAACAACACGCTGACGCTCTCCGCCGAATCCACGAGTTCGAAAACGACGACGGGTTCGCTGTCGTCCGACGATGCCTTTAATAGCGGCCCCGTGCAGCCCCACACGATCTTCTGGAGCAGCATCACGCCGCAAGGCTCGGGCCAGATCTTCAACACCTACCTGGCACGGGACTCCGTCCAGGTCGGCCGCAAGCTCAACGCGACGTTGAGCCTCTACGAGAATACCTATCGCAGCACGTTC
>DATCDS010000142.1:0-6076 GCA_036510515.1 Vulcanimicrobiaceae bacterium
AGCTTGCACCGTCCGCACCGCCTCGGCCTTGAACTCGGGAGCATAGTTTTTTCGTCGTCGGACCTGTTTCATGGACCCCTTCCTTCCTCACGAAGTGAGGCTTATCTTGGAGTCTACAAAATCGGGTCAATCCCACCATGACACATGGGTGCATCGCGTGAAGGTCGCTGCGTGCGCCGTTGCCCTTGTGGTCTCGCTCGCGGGATGCGGGCAACACGCGGAAAAGCCAATGAGCAATTCGACGCTAGCTCCGCTCAAGACGCGCTGCGCCGACGCGGGACTCTCCGGCGTGAGACAATGGGATTGCGAGACGCAGACCGAGCGTGCCGATCGCTTCGTCGCCTTGATAGCGCCCGAACCGCAACTCGGCTGGCCCGTCCATTTCAAAATCGTTCGACAGGATTACCCGCAATGGGCCGAGGTGATCGATCTGCGAACCGGCGCGCGCGGCAGCGTGCGCTTCATTGACGTCGCGATGCGCCGCGTTAGCGACGACCTCGGCGTAAAAACCATTCCGCTCATCCGTGGCGGGCACACCGTCGCGATCCTCACGTGGTGCGTCAGTGGCGAGTGGGATTCTTACCAAGGGCCCTTCGCAACGCCGTACGCTGCGCTGGCCGCATGCCGAACGTTCTGGAAACGAACCCTGTCGAAAGGCACGTAAGCAGACTCCCGTCTTGAACCGCTACGACGCTCTACTTCATATCACCCAAGATCGGCTCGCCGAGGCGATGCAGGTTTCGCGTGTTCGTATTAATGCGCTGCTCAACGGACGCCGCTCCATTACTCCCGACGGGCGCCCTAGGACACCGTTTTCAGCCGAAGAGCGATTGTTGTAGGGCGTCGCCTTCGGAGAGACCGGCTACTCGTGTTCCCAGGAGACGCACCGGCGATTCGCCGAGGTCGGCTCGACGGAGGCAATAGAGAGCGGCTTTGTAGATGCGGCGGACGTCGCGCGTGGGCTCGGCCAGGTGGGTCTGACGGGCGACGATGCTGCGATCGGCTCGTTTGATTTTGATGCCTACGGTCGACGCACACAGGCCCTCGCGCTCGAGTTTCTCGACTACATCGCGCGCTTGGGCTTTGAGCATCGGGATCAGCGCTTCTTCGCCGCGTGCGTCGAACTCGAACGTCTCCTCGCTGGAGATCGATTTGGTATCGCGATCGCTCTCGACGCGCCGCGCGTCGATGCCGCGCGCGAGCGACCCGACCTCGCGACCCCAGGAGCCGAACAAATCGTACAGCGCCGCATCGTCGAGCGCGGCGATATCGCCGATCGTCGCGATGCCGCGCAGCGCGAGCCGGGCCTGGGTTTTGGGACCGATACCCCACAATCGCCCGACAGGCATCGGCGCGAGGAACGACACCTCGGTCCCAGGCTCGACGACCAGGAGCCCGTCGGGCTTACACGTGTCCGACGCAATCTTCGCGATCAGCTTGCCGGTACCGACGCCGGCACTGACGGTTAGCTGCGTTGCGACGCGAACGTCGTCGCGAATCTGCACGGCGAACGCACGCGCTTCTTCTAACGAACATTCACCCAAATCCACGAAGGCCTCGTCCATCGACAGCCCTTCGACCGCGTTGCCGCGTGCGCGAAATACCTCAAAGATCTCGCGCGACACGTTCTTGTACTTGGCCATGTCGGGGGCGACGACGGTCAGGTGCGGGCATGCCTCCAGCGCGCGGTAGAGCGGCATCGCCGAACGCACGCCGAACGGTCGCGCTTCGTACGACGCGGTCAGAACGACGGCGCGCCGGCTCGATCCGGCGATCGCGACGGGTTTCCCGCGCAGTGACGGATCGTCGCGCACGGCGACGCTGGCGTAGAAGGCGTCGACGTCGAAATGGGCGACGAACGTCGTCATTCCGAGGCGCTAGACCGGCGCGCCGGCACCTTTGAAAATCGCCCGGATCGACTCGAGGTTACGCAGATCGTCGGCATCTTCGCCGGGCGTTTCCAAGATCGCGGTCTTGCCGTGCAGCTCCTTACGCGCGGCCAACGCGCGGAAGCCGTCGAAGCCGATGTTGCCCTCGCCGATGTGCCAATGACGATCGTGGTTGCCGCCCAGCGGCACCTGCGTGTCGTTGAAGTGAAACATCCGCACGTTCTGCAGCCCGATATGCTCGGCAGCCTCGTCGACGAACGCGTCGACGCCCTCCGGACCGTCGATCTTGTAACCCGCGGACCACGCGTGCGCGGTATCCAAACACACGCCCAACTGCGGGTGATCGACGGTGCGAACGAACTCGCCGAGTTCGGCCAGCGTACCGCCGGCCAGGCTGCCGGCCCCCGCGGAGTTTTCCATGACCAGCGTGACGCCGGGCGCTACGTTTTCCAGCGCGCGCTCCAACGCGCGGCAAATCGCGACGAAGCCTTCCTTCACGTCGCGTTTTCCGTACGATCCCAAGTGCGTGTTGACGAACGGAATGCTTCCGGCCGCAGCGCAAGCCAGATCGTGTTCGAGCAGGCGCTCCGATCCGGTCGCAATCTTCTCGTCTAGGCTGGCGAGATTGATAAGGTAGGGCGCGTGGATGGCGCACGACTCGATCCCGGCCTCGACGCGCCGACGCGCGAACGCCAGCAGCGCGGGCGCGTCGATGGGTCCGGTACGGTACGAGCGAGGATTGCTCGAAAAAATCTGAATCGCCGTGCAGCCCATCGCTCTTGCCGTTTGCACCGCGGCAGCGTATCCGTTCCCAACCCGAACGTGTAATCCGATATACACTACTCGGGCGTCGTCTGCGCGACCAAGAGATCGAGTTCGAGCGGCTGACCCGGTTCGAGCTCGAGCTGCGGCAAATCGTCGAGCGAACGCAGGCCGAACGATTCTAAGAACAGCGTCGTCGTCTTGTAGGTCATCGGGCGACCGACGACGTCTTTGCGACCGGCCTCAACGATCAAGCCGCGATCCATCAGGGTACTGACCACGCTGTCGGAGTTCACGCCGCGGATCGACTCGATCTCGCCCTTGGTGACCGGTTGGGTGTGCGCGACGATCGCCAGCGCCTCGAGAGCCGGGGTCGACAAGTTGCTTTTGGGCGGCAGCAGATAGGCTTCGACCACGTCGCGCGCCAGGGGCGTCGATGCGAAGCGATAGCCGCCGCCGATCTCGCGCAACACGATCCCGCGATCGTTATACTCTTGGGCGATGCGCGCCAGCGCGGCGGCCACGGCGATGTCGCTGGCGCGCGTCAGCTTGACGATCTGTTTGATCGTCAGCGGTTCGCCGGCCACGAACAGCAGCGCCTCGATCGGTCGCTGGATCGCCTCGACGACGGCGTCCAGGTTCTCGTCGGCTAGCGCGTCGAGGGCGGGCGTTTCCAGGACGGTATCGTCGATGTGTGCGCTCATGATTCCTGACGGTGGGCGATCGGAAAGAGGCGAATATCTTCAAGGAGTTCGGGTTGCTCGAAGCCGACGCGATGGCGCCGTATCAGCTCGAGAATGGCGAGAAACGTAATGATGATCACCTCGCGGTGCATCCCCAGCTCGTGGCAGAGCGCCGAGAAGTACACCTGGCCGTCTTCCTTGATTCGCTTGGAGATGTAGTCCATCTGCGCGATGAGCGAGAAGTGCTCGCGGGCGATCGAACGTTTCTCGGGGCGCGCCTGACGCAGCATCGCGATGAATGCGGTTCCCAATTTCGAGGCGTCGACGCGATAACGCTGGACCAAATCGCTGGTCGCATCGCCTCCCTCGCGGTAATAGTAGCTCCCGGCTTCGGCTTGACGCGCTCGCAGTTCGTCGCCCAATTCGCGATACTTCGAGTAGGCGATCAAACGGCGGCGCAGGCGTTCCTCGACTTCTTCGGGCGACTCCTCGTCGGAGTCGAGGAACTCGCTGGGGATCGGCGGCAACAGCGCCTTGGACTTGAGAAAGAGCAGGGTGGCCGCAATGACCAAGTACTCGGCCGCGACCTCGACGTCGAGGTCTTCCATCATCGAAACGTAGGCGAGGTATTGCTCGGCGACGCGCGCCAGCGGGACCGTCGCGATATCGAGTTGCTGTTCTTTGACCAGGCTGAGCAGCAGATCGAGGGGGCCGTCGAAAACGTCGATCTGAACGCGGCAAGCGCGCTCGTCCGGCGTGGTAGGCTCGACGTCGATCAAGACGTTTTCTGTTCGGACACGCGCTCGGCGGCCGGCACGTCGCCAAAGGCGGCCGGGTTGGCGACCAGATAATCCAGCGCCATGTCGACCAAGCGCTTCTCGTTGACGTACTTGAGTACGCGCCGCGCCGTTGCCACATCGAACCAGCGGGCCTCGTCGACCTCGTGGTCGTGATTGGACGTCTCGCCCGAAAGGTAGTGCATCAGGTAAAACGTGACGGACTTCTTGTGCTTGGCCTTGCCGACGTAGAACCAATACGAGATCTCGTTGAGACGCATGACGATCTCGCCCCAGCAGCCGGTCTCCTCGCGGACCTCGCGAATGGCGGCCTGTTCGTTGGTTTCCCGCGCTTCGACGTGCCCTTTGGGCAGGGTCCAAACCCGAGGTTCGCCGCGGCCGATCAACAGCGCGTCGTACCCTGACTCCCGCGCACGCAGCGTCAAGCCGCCTGCCGAAACCTCGTATTTGATCCGCATCTCAAGCCCTATCGGAGATGGTAAGGGGCGCCCACGGGACGCCCTTCATTACTCCCATTATAGCCGCCGGGACCAAGAGGGCCGCCCGGAAAAGGCGCCTCCTCTTTTCCTCGACGGAGCCTTTGGGAATAGGGGCTGGGTGAATGGTGAGGAGGCGCTTGCTGCCGCGCGGGCGGCGGGCCTGCGCTACGTTAGCGACCAAATGCCCGGCATCGGGCGGCGTAAGCACGGCGACGGCTTTGAGTACGTCGGAACCGACGGGCGGCGAGTGACCGACGAGGCCGACCTCGATCGGATCCGGTCTCTGGCCGTGCCTCCGGCCTATGCCGACGTCTGGATCTGCCCGTCGCGCAACGGGCACATTCAAGCGACCGGGCGCGACGCGCGCGGCCGCAAACAGTACCGGTATCATGCCAAATGGCGCGAGGTCCGCGACGAAACCAAGTACGCGCGCATGCTCGATTTCGCCAAGGCGCTCCCGGCTATCCGCAAGCGCGTCGCTGCGGATATGCGTCGCGACGGCATGCCGCGCGAGAAGGCGTTAGCCGCCGTGGTCGCGCTGCTCGAAAGCACGACGATCCGCGTCGGCAACGACGAGTATGCCAAAGACAACGGTTCGTTCGGGCTAACGACCTTGCGGAACCGCCACGTCGCGGTTAGCGGCTCGACGATGCGCTTTACCTTCAAGGGCAAGAGCGGCGTCAAGCACGCGATCTCGCTGAGCGACCGTCGCTTGGCCAACATCGTTCGCCGGTGCCAGGACATTCCGGGTCAGCAGCTGTTCGAGTATCTTGACGTCGACGGCACCGCGCACGAGGTCGACTCCAGCGACGTCAACGAGTACATCCGTGAAATCGCCGGCGATGATTTTTCTGCCAAGGACTTTCGCACGTGGATCGGCACGGTCTCGTGCGCGACGCTGTTGGCGGCCTGCGACGCCGCCGCGATGACGCAGGCCGAACGCAAGGGCTATCTCGCCGAGGCCATCAAGCAGGTCGCCCGCCGGCTGGGCAACACCCCCACGATCTGCCGCAAATGCTACGTGCATCCCGACGTCCTAGCCGCCTACATCGACGCCGGAACGCTCGGAAAACCGCCTCGCAGTACGGCCGCCCGCGGACTGTCCGCGCCGGAACGCGCCGTCATCACCTTTCTCAAGCGTCGAGCTCGGAAGGCATGATGGCGAGCGTCGCCGGCGTGCTGCGGACTTAATCAGAGGTTCCCTAGCGGGCTAGGGGCGTCCAGCGGAGGTCGGGGTTGCGGGCGGCGCGGGTTTCGTCCACGCGGCCGACGACCGTGTTGACCGGGGCGTCGAGAATCTCTTGCGGGTTGGTCTTGGCGGTGGCGACGATATCGCGCAACGCGGCGATGAACGTGTCGAGCGTCTCTTTCGATTCGGTCTCGGTCGGCTCGATCATCAAGCACTCCGGCACGATCAGCGGGAAGTATATCGTCGGCGCCATGTAGCCGCGATCGAGCAGCGCCTT
>DATCDS010000143.1:0-7225 GCA_036510515.1 Vulcanimicrobiaceae bacterium
CCGACGACGCGATCGAGCACGCCGGCGAAATCCAGCGCATCGAGCGTCTGTCGATCCGCAAGCATCACACGCTCTAGCCGAGTTTCTTCTTGATGAGCGCCTGCACCATCGGGGGATTGGCTTTGCCGCCCGACGCCTTCATCACTTGTCCGACCAAGAAGCCGGCGACGTTGGTTTTGCCGGCCTTGTACTCGGCGACGACGGCCGGATGTGCGCCCAGCACGTCGTCGACCAACGTCTCGATCGCGCCGGCGTCGCTGGTTTGGGCCAAGCCTTCGCGTTCGACGATCGCGCGCGGCGAACCGGCGCCCTCCCACATGCGTGCGAGCAAATCTTTGGCGATGTTGGAGTTGATCGTCTTGTGCTCGACCAAGCCGATCAACTCGCCGACCTCTTGGGGCGTGACCTTGGACTGCGCGACGGCGACGCCCGTCTCGTTGGCCAACCGCGAGAGCTCGCCCAGCACGAAGTTGAGCGAGAGCTGCGGGTTCTTGCTGGCCGCGACGCATTCGTCGAAGTAGGTCGCCAGCGCGGGATCGTCGATCAACTGCGTCGCCTGCTTGACGTTGAAGCCGTATTCGGCGCGATAACGTTCGAAGCGACGCCACGGCACTTCGGGCATCTGCGCGCGCATGCGTTCGACAAACGCCGGCGCGACCTCGATGGGGACCAAGTCGGGATCGGGGAAATACCGATAGTCGTGCGCTTGTTCTTTGCTGCGCATCGAAATCGACGTGCCGTTGACCTCGTCCCAGCCGCGCGTCTCCTGAACGACGCGGCCGCCCCCGTCGACGACGCCAATCTGCCGCGCGATCTCGTGTACGATCGCGCGCTCGACCGAACGGAACGAATTCATGTTCTTGATCTCGGCCTTGGTGCCCAGTTCCGTCGAGCCCACCGGGCGGATCGACACGTTGGCATCGCAGCGCAGCGAGCCTTCCTCCATCTTCACGTCGCTCACGCCCAACTGAACGAACGTCCGTTTGAGCGCTTCGAGGTACCCGACGGCTTCTTGCGCGCTGCGGATGTCGGGCTCCGAGACGCACTCCATGAGCGGAACGCCCGCGCGATTGAAATCGATGAGCGAATGCGAACTGCCGGCGATTCGCCCGTCGCCCGAACCCGCATGGGTCGACTTGCCGGTATCTTCTTCTAAGTGGATGCGGGTGAGCCGGCAGGTCTTCATCGTGCCGTCCTCCAGCCAGTACTTGACCTCGCCGCCCTGGGTGAGCGGCATATCGAACTGCGAGATCTGATAGTCTTTGGGCATGTCGGGATAGAAATAGTTCTTGCGATCGAACTTGGAAAACGACGGGATCTCCGCGCCGAACGCCAGCCCCGCGCGTACCATGTGTTCGATCGCCACGCGGTTGGCCACCGGCAACGCGCCCGGCAACGCCAGGCACACCGGACAGACGTTGGTGTTGGGATCGCCGCCGAACGCGTTGGGGCAGGCACAGAACATCTTGCTGGCCGTCTTGAGTTCGACGTGGCACTCGATGCCGATCACCGCTTCGTATTTCTCGTGCGCGCCCATCAGACGTTGCTTTCCGACAGACGCGGTGCGAACTGACCGGCATGGCCGGTCGCACGCTCGTAGGCATGCGCGGCGCCCAGCAAGAGGCGCTCGCCGAAGAGCGGCGCGCACAACTGCAAACCCATCGGCATCTGTTGGCCGCCGCCCGCATCGACCCAGCCGCACGGCACCGAGAGCGCCGGCAAGCCCGCCAGCGACATCGGGATCGTATAGTAATCCATCAGATACATGCTGTACGGATCGCTCTTGGAATTGAACGGAAAGGCCGGCGAACTCGCGGCCGGACACGCGATGAGGTCGCAGCGCTCGAACGCCGTCTTGAAATCCGAAGCGATCAACGTGCGCGCCTTCTGCGCGCGCACGTAGTATGCATCGTAGTAGCCGCTGGAGAGTGCGTAGGTGCCGATCAGGATACGGCGCTTGACCTCGGGGCCGAATCCGGCCGCGCGGGTCGCTTCGTACATCGCGGTCACGTCGTCGCCTTCCACGCGCAGGCCGTAGCGGACGCCGTCGAAGCGCGCGAGGTTGGACGAACATTCCGCCGGCGCGATCAGATAGTACGTCGCCAAGCCGTAGTCCGCGGTCGGGAGCGCCACGTCGACCAGCTCCGCGCCCAAGGCTTCGAGATCGCGATAGGCTCGCTGGTATAAGGCGTGGGCGGCCGAGTCGAGCTTCTCCGTGTCGAACTCGCGCACGATGCCGACCTTGAGGCCGCGTAAGTCGTCGCGCAGTCCGTCGGCCGTCGTTTCGACCGGCATAGCGAGCGATGTCGAATCCATCGTATCGTGTCCCGCCATCGCATCGTAGGTCATCGCCGCATCGGCAACGGTGCGCGAGAACGGTCCGATCTGATCCAGGCTGGAGGCAAACGCGATCAAGCCGTACCGCGAGACGCGCCCGTAGGTCGGTTTGAATCCGACCAAGTTGCAGAACGCCGCCGGTTCGCGGATCGAGCCACCGGTATCGCTCCCCAAGCCGATCGTCGCCTCGAGCGCTGCGACCGCGCACGCCGAGCCGCCGCTGGATCCGCCGGGAACGCGCTCCAGGTCGTAGGGATTGCGCGTGACGCCCAGCGCGCTATTCTCGCACGAGGAACCCATGGCAAACTCGTCCAGGTTGGTTTTGCCCAGCGGGATCGCGCCGGCATCGATCAAGCGCGCGACCGCCGTCGACGTGTACGGCGCGACCCATCGCTCCAGGATCTTACTGCCGCACGTGGTGCGCGTGCCGTCCAGGCACATGTTGTCTTTGACCGCTAACGGAACGCCGGCCAGCGGCAGACGCTCGCCGGCGGCCACGCGCGCGTCGACGCGATCGGCGTACTCGCGCGCGCGGTCGTGCAGAACGGTCAAGTACGCGCCGACGCTGCCGTCGACGGCATCGATACGCGCCAGCATCGCGTCGGCGACCTCGCGGGCCGACAGCACGCGCGCGTTGACGTCGGCGGCAATGTCGGACGCAGTGCGTTCCTCGATCGGGGCCACTAGTCGGCCTCCGAGATGATGCGCGGCACGCGAAAGAACGCGCCCTGCCGACGCGGGGCCTGCCCCAGCACGATCTCGCGGTCCAAGCACGGGCCGACGACGTCGTCCCGCTCGACGTTGCGCGATTCGACGACTTGGGCCGTTGCGGGCACGCGCGACACGTCGAGCGTGTTGAGCGCGTTGGCGTGCGCGAGCAAATCGCCGAGCTGATCGCCGAAGCGATCGATCTCTTCGTCGGTTAACTGGATGCGCGCGAGTTTGGCGACGTAGCGTACGTCAATTGGTTCGGACACGTGTCGAGTACTCCGGTCTGGTGATAGAGCGTGACGAGCGTCTCGACGTGTCCGGTTTGTGGAAACATGTCGAACGGCTGCACGACTCCGAGACGGTATCCATTGGCGACCAGGACCTTTAAATCCCGGGCCAGCGTCGCCGGGTCGCACGAGAGATACCAAACGTTGGGCACGGCCGATGCGGCGACGGCGCGCAGCGCCGCTTCCTCGCTACCCTTGCGCGGCGGGTCGAGAAACACGATCTCGGCTTTGCCCAGGGCCGCGTGCAGCGTGGGTGTGCGCGCGAGTTCCTCGACACGTCCGGCGTGGAAGGCCACGCGCGATTCTAGTCCGTTGAGCTCCGCGTTGGCCCGCGCCTCGATGACGGCTTGCGGATTCTCCTCGACGCCCGTGACCGTCGAACCGGCGTTGGCAAAGAACAGCGAAAACGTTCCCGCACCGCAATAAAGGTCGACGATCCGTCGCGGCTCGCGCAAGCCGGGCTGCAAGAATGCAAAGATGCGGTCGACGATCTCGACGTTGACCTGAAAGAACGATCCCGGCGAGACGCGAAAGCGAACGCCGCCCAAGAACTCCTCGATGTCTTGCTCTCCCCACACGACGCGCTGGGTGCGCCCCATGATCGCATTGGCGCTGTTGAGATCGAACGAGTTGACGATGCCGACCGTGCCGGGCAGCTGCGCAGCGATCGCCGTAGCTGCGCGCTCGACGGCAGCGGAGGGACCTACGGTGGTGAACGTGGCCACGCTTTGCTGCGTCGCGCGCGCGCTGCGAGCCACCACGTGCTGGGTTTCCAGCAGCGCCGGCAAAACGGCCGGATCGCCGCGCGCGCGATTCAAGCGCCCGATGTAGTCGCTGAGTTGGGGCGCGACGATCGGACAAGCGTCGATCGGCACGACGTCGTGCGAGCGCTGCTGGTAGAAGCCGATCGTCGGGCTCGCGGACGCCTGCTCGACGACCAGCGACATCTTGTTGCGATAGTTGCGCGGGTCGCTCATGCCGATGGGTTCTCGCACGTCGATGCCGACGAATCCGCCGATCCGCCCCAGCGCGTTGCGCACCACCTCGCGCTTCCACGCGAGCTGGCCGGGATACGAGAGGTGCTGTACCTGGCACCCGCCGCAAACGCCGAACACCGGACAGAACGGGTTCACGCGATCGGGCGAAGGTTCCAGCAACTCGAGCATCTCGGCGACCATGTACTTTGGCTTTGCCGACACGACGCGAACGCGCGCACGCTCGCGCGGCAGCGGTCCGAAGCAAAAAATAACGACGCCGCCGGAACGTCCGACGGCTTGACCGTTCGCGAGCAGGTCGGTAAACGTGACGTCGGCCTCCGCGCCGACGCGCACGGGTCCAGTATTAAGCGTGCTTTTGGTTGTCAAGCGTTTTGAGAAGCTGGTTGGCTTCGTCGATCAACTGCTGAATGCGATCGCTGGTCTCGTCCTTGGGACGGCGCGCGATCACCGCACGAACGACGGTAAATGCCACGGCCGCCGAGATACCGGCAACGCCGATCCATACCAACGTCTTGGTCATCCCGCCATGGCCTTGGCCGTTGGCGCGCGAGGATTGGCTTTGGCGAAACTCCGGGTTGGTCACGACGGCTCCTTGCTGAAAAGCGGACGACGATGGGCTCTTCGCGATTGAGGAAGCCCTTCTCCTTATGTTGAACGGCGGCGGATGCGCTCATTTATTGCGGGGTTGGCCGCCGTGCTGCTCCTTGGGGTACTACCCACATCCGGCGCGCTGGTTTCGGTTGCGTATGCCGGCTCGCTGGTCGGCACGATGGAAGGCCCGGTCAAATCGGCGTTCGAGCGCGAGACCGGCATTACGTTTGCCGGCGAAGGCAAGGGCAGCAGGGTCTTGGCCAACCTCATGCGTGACGGCGATCTCAACCCGGATGTCTTTATCAGCGCGGACCGGTCGTTGATTGCGGGCTCGCGCGTTTTCGGACGCGCCGATTTGGTACTCGGTTACGCGTCGGACTCGCGCTTTGCCGCCGCGCTCGATGCCGCCGCCGCGGGACGATCCTCGCTCGTCGCGGTTCTGCGCACGCCCGGGCTACGATTGGCCCGCACCGACCCTCGCCTCGATCCCAAAGGCGCCAAGTCGCTGGCAGCACTCGCGGCCATGGGCGTGCCCGCCGGCGGCGCCGCGCAGGTTTTCCCCGAGGAAGACCTGCTGACCCGGATCGAGAGCGGAGAGGCCGACTGCGGCTTCCTCTATACGACCGAGATCGGCGGTCCGGGCCTGCGCTTCGCACGGCTCCCCGACGGGATCGGCTCGCGGCGCGGCGTGGCCGTCGACTTCGCGATCGCGGCGCTTCCGTCGGCACCCCATCCGCGGGCCGCCGCCGCCTTCGTCAATTTCATCCTGCAGGGCCACGGCCGGGCGATCCTCGAGCGCGCCGGGATCCGCTTCGTCCGCTAGGCGTCGGCCAAGGCCGCGCCCAGGCTCGCACCGTACTATGGGGCCGCAATGGTTCACCGCAAACGCGTCGACGATGACCGCCGCCGCGTCCTGCCTTGGGCGCTGTTGCTCGCGCTTTTACTGCACGCCGCGCTGGTTCCGTGGCTCGTGTGGTTGTTCGTCCTCAACCACTTTGTGCCGCCAATCATGCGCCAGCCCCAGCGGCTATCGATTCAAACGTCAACCGCGACCGTCACGGCACGTAAGAATCGCCCGATGCCGCTTCACCCGGCCAAGCCGCATCCGGTCGTCCCGCAACACATCGCGCACGCCAAGCCCGCGCCGCCGCCCCCGCACGAACTCTCGCAAAACATCCGCAACGCGCCGCACGTCGTGCAGCAGCCGCACCATCCGTCGCTGGGCGAACAGTTGGCGGCCCAAGAGCAGCAGTTCGCGCGCGAAGCGCAGCAGTTGCACGCGGCGGACAACCCGCTGAGCATCGCGACGTCGGTGCCCAATCCCACCTCGATTCACCGCGGGTATTTCGACAGCCCCGCCAACCAAGAGCGCGCCAGCGGCTTCATGGCCATTCTCTCCTCGACCCAACAATGGTTCGTGGGAAATCTTTCCTGTCATTACGCGCACTACTCGACCCAGTTCAACGCCGGAGGAACCGAAGAGGGCGACATTCCGTGGCCGGTCTGCTATCCGCGCGATCACGATCTCATGACGATCCAAAGCACGTACCGTCACACGATCTCGCTGCCGGTTCCCGTCCCGCAACCAGGCTACGTCTTACCGCCAGGCATGTACATCACGCCATTTCTCCGCGACATCTACAACCAACGCCCGCAATAAGATGTGACGCCGTTGCCAACGGGGTGCGACCTCAGGGCTTTGCAATTGCGATTCAGTCCAACGGGTCCGCGCAATGACGTGCGGACCACGATTTTGCGACGGCGAGCAACGCTCCAGCCTTTATCTCGGCCTCTCTCCATTCTTCAGTCTTTACGACATCCTCGCTTCGGATCGTCCCGGGCTTGTGCACTTCGGTCAATCGATCCATCGAGTGCAAGAATTCGTTTAGGGCACCAACCTGCAACGGGTCAAATCCGATCTCCGCCGCATCTCCGCCTGCAAACTCTTCGATACGCTGATCGTCATAGATTGAGGCGCACGTCTCGGTGTAGGGCTCGACCCACCAACTCCCCCACGTCGCAGCCCTATATTTGGGGTTCGCGACGAGGGAAACGCTGCCAAGCAGATTGCACATGATCCTGACCTGTGTATTAGTTCCGTCCGCCATAATTGGTTTAGCCCCAAACTTCATGCCCGCTTCAATTGTGGCGTAGTCAACAGTGACCCTGAACCCGAATTCTGGACCAGCGGGACTCGCGAAAAATCGGCAAAATCACTCCTCGATACCCGGAGGTTTTGCCCATGCGAAAGCGTCACTCCCCCGAACAGATCGCCGTGGCCCTGCGCCAAGCCGAGGCTGG
>DATCDS010000144.1:0-2611 GCA_036510515.1 Vulcanimicrobiaceae bacterium
GGCCGATGCGGCAGCGTTCGCCGTCGTCGCCGGCGAGCGCATGACCGAACGCAACGACGATGCGAGCGCGCTGCAGCCCAGCGATGCCGCCGATGCCGTGGCGCTCGCCGGCGCGACCGCGCTGCTGGACACGCTGGCCATCGCCGCGGGAGAAACGCCGCGCGCGACCACCGCCTCCGAGTCCATCTATGCGGCGCTGCTTCGCCACCGCGATGGATCGGTTCGTCTGCCGATGGTCGCGCTAACGCTGCGCAAGGTCCTCGACGGCAAGGAACCCGCCGACGCGCTGACCGCATCCTTGGATCTCTATTGTGCGCGCGGCCCGCGCTTCGAGGCGACGATATTGCAAGCGCTGGCGCAGCGGCGCACGTCGGGCACGCCGGCGGTGCGCAAAGCGGCCCTTCCCGAACCGCTCACGCAACGCGAACACGAGGTGTTGACGCTGTTGGCAGCCGGTCTGACCAACAAGGAGATCGCCGAACGTTTGATCGTCTCGCCGCGAACGATCGAAACCCACGTCGAACGCGTGTTGGGAAAACTCGCCGTCGGCTCGCGAACGCGCGCGATCGCCAAAGCGATTCGCCTCGACTTAGTCGCCCTTCAAGACCTGGCGTAGCGACGCGACATCAGCCGCTCGACGGGCACGCCGAGGCTAGGGCTGTGCGAAGAGCGCGTCCGGGAGGGTCTTCGGGAAAGCCATGTCCGTGTAACGGAACGGAATGCGCGCAAAACCCACCGATGCGCCGTTTTGAAAAACGTGGACGTCGATGAAGCCGTTGTCGATCAGATAGTAGGCGCCTTCATCCGCGAAATGCAGCTCGACGTAGCCGTGATAGGTTGCCGCCTGATCCTCACCAGCCAAGGCAAAGCGCATCGCGCAAAATCGTCCCGTCGCATCGTCGACGACGACGCGTTGCAGCGGATGGTCGGCGGGATCGCTCATGGGATAAAGCAGGAGCAGGCGCCCGCGGCGCGATTCGCACCTCGCGGGACCGCCATCTTCGATGCGATACCCGCTAGCATCGAACGCGTGCACGACCGCGATGGTCGGCGGATCGGTGCCCGAGGGCTGCGGCGTCGTTCCGGGGTTCGACGTCGTGACCGCAACGCGGTGCGTCGTCGCCAACAGGCCGTGGCGCATCCACAGGGACGCACCATTCCAGGTCGGATCGAAGAGCGCCAGGCTCGAAACGACGTGCGTGTTCGGGTCGATCGCGATCGACACCGCGCTATCGCTACCGCGGAACGCAACGGCCCACGAGGTTTCCGGGTAGCGAAAGTCACCGATCTGGATGAACGCTCGGGCGCCAGCGTCGCCGAGCAACACCAGCCCGAGCGACGAAGCGCCCGCGGGCTCCTGCGTCCGATAGGTCAGGTACGGCGGCGGAACGATCTCGCGCATGTGCGCGATGGCCGTGCGATAGAGGTCTTGCGCGGGCGTCAGCCCGTCGTCGGCGAGACACGTCCCGCCGTACGCAAAGGCAAGCAAAAACGCCAACAGCAATCGCATCAACCCTTCCTGCGATTGCTAGTCGAGTTCTTCCTCTTCGGCAGTTTCTTCGAGAACGCGCTCGATGGCGGCTTCGATGCGTTCGTAGCCTTTGCCGCCAGCCTGGAAGTGGCGCAGTTCGTGCTTGCGGTTGAAGACGTAGAACGCCGGCACGAACTGATTTTCGAAGGGATCGACCAGCGTGTGCGCGTTGTCGATCGCGCACGGCTGGGTCAACTTCATCTCCTCGCGTGCGTCCTTTTCGACCGCCGCGATGTCCAGTTCGTCTTGCGAACGCGGCTGATGCACGGCGACGAACGCGACGCCGTGCGCCGCATACTTGTCGCGCCACCGGCCGAACTGTTCGGCCGATTCGTGACAGAGGTAACAGGACTTGGACCAAAAGGACACGACGACGGGGAGCCCGCGCAGTTCGTCGTTGCTCGGCGCACCATTGATCCACGTCGGGACCCCGTCCAATGACGGAAGCGGGGTCCGCATGCGAAGTCCCACGTTTAGCCTTTGGTCAACAGGGCTTTGCCGGGCTTCCATTCGGCCGGGCACAGACCGCCGGTCTGCAAGGCTTGGAGCACGCGCAGCGTTTCATCGACGCTGCGGCCGACGTTGTCGTCGGTCACGACCGCGTACTTGAGCACGCCCTCGGGATCGACGATGAACAAGCCTCGCTGCGCGACGCCGCTGGCTTCATCTAACACGCCGTACGCCCGCGCGGTCTCCTTGGTGAAGTCGGCCGCCAGCGGATACGCCGTTCCGGCGATGCCGTTCTTCTCGCGCGGCGTGTTCAGCCACGCCCAGTGACTGTGCACGGAGTCGACCGAACAGCCCAGAATCTCGGCGTCGATCGCCTTGAACTCTTTGAGGCGCTCGGAGAGCGCTGTGATCTCCGTCGGACAGACGAACGTGAAGTCCAGCGGATAAAAGAAAAAGACCAGCCACTTGCCGCGGTAATCCGCCAGCTTGATCTCTTTGCCGAGATCCTTGGCTCCGGTCGCGTCCTTGGTACTGGCCAACTTGAAATCGGGAGCCGCTTTGCCTACCTGTGCCAACATCGGTCAAATCCACTTTCTGTAATCAACGGGGGTTTGGGGGATTCAGCACCGC
>DATCDS010000145.1:0-13420 GCA_036510515.1 Vulcanimicrobiaceae bacterium
CCAAGCCGATCAAGCCTTCGAACGAATCGCTGCTCGTCGGCTTCCAGTCTACTTTCTCGGAAAGCTCGAATGCGGCGCCGGCGCCGCTGGCCGAGGCAAAGCTCAGCCCGTGGGTCAGACCGATCCTATCGTTGGACTTGACCGCATCGGTAATGTCGATTTCCGAGGTCCGCTGGCGCGGCTGCGTCGTGTCGGTCGGCACGCCATCGTACGTCGTCGTAAAATCGCCGCCGAATCCCGCGCTGCTCAGGTTCAGGCTGTAGGTATGGCGCTTGGCGGTGATGGATGCTTCACCGCCGATACCGCCGCCGGACGAGGCACTGTCGCTGCGAAAGGGACTGACGACGCCGCCGATCGAGCGCGTCGGGTCGTCGTTTACGTAGTGGCTCACGTTGCCGTATTCGAAAAGGCCCAGCGCCACGTTGCCGGCCTGCACGTTGGCCCGGAGCGTTCCGAAGTCGTTGTACGATTTGTTGGCTAGGCCCGGCCCCAGACCGCACGGCACCAGCGTGGTAAACGTCGAGCAGATCGTACTGAAGTTGCTGTTTTCGAAGATGCCCGTTGCCGAAACCGAAATGCGCGACGACGGAGAATACGTCATTTCGAAGAGGTTGGCGGTGCCGCGATTGCCGGCGAGATGCAGATAGTCTTGTCCGCTTTGGTCGGCATAGGTCATGCCGCTTTGAAACGCGTCGCGGGACGTGTAGTCGTGCTGTAACCCAAACGCCAGCTTGCCCTTGGATCCGGTGGCGGATTGCGATTCGGTCTGCGCGCCGTAGTTGCCCAGCTCGTTGGTGACGTTATAGGTCCACAGCTTCGACGGGAGGATCGTTTGGAAGTTCACCGTGCCGCCGATGTAGCCGGCGGTCGGAGCGAAACTGACCTCGGCGCTGTCGAACAATCCTTGACCGCCGCCCAGCAAGCCCGAGGCCGATCCCGCGATGCGGATACCGTTGATCGACACTCCGGTCTGCGACGCGTCGTGGTTGCTCAGCGAGACGCTGAACCCCGAGTTGGGGCCGTACGTCGTGTCGTCGACGCTGACCCCGGCGAGCATGTTCAAGGCGTTCTTGAGGGATTGCGAGATCTGCCGCGTCGCGCTGTTGGCGTTAATGGACTCCGTTGAGATCGAGACGTTCGGGTGCGCCGTGACCACGGCGATGATCTTGAGCGCCGGTTCGAGTGCGACGGCGACCTTGACGCGCTGGCCCTCAAGGACTTCGACGTCGGCGACGTCGGCGCGGCGGTAGCCATCGCGCTCGATGGTGATCGAGTACGTTCCGACCGCCATCTGCGGGAAGGTCAGTTGCCCCTTTTCATCGGTCAGGGAACTGATCGGCGTCGTGCCCCCCAGCAAAAACACTTCGGCGTTATCGATCGGCGCTTTGCTCACCGCATCGGTAACCGTGATTACTATTTCTCCGGGCGCGACCTGGCCCAGCGCCGGGCGCGTCAACGTCGCGGCGCTTACGACGAGCGCGCAAGCCAAGACGACCCGTGCTAGCATAGCGTCGCGATTCGCCTAGCAGGCATCCGCACCTTCGAAACGTATCTGCTCGCTTGGAATGAACGCGCGCTCACGATTCTCCCGAACCGCTCGAGATGGGGCGTCGTACGTTGCCGAGCGCGCCTACGAAATCGTCGCTTTCGCACTGCCGATGGTCATCTACGCTCGCTCCGCGTCATCGGAGCCGGCGTCGTGGGATACCGCCGAAATGCAGGGCGTGCCCTACATCCTGGGCATCGCCCATCCGACCGGCTTTCCGTTTTATACGATTCTCGGCTGGTTCTACAGCCACGTCGTCGTCATCGGAACCGTCGCTTTTCGGATGAACGTGTTCTCCGGAGCGTGCGTCGCAGCCGCGTGTCTCGCGGGCTACTTGATCTGCCGCGAGCTGCGCGTGCTCAAACCCGTCGCGCTGGCCTGCGTGCTGTGGTTTGCGGTTACGCACGATCTCTGGGTGCACGCGAGCCGCGCCGAGGTGCACGATCTGGCGCTGGCCCTCAGCGCGTTCTCGCTCCTGTTCGCGCTGCGCTGGATGCGCACGGCCGATCGCCGCGCGTTCTACGCGTCGGCGCTCCTGTTCGGCTTGGGGCTGGCGACCCATCCGTTTGTGATTTGGTTGGCGCCCGGGCTCGCGCTCGCGCTGCTGCTCGGACGTCGATCGCTTTCTCTCAAGCAGGTTGGAAAAGCCGTCTTGCTCGTCTGCGCGTGCCTGTGCTTGTATTTCTACCTGCCGCTTCGGTCGGAAACCGTCGCGCTCTTGCATCAAGACCCCGCCGCACGCCTGGCCGGCGTCAACAGCAGCCTGTTCTGGGATTACAACAAACCGCGAACGTGGGACGGCTTCAAGGCCGAGGTAAGCGGCAGCCAGTTCTCCGCGAACTCCGCGGTCCTCGCAGCGTTCGATCCGCACGGCTACCAACCCGCGCTGTTGAATTGGCTGACGCTGGTCAGCGAATCCTACGGCGCGTTCGTCATCCCGTTTGCGTTCTTCGGGTTGGCGCGCTGCTGGCAAAGCAATCGCGCTGCGACGGCCGTGTTGCTGGTGGCGTGCTTGGGCGTCGTGCCGTTCTCGTACAGCTACCCCTCCGAGGGCGATGGCGACCGCTACCGCATGCTCTCGCTGCTGCTCGTTGCGATATTGGCCGCCTGCACGTGCATCGATCTGCGCACGCGCTGGCAAAACCTGCGCGCTTTCGCCCTGACGTGCCTGGCCCTGTTCTGGGGTGCCTCGACGTTGGTGAACAACGAGGCGACGTTCGGCTATCGCGGCCAGTACGGCGGCCGGAACATCATCAACCTGGTCGCCGCGCGCGTTCCGCCCGGCTCGATCGTGACCGTTGGCTGGGTCGACGCGACCTCGCTGGCGTACGGCGCCTACATCGACGGCAGTCTTTCGGGACGCACGATCGTCTCGGAGGGCCCCGGCGAAAGCGCCGCCTACTTCGCGCAATGGTTAACGGTCGGCCCGGTTTATATCATCGCCGCGCCCGGCACGGTCTTTCCGAACACTCGCGTCGCGGTGCTGCCCGATATCGATCCCTGGCACGGACTCTTCCGCGTGCTGGGACCCGCAGTGAAAGTGGTCCCCTAGACTATTGGCCGTAGTGACGGTAGCGAACGAAATCGTTCTCGCGCTTTTCGATGCGCGCCGCGCACGCCTGGGCGACGTCGTCGAGAAAGTTGCTCAAGCACAGTTGCGCGATGCCGGCGGCCAGCGTCGCGTCGACGAACACGCCCAGCGCATGCATCGGCAGGTCGTAATCACCCGCCAGCCAGAGCATCGACTCACTCGAATCCGCGTTGGTCGCGTCCACCCCCATCGCGCCGTGAAATGTCGGGAAACTTGCATGGCGCTTCGCCGACGCGATCTGGATGTCGAGCTGGTCGATCCCCTCGCGCGCGGGAGCGAGCGTCAGGTGGATCGGAATCGCGATGTACCCGACGTCGGGAAGGTGCGCGGCGCGCAGATCGACGTGAAAGGTGAAGTCGCGCCAGACATCCGCGCCGGTAGCGATGGACGCCAAGATCTCGGCGAGCGCCGCGCGTACCAGGGACGGCGGCAGTTTGAGGTGGTGTTCGAAACGGACCTTTGACATGCTACGATTTCGTTCCGGGCGGGTTCGCGCGCCCCTTCGCGCGGCCATAGAAGGTCCTCCTTGTGGAGGGTCCGACCATTCTCTTTGACGCCCCGGGCGGTTCCGTGCGATAGTAAAGGCCACTCCTGCGCGATCTTTCGAATGCGATCGAGCCGCGCGCACCCGAAAGATTGCACCCAAAATTCCACAATTTACCGACCTCGGCTTACAGCCGGCGCTGCTACGCGCCGTGCGCGACATGGGCTTTACCGAGCCGACGCCCATCCAAATCATGGCGATTCCGCCCGCGATGGAAGGCGAAGACGTCCTGGCCAGCGCCCAAACCGGCAGCGGCAAATCGGCGGCCTTCGGCCTGCCGATCCTCCAGGCACTCATCGACGACTGCGGCGACAGGCCGCGCGCGCTGATCCTCGCGCCCACGCGCGAACTGACCGATCAAATCGCCAAGCACCTCATCGAACTCGCCAAGTATACGAAGGTTCGCGTCGTTGCCGTGTACGGCGGCGTCGGCTTCCGTCCGCAAGCGACCGCCTTGAGGCGCGGCGCCGACATCGTCGTCGCGACGCCCGGGCGCTTGCTCGATCACATGTCGCAAAAAACGATCAACCTCTCGCAGGTCGATATGCTGGTGCTCGACGAGGCGGACCGCATGCTCGACATGGGCTTCCTGCCCGACGTGCGTCGCATCTTGCGCGGCCTTCCGACCCAACGCCAAACGCTGTTCTTCTCGGCGACGCTGCCGCCGGCGATCGCCGCCCTCGTCAAAGAGATGCTGCACGAGCCGGTCCGCGTCGAGCTCGCGCCCAGGGCCACACCGGTCGAAACCCTGCGTCAAACCGTCTACGCGGTCCCGCAGGAGCACAAGACCGATCTCCTCATCGAGCTGCTCAAGGACAACAAAATCTACTCCGCGATCGCGTTCACGCGCACCAAAGCGCGCGCCAATCGTCTGGCCGCCGCGCTGCACAAGCAGCGCGTCTCGGTGGAACTGATTCACGGCGACCGCACCCAAGCCCAGCGGACGCGCGCCTTGGACAGCTTCAAGGCCGGAAAGCATCGCGTTTTGGTGGCTACCGATATCGCCGCGCGCGGGATCGACGTCGATAAGTTGGGGCACGTCATCAACTACGACGTGCCGATGATTCCCGAAGACTTCGTCCACCGCATCGGCCGTACGGCTCGCGCGCATGAAGACGGCGACGCGATCACCTTCGTTTCCCACGATGAGGAGCCGCTGCTTCGCCAGATCGAGCAGACCCTGGGCAAGCGCCTGGAGCGCTCGGTCAATCCGCTCTTTCCACAGGCCTCGATCGAGCCGCCCAAGCCGCGCGTCGTCTATCGCTCCAAGCCGCGCCGCCGCCGCTAAACCGACCCGTTAAGAGACCGGGCCCCAGGTCGGTGACAAGGCCGATCCGCCCCGCCGAAGAACCTTTGACCCGATGAAACGGCTGCTCGGAGCGATGGTGCTCTTCAGCTTCGTCTGCGGATGCAGCGGCGGAGGGTATTTGCCCTACGCGCCACACGCGCTCAATCCCGCGCAAATCGACTCGCTGGTCTCCGCGCAAGCCGATGCCCAAGGCGTTTCCCGCAACCTCGTGCGCGCGATCTTGATGGCCGAATCGGCCGGAGATCCCAACGCGATCAGCAGCGCGGGCGCCCAAGGACTCATGCAACTGATGCCCGGCACCTCGGCTGGGTGCGGCATCGGTAACCCGTTCGACCCGCAAGAGAACGTCGCGTGCGGCACCTCGTATCTGCATGGCCTGCTCGCGCGGTACCATCAGAACGTCACCAAAGCCGTCGCCGCGTACAACGCCGGCCCCGGCGCGGTCGACGAATATCACGGCGTACCGCCGTATGCGGAGACGCAAGCGTACGTAGCGCGCGTTCTTACCGCCTACAACAGCCCTTAACGGAACGCCCTCGGTGGCCACAGTAACCCAAACGCGTCCATTCCCGCGCTTTCGCGCTCTTACGTTGCGCCTGCCCCTACTCGACGGTTACTTGCTCAACGAGATGATCGGGCCGTTCTTTTTTGCGTTCGGCGCCTACTTGGTCTTCTGGGCGCTCAACATCTTCCTGCTCGCCGCCGACTACATCATCAACAAGCACGCGCCGTTCTTTCTGGGCATGCGCTTCGTCTTGTTCCGCGTGCCGCAATGCATCCCGATGGCGTTTCCGTTCGCAACGCTCTTCGCATCGCTGTTGGCGATGGGCCGCCTGATGGCCGACAACGAGATTACCGCCATTCGAACCTCGGGCGTCGCGCTGTGGCGCTTGGTGCTCACGCCGATCCTCTTCGGCGTCGCGATGTTCGGCATCACGTATGCGATGAACGAATACGTCGCGCCAATTTCGACCGACCTGTCGACGCGCACGTTCTACCAAATCATCTATCACACCGACGCGCTCCCGGTCGAGCCGCAGTTCTTTCGTAGGGACGCCGACACCGGATACGTTTTCTACGTAACTAGCGTGACGCCCGACGACAAGACGATGACCGGCGTCCAACTCTTCGAGCCCGGGCGCGACGGCTATTGGAGTCGCACGATTCAAGCCAAGACCGCAACCGTGCAGGGCCCCAACTTGGTGCTGCACGATGCGGTCACCACGCAATACAATGCCGACGGCTACATGACCACGCAGACCAAAGATCCCAAGCCGATCTTCATCGGCTTGCCCTTGGGCGAAACCATCGCGCAGTTTACCTCCGCGGTCAATAGCGATCCCTATACGATGTCGACCAAAGCCCTGTCCAACCAAATCGCTACGTTGCGCATGCAGGGTCAGGGCGGTGCGACGCTGGGCGGCCTGGAGATCAACCTGGCCGATAAGGTCGCGTGGCCCTTCGCCTGTGTGATCGGCGTCTTCATCGCGGTACCGCTGGCCCTGCTCTTCGGCAAGCGCGGCCGCGCGCTGAGCGCCGCCCTGGCGATTCTCATGTTGCTCGTTTACTTTGTCTTCATGTCGGCCGCATCGGCGTTCGGGCGTAACGGCGCGATCGATCCCTACCTGGCGGCGTGGATGCCCAACGTCGTCATCGGGTCGATCGGCGTGGTTCTGCTCTGGCTAGAAGAACGACATTGATCGTCGCCACGACCCGCAGAGGCGTTTGCGCGATCCTCTGCCTCGCGCTGTTTTGCGCGGCCACGATCCCGGGCACGGCAGCGGTCTCGGCAAACTCGCTGCAGGCTCAGCGCGCGCTCTCCCTGCTCGGCGGGCAAAGTTGCGCGGCAAGCTCGCGCTATCGCACGCAGACCGTCCGCCAGGTCGCGCAGGTCGAGCCGACCGACACGCCCTCGCCGTCGGCCTCACCGGTTGCCACGCCCTCCTTCGGGCCGGTCCTCAACGGCCCGGCGCAGCTCTACGCGACACCGCGCCCCCAAGGGTCGCCGGTGACGCCCCCGCCCGTCCCGACCCCGACGCCCAGTCCCGGCGCAGTCGGCCCGATCTTTCTCGTGCGCGGCGAGGAGTCGCCGCCCCCCATCACGCCGGCCGGCCACGCCGCACCGGCTCCCACCGCGGTGCCGAGCGTCGCCCCGACCTTGGGTCCGGGCGACGTCGCGGTACTCTCGGACTCCGACGACTTCAACGTCACCCAGCAAGGCAAGCCCGGCTACGCCCTGGGCAACGTACACGTCTTTTATTCCGACGACGAACTGGTCGGCGATAAGGCGTACTACGACGGCGCGCGCACGATCAAGGTCACCGGCCATCCCTACGTTATCAACCGCGCGAAGGATTCGATCTTGCAGGGCGATGAGATCGACTTCGATACGATCGACCAAACCTCCAAGATCGTCAACGCCAACGGCACCAGCAACGAGGGGCTCGAAGAAGGCCTCGTGCATTTCAAGTCGGTCGATATGCACACCGACCCCGACGGCGTCGGCCACGGCAAGAACGTCAACGTGACCACCTGCGAGAACGAGCGCGGCGGCTACCACCTCACCGGCAAGACCTTTCAATACTATCCGGGCGACAAGATCGTTATCACCAGCGTGATTTTGTGGTTGGGCGCGGCGGCGGTGTTCTTTCTGCCGCGCGTCGTGATCCCGTTGCGCTCTATTCAAAACGAAGCGCAACGCCCGCCGATCTTTCCCGAGATGGGGTACGATCAATACGAGGGCGCGTACGTCAAAGCCAAACTGGGATTCGGCAAGGACCGATACTACTACGGCTACTATCGCGTCGAATATTTCACCAAGGTCGGCCTGGGCTTAGGGTACGTCGGGTTCTTTTCCAAAAAGAACGGCCGGCGCATGGCCAACGTCAACTATTACGAAATTCGCGACCGGCGCACCGACACGCAAACGACAAACCTGACGTTGCAAGACCAAGAAAACTTTTCGAGGACGCTGCGCGGAACGTTCAACTTCAACTACACCAGCAACTACGGACCGTTGACGGCCGTGCCGGCCAATACGTCGCTCAACGCCTCCATCGTGCACAGCACGGCGCATTCGTCGCAAAACTACGGCTTCAACCGAAACGCCGTCGGCACGCAGTCCTCCAGCGATGCCTTCACCTTCACCGATTCCAACACGCTGACGCCCAAGCTGAGCCAGAGCGAGAACGTTTCGCTAACGCGCAATTCGTCGGCGTTCGGCGGCTTCGAACAAAGTACGGCGGGCGCGCACGTCACGACGCAGACGCATTACTCGACCAGCGCGGTCGACTACTTGCTCACGTTCGACAAATCGTTCTCGCAGACGCCGTCGGGCATCGACAAACTGCCCGAACTCCAGGTCCGCCCTTACAAGTTCTTCCCGCACGCCGGGATCCCGATCACGTCGCAGTTTACGATCGGCGATTACTCCGAGCCGGCGAACGCGTTCAACACGTCGCGCGCCGACCTTGGCTTTGTCGTGGGGCCCGCGCTCTACAAGGTTTTCAACAGCGATTTCCAGGCCAACCTTCGCGTCGACCAATTCGCCTACGGGACCGGCGACCTCAAAGCCATCATCAATCAAACGATGAGCCTCTCGACCCCGATCGGGCAGCACGTGATCAATTCGCTTTCCTACAACGAAGCGAACTACAACGGGCCGCCGTTCGTCCCGTTCCAGTTCTTGGATCAACAGCCGACCACCAACGTCAAGGGCGCGCAGGACCTCCTGCGATTTTTCAACGGCGACGTCTACTCGCTGCAGTTGGGCTTTTCGACGCAGTTCAATGCGATGGCACAGCCCGTGACGTACCAGTTGAGCGCGCGGCCCACGTCGCGATCGATCGTCATCATCGGCGGCGCGTTCTCGCCGGGGCCCGGTCAGGGCCGCGGCTTCGGCACGACCAACGTGCAATTTTCGACGCCCTTGGGCTACGAGACCAACGTCAACTTCATCGGCAACGTCGATTGGGCGATGCACGGCCGCATCGAGAACAAAGCCATCTACATCGATAAGATCATCGGCGACTGCTACGATATCAAGCTCCAGTACAACCAAGATTCGCGCCAGGTCAACGTCGTGCTCGACCTGCTCGCGTTCCCGTCGCACTCGACCGGATTTGCGATCGGCGGCGCGGCCGGTTCGCTCATCCCCTCGAACTTCGGCCAATAGCGATTGCTCCCGCGCTACGGCGCGTTGGAGATTTCGCTGCCGGTCAGGGTGGTCGACGGTGTGGCCCCACTTGGAACCCCCGCCGCCGGGACGGTATAGGTGATATCGAACGATGCTTGCGTATCGAGCGAGTTGCCCGGCCCGAACGTGACATCGTTGACGCCGTTGTTGCCCAACGCATCCAACGGGATGAGCTGCGTTCCATTTTGCTGGGCGGTGAAGAAGTTGTAATACCAAATGCTTTGCGTGGCGGTCGTGGGCTGAGGACCCGGCGTCCCGGGAATCGGGGTCGTCGTTGGAACGGGCGTGGGCGTCACGCCTTGCGTCGGCGCGGTCGTTGGCGCGGGCGACGGGGTCAAAGGAATGCCGTATAGCAGCGCTCGGTCGAAGATGATCGAAAACTCGGTGTTCTGACCGTTGCTGTTGGGATTGAAGATCAACTGCGTGCCCGGTGAATACGGGATCTGCACCGGTTGCGGTACCGTATGGCCGCCGCCGACCGTTTGATTGTAGAACTCGTAGAGCGCGGGGCCGCCCAGCACGCCGCCCGTACCGCCGACGATAAACTCGAACGAATAATTGAGATAGTTCGTATTCGCACCGTTTGCGTACGGTGCGGTTCCCGTTCCGCTGGTGTTGAAGACGATGACGTAGCGATAGTTGCTGAAGTCGAACGGGGCCTGAACGCGAAACTTGATCTGCATGAAGCCGGGGTTCAATCCCGAAGGTGTGGTCCCAGCGCGATCGGGCGTGACCTGACGTCCGCAGGCACTCACGATTATCGCGGTGACGATGAAGAAAAGAGCGAGTTTGCGAACCATCAGTACCTCGGTGCTCCTGCGCGATGCGGCCCTGGCCGCGCTCGGCGGCGTGGCCCTGGCCCTCGCCTTTCCCAAGTTCGACGCCGTGTGGCTCGCGCCGTTCGGGACGGCGGCGCTGTTCTTTGCCTGGAAAGGCGCTTCCTGGAATCGCGCCTTCTGGCTCGGTTGGTTCGGCGGCGCGATCTTCTTCGGAATTACGTTCTCGTGGTTCGGATATACCGCAGGCAGCTACTTGGGAGCGCTCGCGCCGATCTTGGTCATCGGCCCCGCGCTCATCGAAGGGTTCTTCTTTGCGGTGGCCGGCATGGCAACTGCGATTGCGTTCGCACGCGCGCCTGCGTGGGCCGCTCCCCTGGCCGCAGCCGCCGCGTTCACCGCAGCGGACTGGCTACGATCGATTGGCCCGATCGGCGCGCCGTTCGCGCAGTTAGGCTACACGCAGGCGCAGACGCCGTTGGCAATTTTCGCCGCATATATCGGCACGTACGGCATCACGTTCGTGCTCTGCGCGGTCGGCGCGTATTTGGCCGACGCCATCGCGCGACGAACGGCAACGCCGCTGGCGACGACCGTCGGCGCGATCGTGCTGGCCTGGATCGCGTGCTTTGCGTGGTGGCCCGCACGTCACGCCGCCGCGCCCACGATGCGCGTCGCCGCCGTCCAGGGAAACATCCGCCAATCGCTCAAGTTTCAGCCCGGTCAAGTCGCCGCGGGCATCGACCGCTACGTGCGGATGACGCGCACCCTGCGGACGTTTCGTCCGCAACTGATCGTTTGGCCGGAGACCGTCGTGGCCGAGCCGCTCAACGAAGACTACGCGACGGTCGCCTCGCTGCAACGACTCGCCGGCACCCTGAGGACCACGCTGGTCGTGGGCGCGCAAGACACGTCCGACCGGCGCTGGCACAACGCCATCTACGTGTTCGGCGCGGCCGGCTCGCCGCCATCGCTGTACTACAAACGCGCCCTCGTGCCGTTCGCCGAAACGGTTCCCCTGCCGAGCGTCCTCGGATATCTGCCATACGTCAAATCGATGGGCGGGAATTTCGCCGCGGGCCGTGTCGATGCGGTCTTTCCAACCGGCAGATTGCGCTTCGCTCCGCTGATCTGCTGGGAATCGGCGTTCGCCGATCTCGCCTACGCGCAGGTGCGCGCCGGCGCCCAACTGCTCGTCGTCAGCACCGACGACGCGTGGTTCGGCGATACCGCCGGCCCCTACCAACACGCCCAAATCGCGCAACTGCGCGCGATCGAAAACGGCGTGTGGGTCGTGCGCGCGGCGGCGACGGGCATTTCGGGCATCATCGCGCCCGACGGACGCTACGTCGCGCGCGGCGCGCTGGATACGCAGACGATCGTGACGGGAATGGTCGGCTCGCCGCCCGGATCGCCGTTCGCGCATTTCGGTCCTACGCCGGTCGCGCTGGCGCTGGCGGCTCTGTACTTCGTGCTGGTCGTCCCACGGTGGCGCCGTGTCGCATAAGGTCGTATGGACGCGCGTCGCGGTCCTCGCGTGCGTGGCCGTAGCGATCGTTTTCGTCGTGGGCGTGCTTTTGGCGGGAAAAGGAATGCCGCTCCACGCGCCGCTGCAACTGCCGATCGTCATGCACGGCGGAAAGTTCGTCAACCATCGCCTCAACAACAAATCGTGGTCGCTGGATTTCGACAGCGCGCAGATGACGCCCGATCAAAGCTCGGGGACCATCACCGGAATCCATAACGGCATCATCTTTCGCAAGGGGAAGCCCTACCTGGAAATCTCCGCGCGTCAGGTGAGCGTCAATACGATAACGTTGGATTTCACGGCCACGGGATTGGTGCACGTCACGGCACTGCAAGGCAACGCGCCGCGATCCTTCGACACGGACTCGATCGTCTGGACCAACTCGACGCATCTGCTCAAGCTCGATCACCCGGCGTACTTTCACACCGGGGGTCAAACGCTCGACGTCGATCACGTGGTCGTGAACGTCGATACCCAAGATATCAAGATCGGGAAGATCGACGGCGCCGTCGGCGTGCCGTGAACCGCCGGGGCCGGCTTTACTTGCCTTTGTCTTTGTCGGCTTTTTCGGCGGCGGTTTTTTTCGCCTCGGCAATCAACTGCTTAACCTTTTGACCGCCCTTGTGGCCGATCTCTTCGTAGAAATCCGAGCCGTACTTGTCTTTGACGACCTTGCCGCCTTTTTGGCCGATCGTTTCGTAGAACTCGACGCCGTGACGGTCGCGCGTCGCTTGCCCGCCCTTGCGTCCGATCTCTTCGTAAAACGCGGCCCCATATTGGTCGCGCACTTTCGTGCCGCCCTTTTTCCCGGCCTCGCGAACCGACATCTCACCGCCGGGCGGTTTCGGCGGAACCTTCGGAGCTCGTGCCATAACGAAAGCCTAGGCCGTTCCCTTGCGTTTTTGGCCGCCCTTTTGACCGATCACCTCGTAGAACGAGGCCCCGTACTTGCTCTTGGTGGCCTCGCCGCCTTTGCGGCCGATCGCCTCGTAGAACTCCGAACCATATTTGGCCTTCACGCGCTCGCCGCCGCGACGCCCCGCCTCACGGACGGTCATGCCGGTGCTGGGAGTTTCGGCCGGATCTTGAACTGCCATGTGATACTACCTCGAGTGAGAATGTGACCTCGACGAATTACCCACCCGACCGCTTGCTAAACCCCAGGACGCTCACAGATGCTCGCAACTATTTTCGAAAATGCCACCGTCGTCGATGGTACCGGCGCCCCGGGCTATACTACCGATGTCGCAGTTGCCGACGACCGTATCGCGCTCATCGGCGATCTGCACGATCGCGAGGCCCTCACGCGCGTCGACGCGCGCGGGAAGGTACTATCGCCCGGATTTATCGACGTGCATTCCCACTCCGACGAATTGTGGCTGGTCCTTCCGCGATGCGACGGAAAGATCGCGCAAGGCGTGACCACCGAGATAGGCGGGAACTGCGGCATTTCTCCGTTTCCGCTGATCGGTGACGCGCGCACGCCGATCGAGCGCCACGCACGTCACTACGGTCTCGACGTAACGTGGTCGACGCTCGACGAGTTTTTCGCCGCGGTCGAACGCAACGGCGTCGCGCTCAACGTTGCGACGCTGGTCGGTTTGGGAACGACGCGGCGCGCCATCGCCGGAGAAAGCGACCGCAAACTCGAGGCCGCAGAACTGCTCGCGCAAGCCGCGCTAGTGCGCGCGGCATGCGAGCAAGGCGCCCTTGGCGCTTCGTCCGGCTTGATCTACGTGCCGGGTCGCTACGCCGATACCGCCGAGTTGATCGAGCTCGCCGCGGCGGCGCGAGCGGGCGGCGCACCGCGGTACGCATCGCACGTGCGCAGCGAAGCCGACGATCTCTTCGCCGCAATCGACGAAGCGCTCGAGATCGGCGAGAGCGCGCAAGTCGCGGTGCAATGCTCCCATCACAAGGCGCAATATCCG
>DATCDS010000146.1:0-16740 GCA_036510515.1 Vulcanimicrobiaceae bacterium
CACGCCCGCGCGCTACCTCGGTGCGGGAACCCACCGTATCGCGTTGAGCGGCAGGACGCGCGACGGTGCGCGCTTCAATACCGGCTGGAACGTTCGAATCCGCTAAGGAGCGACGGGCTCCTCTAAGAGACTAACGGGCACCGGCGTCGCCTCCGGGGAACCAGTCGGCATGGTAAAGATGCGAGCGCTGGTGACCGGGGCGGCGGCGGGGTTGGCGCGCGGGATCGCGACATCCTTGGCGCAAAGTGGGGATTTCGAGCGGATCGTCATCACCTACCGCACGACCTCGCCCGAAGCAACGCTTGAATCGATTCGCGCGGCGGGGGCGACCGCATCCGCACACCGCATCGATTTTCTTGACGATGAGGCGGCCATCGGCGCGGGACTTGCCCGCGCCGTTGCGCAGGACGGCCCGTTCGACGTGCTCGTTCACGGCGTCGGACCGATGAGCATCGCGCGCTTCGAACGCGCGACCATGGACGATTATCGCGAGATGTTCGATGGAAACGTCCGCAGCGCGGTCTTGGCCGCCCGCGCGGTCCTTCCCGCGATGCGCGAACGCGGCTTCGGCCGGCTGATTTTCTTTGGAATGAACGGCTCGTCGGTGACCCGGCCGGCCAAGGGTTTCGCGCTGCATCTCGCGGCCAAGAGCGCGCTGGTCGCGTTCGCGCGGACGCTGGCGGTGGAAGAAGGCGCGCGCGGCATCACGGTCAACGCGATCGAGCCGGGCGACATCCGCGACAAGGAGCTCACGCGCGAGCAAGCGCGCGCTCGTCCTGCGGCCAACCCGCGTGGGCGGCCCGGGAGCTGGGAAGACGTGGCCGACGCGGTGCGATTCCTGATCGATCCACGCAGCGACTTCATCACCGGGAGCGTCCTATCGGTCACCGGGGGATTGCAGGGGGCCGCCGAACCCCGCGAGCGATGAGATCCCAGTTCGATGGCCGTCGCGCGTTTGCGTTGCCGGCCAGTACGCCGCAATACGGGCCGGACAAGACGGTCGATGTCGAGCACATCGACCTTTTGCTGACCCCCGACCTTCCCGCGCAAACGCTCGACGGCGTGGCGACGACCACCGTTCGGGCGCTCGACGAGCCGGTGGAATCGCTGTCCCTGGATGCCGTCGACTTCGAGGTCTCGTCGGTTCGGCGCGACGGCAAGCCGCTGACATTCGCGCGCCGGGGTTCGCGCTTAGAGATCCGCTTCGAACCGCCGATCGCGCCGGGGGAGAGCGTCAGCTTCGCGGTCGCATATCGCACGGTCAGACCGCGCCACGGGCTGTTCTTCATCGAGCCGACGCAGCACTATCCCAACCTGGTCGCGCATGCGTGGACGCAGAGTCAAGACTCTAACGCCCGTTTTTGGTTTCCATGCTTGGATTATCCGCACGAAAAGCAGACGACCCAACAGACGATCGTCGTTCCCAAGGGTCAGTTCGCATTGGGCAATGGGGCGCTGATCGGTCGCAGGGACGACGCGGCGACGACGACCTTCGTCTACCGTCAGGACGTGCCGCATTCCACCTATTTGGTGACGATGGTCGTAGGGCCGTTCGTCGAGCGAGAACAGCGTCCGGCGGGCGCCGGCGCGACGCCCGTGGCGTACTACGTGCTGCCGGGGCGAGAAGACGAGGGCGAGCGTTCCTTCGGCAAGACGCCCGAGATGATCGAGGAGTTCGAGAAACGCATCGGGACGCCGTATCCCTACGCCCGCTACTCGCAGATCGCCGTGAGCGATTTTATCTTCGGCGGCATGGAAAACACGTCGGCCACGACGCAGACCGATCGGACGCTTCACGACCAAACCGCTAGCCTGGATTTTTCGAGCGAGTCGCTGGTCTCACACGAGTTGGCGCACCAATGGTTCGGCGATCTGCTCACGTGCCGCGACTGGTCGCACGCCTGGCTCAACGAAGGCTTCGCGACCTTCTTCGAGTTCGTCTGGCGCGAGAAGTCCCTAGGTTACGACGAATATCTCTACGACGTCTTCGGTGCGGTCGCGCGCTATCTCCACGAAGACGCCGATCGCTATCGACGCGCGATCGTTTGTAACCGTTTCGTCGACCCGATCGAACTCTTCGACCGCCACCTTTACGAGAAGGGCGGCGCCGTCTTGCACATGCTGCGTGGAGAGTTGGGCGAGGCGCGCTTCTGGCGATCGATCCGCCGCTACGTCGAACGCAACGCGCGACGCAACGTGGAAACGATCGATCTGATTCGTGCGATCGAAGAGGCCACCGGACGCAATTTGCGCGGTTTCTTCGATCGCTGGATTTTCGGTGACGGCCATCCCGAACTCGCGATCAAAGCGCGCTGGGACGACAAGCGCGGCGCGCTGACCGTGACCATCGATCAGAAACAACAATGCGATGTCGATAGTCCGCCCTTTTCGTTCGACGTCGAGATCGGCGTTACGAGCGACCTGCCGCCCGCGCCGCCGGCCAACTTCGGGTCCGGCCCGCTGCCCGGCGAGGAGCGCGTGACCGTTCGCGTCGAGCGAGCGCACGAAACCGTCACGATTCCACTCAAGAGCGCGCCGAAACTCGTGCGCTTCGATCCGGGCGCGTTCGTGCTGGGCAGCGTCGTCGACGAGCGCGGCGCGGACTTTGCCGCCGCGACCCTGGATGCCGATCCGGACGTGGTAGCGCGCATTCGCGCCGCACGCGCGCTGGCCAAAGACGGCTCCAAGGAAGCGCGCGATGCGATCGGGCGCGCCTTTGGCCGCGATCCGTTCTGGGGCGTGTTGGAAGAGGCGGCCGCGGCGCTGGGCGCTACGCGCGCACCATGGGCCAAGCGGATCCTTATCAACGCGTTGGGGCACGCGCATCCCAAAGTACGCCGGGGCGCGGCCGCGGCCTTGGGCAACTTCCGCGACCCCGAAGCCGCGGCGGCGTTAGTCCCCGTGGCGGAGGGCGATCCATCGTACTTCGTCCGTCACGCCGCGTTGCACGCGCTGGGCCGTACGCGCGATCCGCGCGCCTTCGTTGTCCTGGTGGATGCGGTCGCCGAATCGAGCTGGAACGGCATCGTTCCGGCGGGCGCCGCGCGCGGCTTGGCCGAACTGGCCGACGCTCGCGCGACCGACGCGGTGATCGGGGCGACCGCGCTGGGCCGCGACGAAAGCCTGCGGCGGATCGCCGTCGGCGCGCTGGCCCAAATCGGCGTCCTGCTCGAAAGCGAACGAACGCGCGTGGTTGCGGCGCTCGACATGCTCTTAGACGACCCGATGTTTTTGGTGCAGCTGGCGGCGGTTGCGGCCGTAGAGACGCTCGCCGACGCGCGACACCTCGGGTCTCTCGAACGGCTCGCGGTCCAAGGGTTCGACGGTCGCGTGCGTCGCGACGCCAGCGAGGCGGCCGTGAGAATCCGCGAAGCGCGCACCGCACCGGGCCAATTGGCCGGCTTGCGCGACGACATCGAGACGGTTCGTGAAGAACAGCAGAAGTTACGGGAGAAGCTCGAGGCGATCTCGCGGTCGTAGGCGGCGCTTCGCGTTCGTCGGGCTGCTGGTCGTATTGGGTGCGTTGGCAGCGCTGTTCGAATTTCGAGGTCCCTCCACGCCGCGGCCGCCGTCGACTCCCTCCCCCGCTCCGCGCGCGCTCGTATCGCCGGTTCCGTGGAGCCGCGCGGAGCGCACGAGCCTGCGCTCCGCCTTGGATCGTGCGTTCGCCCCGGCGATCGACGGCGCGGATCGCTGGAGCTTAGCGGTGCTCTCCACCGCCGGGCAGCCGCTATACGCACGGCGCGCCTCGGATGCGGTGACGCCGGCATCCACGCAGAAAGTGATCGTCGCCGCGACCGCGCTCGCCGAGTTGGGTTCGCAATTCCGCTACGACACGGCGCTCTTGGGTTCGGCTCCGATCGGTTCGGACGGGGTCCTGCGCGGAGACCTCTGGCTGGCCGGTTCTGGCGATCCATCGCTGCGCTACGGCGATCTGCAAGCCGGCGTCGATCGGCTGGCTTCGCTGGGATTGCGTCGCGTCGAGGGCGGCGTTGTGGTCGACGCCGCCAGCGTCCAAGGGCCCGAGATCAACGCGTTGTGGAACGCCGATGACGCCAACGAAGACTTTGAAGCTCCCACCAGCGGGATGTCGCTCGACGAGGATACCGTCGAGTTTCGCGTCATCGGCACGACCGCCGGCAGTCCGGCGCGCGTGACCTTCGTTCCGGACAGCGCGGCCGTGCGTTTTTCCGGTCAGGTAACGACCTCGTCGCAGTACGACGACGTCGTCGTCGCCGCGATGCAGGCGCCCAACGTCTTTGCGGTTTCGGGTTACGTTCCGCCGGGGGTCGAGGAGAAGTTTTGGGTTCCCGTGCACGGCATCCCCCGTTACGCCGGTGCGGTTTTGGAACGCATGCTCGCGCACGCGGGGATTGCCACCGGGCAAGCGCCGCGCGTCGGCAGCGCGCCGTTGAATACGACGATCGTCTGGGAGCATCGTTCGCCGTCGCTGAGCGGCGTGGTCGCGCGGATGCTCTACGTCTCGGACAATCACTACGCCGAGCAGCTGCTGCGCACGTTGGGCGGCCTGCGCGCCGGTCGCGGCGATGTCGCGCACGGCCTGATGGTCGAGCGGATCTTCATGGCGCGCCGGCATATTCCAACGCCGCAGCTGCACTTGGTCGACGGCAGCGGTTTGGCTCATGCCGATCGGATTGCGGCGATCACGCTGGCGTCGATCCTGGCCGACGCGCAACGAGGCGACCCCGACGCCGCCCTCTATCGGCGTCTTCCCGAGGGCGGCCGCCAGGGGACGCTCAAAGAGTACGATTTCACGACGGCATTGGGACGCGTGCGCGCTAAGAGCGGACATCTGTCGGGTGTCGGCGCATTGGCGGGTTACGTGAATACCTATCGCCACGGCCGCGTCGTCTTTGCATTTCTGGTCGACGGATCGCCGGGCGACCCCGACGCAGCGATCGTGCGGGCCGTCGACCGTTTGGCGGCCATGTGATGCTCGATCCCGATGTGTTGTCGCGCTTGCTCTCGCGCGCGCTGCGTAACGGCGGCGAGTATGCCGACGTTTTCTGCGAGCGCCGCAATCTGCTGACCTACCGATTTCAGGAGGGGCGCGTGCACGAGAGCGGCCTGTCGCTCACCCAGGGGGTCGGCATTCGGGTTATCCTGGGAGAAGCGGCCGGCTACGCGTTCTCCGACGATCTTTCGATCGAAGCGCTCCTGCAGGCGGCCGACACCGCATCCAACATCGCGCGCAACGGGCCGTCGGGTTCCGCGCGCAGCCTATCCGTCGGCGCGATCGACGTCCGCGCACCCTACGCAAATCCCGAGGGCGACCGCGGGGACGTCGCGCGTTACGTTGCGCTGATCGAACGCATCGACATCGCGGCTCGCGCCTACGACCCGCGCGTCGTGGCGGTCAACGCTCAAATCGCCGACGAGGTGCAGGAGGTCTGGATCGCCAGCAGCGACGGTGCGCTGGTTCACGATCGGCGTCCGTTGATCTCGCTGGGCGCGCAGGTCGTCACGCTGGCAAACGGCGAGCGCGGAACCGGCTACTATGCCGACGGCGGCCGAACGTCGCTGGCATATTTCGATCGCGTCACGCCCGAAACGATCGCTTGCGAGGCCGCACGCGTGGCGGTGCTTAACGCCGAGGCCGTCGCCGCGCCGGCGGGCGAGATGGAGATCGTGGTCGGCGCGGGAAGCGGTGGCGTTCTGCTGCACGAAGCGGTCGGGCACGGCTTGGAAAGCGATTTTAATCGGCGTGGCGTCTCGCTCTACAGCGGACGCGTCGGAGAGCGCGTCGCGAGCGAACTCGTGACGATTTTCGACGACGGTTCCTTGAGCGAAGAGCGCGGCAGCGTCGCGGTCGACGACGAGGGCGTGGCGGGACAGCACAAGGTGCTCGTGGAGAATGGGGTCCTGCGTGGATACATGCAAGATCGCCTCAACGCCAAACTGATGGGCGTGGCGCCGACGGGAAGCGGCCGTCGACAGTCGTTTCGCTCGATGCCGCAGCCCCGTATGTCCAACACCTACATGCCCGATGGAACGTCCGACGTCGACGAGATCGTGCGCTCGACGCGCCGCGGAATCTATGCGAAATCGTTTGGCGGCGGGCAGGTCGAGATCAGCAAGGGCGATTTCGTCTTCATGGTCTCCGAGGGCTACGCGATCGAAAACGGCAAGATCGGCGCGCCCATCAAGAACGCGACGATCGTCGGCAATGGGCCCGAAGCGATGACCAAGGTCGTCGCGGTCGGCAACGACTCGCGATTGGCGCCGCGGCACTATACGTGCGGCAAGGGCGGTCAGCACGTTCCCGTGGGCGTGGGCATGCCGACGGTGAAGATTTCGGCGATCACGGTCGGAGGAACGCAAGGTGAATAGCGATCAAGCGCAAACCGCCGCGCGCGACGCGGTCGCGATTGCGATAGAATGCGGCGCCGCTGCCGCCGAAGCATCCGCGTCGCTCGGCTCGCGGCTCTCCGTCGAAGCGCGCGATACGACCGTCACCAAACTCGAGCGTTCGATCGTCAAGTCCTTAGAGGTGCGCGTGTTCGTCGACGGCGGTCGCAAGGCGTCGCTTTCGACGGCCGACTTTTCTCACGATGCGCTGCGCGGGGCCCTCCAGCGCGTCGTGGCGCAGGCTGCGGCCGTCGGGTCCGACCCGCTCGCCGGCCTTCCCGAAGCAACCGCAAGCGACGTGCCCGATCTCGAATTGAGTGACGACGCGATCCTGAAGCGCGTCGATGCGGACGGCATCGACGACGTGTTGACGATGGAGCGCGTCCTGCGCGAAATCGATGCGCGCGTGGACAACAGCAACGGCTCGCACTATTCCGACGGCTCGTCGGTACACGCGCTGGCGAACTCCAACGGATTCTCGGGCGTATATTCCACGACGCGCGCGAGCCGGTCAACCAGCCCGGTGGCCACCGACGGGGAACACAAACGTACCGCGCACTACGGCACGGCCGCGCGAAAGCTCGAAGAGCTCGAAGGCAGCGTCGAGGTGGCGCGCTTGGCGGCTCGGCGCAGCCTGGAGATGTTCGGCGCGCGCAAGCCGACGACCGTGCGTCTGCCGGTCATCTTCGAGCGCGATATCGCCGCCGCGGTCCTGGACGACGTCTTTGCGGCGCTCAATGCGGCCAACGTGGCCGTTGGCAACTCGTGGCTGGTAGACCGTTGCGGGGAACGTATCGGCAGCGAGTTGGTCACCCTGGTCGACGACGGCAGGCTGGTCGGCATGCTCGGCAGTTCGCCTTTTGATGCCGAGGGCGTGGCGACGCGTCGGACGGTCGTGGTGGAGCGCGGAGTTTTACGGACCTTCCTCTACGACACCTATTACGCGCGGAGGCTGGGAGCCCAGACGACCGGCAACGCGGCCGGATCGGGAATCGGCCCCAACAACTTCTTTCTGGAGGCCGGCGCGGGTTCGCTCGGCGAACTCATCGCGAGCACCCCGCGCGGGGTCTTGATCCTGGATACGATCGGTTTTGCTACCGAGCATGCGACCGGCACCTACAGCCGGGGCGCGCGCGGTTTCTGGATCGAGGGCGGCGAACTCGTTCGGCCTATCGAGGAATTTACGGTCTCGGCGACCCTGCCCGAGATGCTCGCCGGGATCGACGGTGTCGCCGGCGATCTCCGGTTCGACTCCGACGTCGTCTCGCCGTCGTTCCGCGTCGCGGAAATGCAGATCAGCGGAAGCTAAGGAGAACGCGTGCCCCAAGTAGCCATCAGCTTTACGATCATCATGCGCGTGGAGATGCCCAACACCACGGGCGCGTTTTCGCAATTGGCCAACGCCATCGGCGACGCGGGCGGGGTCATCGCCGCGGTCGACATGCGCTCGGTCACCCGCGCGCACGTAATTCGCGACGTCACCGTCAACGTGTCGAGCGACGTGATCGGCAACGAGGTGCGCGAAAGCGTCGAGGAGCTCGAGGGCGTGCGGATCATCAGCATCTCGGATTCGACCTTCTTGGCACATCTGGGCGGCAAGATTCGCATCGAGCCGAAGATTCCGGTCAAGACCCGTCAAGATCTTTCGATCGTCTATACGCCGGGCGTGGCGCGCGTTTCGATGGCGATCGCCGCCGACCCGCACAAGGCGTTCTCCCTGACGATAAAACGCAACACGGTGGCGGTCGTTTCCGACGGCAGCGCGGTATTGGGTTTAGGCGATATCGGCCCGCTGGGCGCTTTGCCGGTCATGGAAGGAAAGGCGATGCTGTTCAAGCAGTTCGCCGACATCGATGCGTTTCCGATCTGTCTAGATACCAAGGACGTCGACGAAATCGTCGAAACGATCGTGCACATCGCTCCGGTCTTCGGCGGCATCAACCTCGAGGATATTTCGGCCCCGCGCTGCTTTGAAGTCGAACGACGTCTGATCGAGCGCCTCGACATCCCGGTCATGCACGACGACCAGCACGGAACCGCAGTGGTCATCTTGGCCGCGCTGATCAACGCCGCACACGTCGTGAACAAACGTATGGAAGATTTGCAGGTCGTCGTTTCGGGTTCCGGGGCGGCCGGCACCGCGACGATCAAGATGCTCTTGGGTGCCGGGGTGCGCGACGTGGTGCCGGTCGATCGCGCCGGTGCCCTCAATCGCACGGATCGTTACGAAAACGCGCATTGGCGCTGGCTGGCCGAAAACACCAACCGCGAGAACCGCCGCGGCACGCTCTCGGAAGTCCTGGCGGGCGCCGACGTCTTCATCGGCGTCTCCGCGCCGGGCATCTTACAGCCCGAAGATATCAAGAAGATGGCGCGAGATCCGATCGTGTTCGCGATGGCCAATCCGACGCCGGAGATTATGCCCGATGCCGCGGCGCCCTACGTCGCGGTCATCGCCACGGGGCGCTCGGACTTCCCCAATCAGGTCAATAATCTGCTGGCCTTCCCCGGGATCTTCCGGGGCGCGCTGGACGTTCGCGCCAGCCGTATTACCGAGAAAATGAAGCTAGCGGCAGCCGTCGCGATCGCGTCGATGGTGACCGCCGAAGAGCGCAGCGCCGAGTACATCATTCCCAGCGTGTTCGATCCGCGCGTCGTCGATGCGGTTGCCAAGGCGGTGGCCGCCGCTGCGGTCGAAGAAGGGGTCGCCCGCCGCGCGCTGGCAAAGGGCGAGACCGAAGACTTGGCAGCAACGGTCTAGTGTGGTGAGTCACAAGTTCATGTACGAAATCTCGCTCGTCCTTTCGCCCGACTCATCGTCGCTCTTCGGTAACAACGCTATGGCGTTGCTTCCTCATCCCTCCTCGATTCGGCCAAAAGCCCTTCGCGATCTTTTGCACCGAACTTCTGACTCACCACACTGAGGAGAACATGGCGTTAGGTCGGATCCTGGTAGTCGAAGACGACGAAGATGTCGCTCTCTTAGAGCGGACGGTTCTCGAGCGCGCGGGTTACGACGTACGAATGACGGGAAGCGGAGCCGAGGCCTTGGAGTTGGCCGAAAGCTACGCGCCCGACGTCGTCCTGCTCGACGTCGGTTTGCCCGATATCTCGGGCCTGGACGTCTGTACGTCGATCTCCAACTCCAACACCGCGTTCATCTTAATGGTCAGCGGCCACTCGCGCGAGCAAGACGTGCTGTTGGGACTCGGTTTGGGCGCCGACGATTACATTACCAAACCGTTTTCGGGCAACGAGCTGGTGGCTCGCGTCGCCTCGTTCCTGCGGCGGCGCGAACGCGGCGGCGCCAAGAACGATCCCGACAGCGTTCTAACCGTGGGCAGCGCGCAACTCAATCGCGATTTCCATACCCTGATCAACAACGGAAGTACGTCGACGCTCACCGCGCTCGAATTTCGGTTGCTCTGGTTTCTCGCGTGCGCCGAGGGCCGGTTGTTGACGCGAGCGCAGATTCTCGAAGAGGTATGGGACGATCGTTCGGGGGTTCCGACGCGCGTCGTCGACGTGCACGTCGCCGCGCTGCGCAAGAAACTAGGCGAACTCAAGGCGCCGATGGAGATCGCCTCCGTGCGCGGCATTGGCTACCGACTCGACACCAGATAGCGCGCCAACCGCCGCCGGTCTGGGCCTGACGCTCGAAGCGCACGATCGACGACCGCTGTACGTTCAACTTGCCGATCAGCTGGTCGAAGCCATCGAAGCCGGCCGTTTGCAACCCGGTGGGCGTCTGCCCCCAATGCGCGGCCTGGCGGCCTCGCTGGGGTGCGGACTGGTAACCGTCTCGCAAGCCTACGACTTACTGGTCGCACGCGGACGTTTGGTCGCGCGCGTGGGCAAGGGCACCTTCGTCGCGCAAACGCATGAGGCCGTCGAGCCCTTCGGGCGCCGCTGGGAACCCGACGTCGGCCGCTTCGCGCGCGCGCAGCGCCTCGAGGGCGTGATGGAACAACTGACGCGCGCGGACGTCCCCGGCGCGATCTCGTTGGCGACCGGACATCCCGCGCCGGAAACCTTCCCCCTCCACGATTTCGGGCGTGCGTTTTCGCGCACGCTTTTGGACGATCCGCCCGAAGCGATGCAGTACCGTTCGTCGACCGGCGATGCGGATCTCTGCGACCTGTTGGCCGCACTCTTGCAAGCGCGGGGCTGTCGCGCGTCGGCGCGCGAGGTGATCGTCTGCTCGGGCGCGCAGCAGGCGGCCGATTTGGTCGCGACCGTCCTGCTGGAGCCTCGGACGGTCGTCGCCGCGGAATCACCGACCTATTCGGGGACGTTGGGGGTCTTCGACGCGCGCGGCGTCACCTACGTCGAAGTGCGCAGCGATACCGACGGCATCCGTCCCGACGACGTCGAGCGCGTCTTCGCCGAATATCGGCCGCGCTTGCTCTACGTCAACCCCATAGCGCAGAACCCGACCGGCGCCGTCTTGCCGCAGCGGCGCGCCAAACAGATCGTCGCGCTGGCACGCCGCTACGACGTCGTGGTCCTGGAGGATCAGACCGGTTGGCAACTGACCTACGACGCGCCGGCGCCGCCACCACTGGCCTCATTCGATACCGACGGGCGGGTGATCGTGATGGAGAGCCTGTCCAAGTCGATTTTTCCCGCGCTGCGCATCGGGTATCTCTATTGCAAGGGCGGCCTCGCCGAAGCGCTCGAGATCGCCAAGGTTCGCGCCGACGTATTTACTTCAACGCTGATCCAGCGCGCGCTCTGGCGCTTCATGGATTCGCCGGCCTATCCGCGTCACGTGCGTTCTTCACGCGCGCTCTACCGCGAACGTCGCGATAGCTTCATCGAAGCGCTGGCGGAGCACGTTGCGTGGGCCGACGTGGCGACGCCCGCCGCCGGAGTAAACGTTTGGCTGAACCTTCCGCAGCGCATCTCGACGCAAGCCGCGTTCGACGCGTGCGCGCGAGAGGGTGTGCTGGTGATGCCGGCCGAGCCGTTCTATCCGACGCGCACCGGGCCTTCGGCACTGCGTCTATCGTTCGGGCACTTGACCAAAGAGATCGCCCGCGAAGGCGTCGCGCGCGTAGGTCGCGCGATTGGCGCACTAAGCTAGCGAGCGCCGTTGCGGGCAGGGCCGGAGCGGGCGGCGACCGTAGCCTAGGGGGTGACCCTTCGACGATTTCTTGCGGCGGCTTTAGCCGCCGTTCTCCTTGGTGCGGCGCCCGCACGGCCCACGATCTACACCGCGCCGGCGGGCAACCGTTTGTCCGGACCGCCCCAGGCGTCTAATCCATTCGACATCGTCTTGCCTAACGGCCGCATCGTCGCGCCCGTTGGGGTCGACGTCGCGGTCGGCGACGACGCGCAGGGCCTCGCGCTTACGCCCGATGGGCAGTACGCGATCGTCAGCACGGGCGACGGCCTGACGGTCGTCGACGCGTCCTCGATGCGCGTCGTTAGCATCTATCAACAAACGGGCGACGTCTTTTCGCAAGGCGTGGCCGCGCTGCGCGATCCGAACGACGCGGGCAGGACGGTGGTGCTGGCCTCCGGCGGAGCGAGCAACGTCGTGCACGTGTTGGATCTCAGCGACGCCGGCGATCTGACACAGGAGCCCCATCGCGTGGCGATGCCCGAACCCGACGATCCGCATTTTGCCGACAACGGCCGCGGGTTCGCATCGGCCCTGGCGGTTTCGGCCGATGGCCGCACCGCGTACGTCGCGCATAGCGTCGGCGATAGCGTGAGCGCGATCGACGTCGCGCAGCGCCGCGTGATCAGCGACACCGCGGTCGGTTTCGCGCCGGCGGACGTCAACGTCGCAGGCAACGCGCTCTACGTCACCAACGAAGGTCTGGCGCGTTATGGTTTGTTGTTTACGCCCGCGCGCGTGCCGGCGTTCCAAACCGTCGCGGGCGACCTCGAACGGTCGTCGTCGCTCGACGTGCTGACGCTGGGTGCCGATGGCGACATCGACGGCGACCCGTCGACCGCTGCGGTCGTGCGGTTGGATCCCATTCCCGATGGAACGAAGACCGTCGGCGGGGCACATCCCAGCGCGACGATCGTTTCACCCAACGGGCATTTCGCCTTCGTGTGCTTGACCGGTGTCGATCGCGTCGAGGTCGTCTCTTTGACGGGGACGCCGCGCGCCATCGGTGGCATCTCGATGCAGCTCTACACCGGCTGGCCGTACGGAACGCGGCCCGACGCCATCGCGATTTCGCGCGATGGGAAACGACTCTACGTCGCGCTGGCAGGTATCAACGCAATCGGCGTCATCGATAGCAGCAATCCCTTGAAGTTGCGCCGGCTGGGATTGGTTCCCGCAGGGTGGTCGCCCGACGCGCTGGCGCTGTCCTCCGACGATCGGTATTTGTACGTGGCGAACGCCGATGGCACCGGACAACCTGCGGGAGCGAGCCTGCAACGGATCGATCTGCGAACGCTCAAGCTCGCTCCGGTTACGCTGTCGGCGCTGCGCTACAATCGCGTCGCGGCCTTCGGGCGCCCCAACGCGCTGGTGCCGGCGATTCGTTCGTCGCGGGCCTCCGATGCGATCGGCCACGTCGTGTTCGTGCTGACCGGCAGCGCGCCGTTCGATCCGTCGCTCGATGCCGGCGTTACGCCAAACCTGCAGGCGTTGTCCGTACGCTACGCCGTCGCCGACAACTTCTATCCCGATGCCGATGCGGCCAGCCTCGAGCAGCTCGCGCTGGGCGGGATCGTCACGGAGTACTTTCGCGCGACGCAGGAGCAGTCGCCCGAAAGTTACCCGCGTGCCGGATACATCTTCAACAGCCTGGCGCTCAAGAAACGCTCCTATCGCGACTACGGCGCACTGCTGCGTCTGCCGGGATTCGCCCCCGGCACTCCAGGCGCCGGCGGGTTGGGTGGATCCTACGGTCGGGACGTTCCGGCCTTGGGCGCGCTGGCGGGGCACGTCGACACGAACTATCCCGGCTGGAACCCGCAGATCGGGAACCTCGCCCGGGCCGACGAATTCGTGCGCGACCACACGGCGCTGATTGGGTCCGGCGCTCCGCCGGCGTTCTGCGCCATCTGGCTGCCCGACAGCGGCCGATCGAGCGACGCCGCCGAGACGGACGCCGCCCTGGGGAAGATCGTCGCCTACCTGACCGGGACGCCGCAGTGGTCCTCGACCGCAGTCTTCGTCCTGCCCGCCCAGGCCCCGGGCACGAGCCCCTTCGCCCGCGGCCGGGCGCTGGTGATCTCTCCCTATGCCAAGCGCGGATATCTGGGCGATCGTCACCTCTCGACGGCGAGCGCGCTCAAGACCGCCGACGAGCTGCTGGGCTTGCCGCCCCTGACTCTCAACGATCTGTTGGCCAGCGATATGGCCGATTTCTTTACGACCGGGCCGCGGCGAGCGGCGCGAAGTGGTCCGGGCACCGGCGTCGAACATCGGGCCGTTCCCCATCCGCCGTCAGATAGCAAATGAGCAAGACACAGACAGCAACGTTCGGACCCCGTTTGGTAGCCCGGCCTAGTGGTTCGCTTCGCGCTGCGATCGCCGTGCGTCCGTCCGCCGCGATCGAGGACGCGCGTCCGATGCCCGGCGAGCCCGGAGCGATCTATTCGCGCGCGCTCGAGCAGCACGCGGTCTTCGTCAAGACGTTAGCCTATTGCGGGGTCGAAACGGTTCTCTTGGAGCCCGTGGGAACCGATCCGCTTGAGGTGGCCGCGGCCGATGCGGCGATTGCGTTCGAAGACGGCGCGTTGATCGCCAGGCCGACGGTCATGTCGCGCCGCGACGAAGCCGCCCGAATGCAAGCCGAGTTCGCGCGTATCGACGTTCCGCTGGCGGGAAACATCGTCGCGCCGGGACTGCTCGACGGCGGCGACGTGTTGTTAGCGGGGACGACCGCGTTCGTTGGAATCGGCGGGCGCGGCAACCGCATCGGCCGCGTGGGTTTCGCCGGCGTCGCCCTCGCGCACGGCTATCGCGTCGTCGAGGTCGTTCTGGCATCTGGGGTACCGTCGCTGCGTTCGGTGGCCAGCGCCGTCGCGGACGACACGGTCGTCCTGGGAGCGGAGAAGGTCGATGTCGGCGCGTTCGCGGGGTTTACGACGATTTTGCTGGAGCGAGGCGAGAGCCTAGCCGCCGGGGTGCTGTGTCTTGGAGACCGCCACGTCCTGGCCGACATCCGCTATCGCACGTCCCTCAAGTTGATGCAAAAAGCAGGCCTGCTGGTCGAAGCCATCGATCTTTACGAGTTCGCGAAGATCGGGATATCACCGTCGATGCTGGCGCTCGCGCTCAAGCGCGAGTAGATCTCCCCGACATGCGCATCGCGATCCTTTCGGACATCCACGGAAACCTGGTCGGCTTGGATGCCTGCCTGATCGATCTCGAACAGCAGGGCGGCGCCGACACGATCGTCGGCGCGGGCGACTTGTGCGCCGACGGTCCCAAACCCAAGAAAGTGTTGCAGCGTCTGGCCGATATCGGCGCGGTCTGCTTGCGAGGCAACACCGATCGCTACATCGCCGTGCGCGACGATGCGGCGATGCCGGCGGTCGAACGCGCGCAGCTCGAATGGACGCGCAAGGACCTGGGAGACAAGTGGGTTTCGTGGTTGGGCGAGTTGCCGTTTTCGCTGCGCTTCGGCGGCGCTGAGAACGAGCTGCTGGTCGTGCACGCCAACCCGTCCAACGACGACGAACATCTGTGGCCCGATGCCGACGACGAAACGTTGGAACGATTGATCGGCGACGAGGCCGCGCCAACGATTGCGTTCGGCCACCTGCACTTGCCCTACGCGCGCACGTGGCGCGGCAAACTTCTGGTCGACGTTGCGTCGGCCGGGCTGCCCAAAGACGGCGATTCGCGCGCGGGGTACGCCATCCTGACGCAGCGCTCGGGCGGATGGGAAGTCAAGCACCGCCGCGTCGCGTTCGACGTGAAGAAGGTCGCAACCCAACTGACCGATTCTGCGATTCCGGCGAGCGCCGATCTCATCGCGGCCCTTCGCCGGCATCGCTACAAACGTCTGAAAAATATCATTCCGTGATGCAACCCGTACCCGAGGCGCTCGCCCCGGCCATCGAGGTCGAGCATCTCGTCAAACGCTACGGCGATCTGGTAGCCGTCGACGATCTCTCCTTGCGCGTGCAGGCCGGGGACTTCTTCGGCTTTCTCGGGCCCAACGGCGCCGGCAAGACCACGACGATCAGCGCGATCGTCGGATTGGCCAAAAAGACCGCCGGCCGCATTCGCATCTTCGGTCACGACATCGACACCGACTGGCGCGTCGCGCGCCGGTTCGTGGGCTTGGCGCCGCAAGAGTTCAACTTCGATCGCTACCTCTCCATCCGCGACGTGCTGATCTTCCAAGCCGGATACTACGGAATTCGCCGGCGCGACATCGAGTCGCGTGCCGACGAGCTGCTCGAACGGTTCGGCCTAACGTCGAAGTCCAAGGTCGAGTTTACAAAACTGTCGGGCGGCCAGAAGCGCCGCTTGACGTTGGCGCGCGCCCTGATCCACTCGCCTCAACTCTTGATCCTCGACGAACCGACCGCGGGCGTCGATGTTGAACTGCGTTTAGAATTGTGGGCGCTGCTGCGCTCGCTCAACGCCTCGGGCCTCACGATCTTTCTAACGACGCACTACTTAGAAGAGGCCGAGACGCTCTGTCGCAACATCGCGATCGTTCGTGCCGGGAAGATCGTCGCCGACCAAACGACCGCGTCGCTGGTCGGCACGGAGGGCGGCAACCTGCAAGACATTTTCTTAGAGCTCACGCGATCGTGATCGCCTCCATGAATACCGTCGCGCTGTGGACGCTGCTCAAGCGCGAGGTCATACGCAGTCTCAAGATTATCAACCAGGTGGTGTGGCCGCCGATCATCACGACGATGCTCTACGTGTTTATCTTCGGATTGGCGCTGGGCAAGCGGATTCCCAACGTGCAGGGCGTTTCCTATTCCGAGTTCTTGATTCCGGGGCTGATCATGCTCCAGGTGATCGATTCGTCCTACGGCGAGTGTTCCAGCTCCGTCTTTCAAGGGCGCTTCATGCAAGCGATCCAAGAGATGCTCATCGCGCCGATGTCCGCGTTCGAAATGGTTGCAGGCTACGTCCTGGGCAGCCTGGTACGTTCGCTGGTCATCGCGGTGCTGATCACGGTGTTGGGATTGATCCTCGTGCACACGCTTCCGAGCAACTGGCCCCTGTATCTGCTGGTGCTCTGCGTCGTCTCCGTCTTGTTTTCATCGTTGGGCATCATCTTCGGCTTGATGGCCGAGAAGTTCGACCATTTGGCCGTGCTGACGACCTTCGTCATCACGCCGCTGACGTTCGTGGGCGGCGTCTTCACCGCCGCGACGCTGCTGCCGCCGTTCCTGCGCCGCGCCGAGTTGTTCAATCCGATG
>DATCDS010000147.1:0-32934 GCA_036510515.1 Vulcanimicrobiaceae bacterium
AGCTGTCTCTCGAAGTCGAGAAATCGATCGTTCCGCCCGAAAAAGTGGGGGCGGGAGCGAAAATAACGGGAGAGATTATCAAGAATGCCGCTACCATCACAGCCCGGCGCTTTTATGACCGTAGATCAGAGTTGCCCTAACCTCTCTTTCCAATTCTTGGCGCGGTAGCCATAGGCTGTCACTCGTGCGAGCACTGATAAAGAAGGACCCTTCGCGAGTTCTTCACGATGTCTGCGCACCGCATCGCTATGCTCGAGGAAAAAGGAGCTTTTCCACATCCAACTCTAGGAAGAGGGGAGCCACATCATGACCACCATGCATGTCACCAACGAAGACCTTCGCGATGAAGTCCTTACCGAACTCGATCTCGATCCCAGCGTGGCGTCGGAACACGTTGCGGTCACCGCCGAAGGTGGCGTCGTGACGCTTAGCGGAACGGTTCCGACCTTCTTCGAGAAGTGGGCTGCCGAGGGCGCGGCCAAACGCGTGAAGGGCGTCAAAGCCGTCGTCGAGCGACTCGATGTCGACCTGGTCTCGGGGCACCTACGCGACGACGCGGACATAGCGCGAGCGGTCGTCGACGCGCTGGCTTGGGACGTCACGCTACCGCCGACGATTCAAGCCATGGTGCGGGACGGCCACGTGACGCTCGAAGGATACGTATCGTGGTACTACCAGCGCTACAATGCGGCGACTACGGTGCGCCGCATCAAAGGCGTGCGCGGCCTTTCGAATCAGATCGCCATCAAGGCGCCCGTGGGTGCGACCAACGTCCTTACGAACATCGAAGCGGTGTTCGAGCGGGACGCGTTGCTCGACGCGGCAGGTATCGAGGTCGAGGCGGAAGGTCCGAAGGTCATCCTGAAGGGTAGCGTTCGCAGCTGGTTCGAACGTGCCGAGGCCACGCGGGCCGCCTGGTCGGTTCCCGGCGTGAGCGCCGTCGACAACCGGCTCGTGGTCTTTTAGTCTAACCGTGCGCGCGTTCGTCATGGAGGGGATCGGTCGCACGGCTTTCGCGGGGAAAGCCGTTCCGGTTCCCGGCGCGCGAGATGCGATCGTCAAGACCACCCACGCGTTGATCTGCACGTCGGACACGCATACGGTGCGCGGTGCGATCGGGGATCGTTCGAATCTTACGCTCGGGCACGAAGCGGTCGGTACCGTGAGTGCGATCGGTTCGGACGTCGTCCAATTCGCGGTCGGCGATCGCGTCGTCGTTGGCGCGATCACGCCGGACTGGGGAGACCTGGCCGCGCAGGGCGGGCATCCGTCGCAGTCCGGTCAACCGCTGGGCGGATGGAAGTTCGCCAACGTCAAGGACGGCGTCTTCGCCGACTTCTTCCATGTGAACCAGGCGGATGCGAATATGGCACGCATTCCGGCGGACGTCTCGAGCGAGTCCGCGGTCTATTGCTCCGACATGATGTCCACGGGTTTTGCGGGCGCAGAAAACGGCGATATCCCGGTCGGCGGCACGGTCGCCGTCTTCGCCGTCGGCCCCGTTGGTCTGATGGCCGTCGCGGGGGCGCGCATGCTCGGCGCGGGTCTCATCGTCGCAGTGGACGCCAACCCGGAACGGTTAGAACTCGCACGCCACTTCGGAGCGGACGTGACCATCGACGTGCGTCTCGAGGATCCCGTCGCAAGGATCGTCGCCCTCACCGGTGGCGTGGATTGCGCGATCGAGGCGCTGGGCAACGACGAGGCCTTCGGCAACTGCGTTCGCTCGACGCGCGCGGGAGGGACCATTTCCAACGTCGGTTATCACGGCAGCGGCGAGTTCGTCCGTATACCGCGCGAGGCGTGGGGCGTCGGAATGGCCGAGAAGACGATCCGCACGGCGCTCTGTCCGGGCGGTCGCCTGCGTCTCGAACGATTGCTGCGTCTATTGGAGGGGAAGCGCATCGATCCGACACCGCTGACGACGCACCGCTTCGCATTCGACGAGATGGCCAAGGCTTTTGCGATGATGGACGCAAAGAGCGACGGCGTGATCAAGCCGCTGATCACGTTCTAAGATGGATGCGGAAGCGCTTCGATCCATCGATGCGTACTGGCGCGCTGCCAACTATCTTTCGGCCGGTCAGATCTATCTACTCGACAATCCGCTGTTGCGGGAGCCCTTGCTGCCGGAACATATCAAGCCGCGCCCGTTGGGCCACTGGGGAACGACGCCGGGGTTGAACTTTATCTACGCGCACATGAATCGTGCGATCCTCGCACACGATCTCGATGCGATCTATATCGCCGGCCCGGGACATGGCGGCCCGGCCGTGGTCGCGAACGCCTATCTTGAGGGCACGTATAGCGAGATCTATCCGGACGTCTCACCCGACATCGCCGGGATGCGGCGCCTCTTCAAACAGTTCTCGTTCCCCGGCGGCATTCCGAGCCACGCCTCGCCGGAAACGCCCGGTTCGATCCACGAAGGCGGAGAGTTGGGATATTCGCTTCTGCACGCGTATGGTGCGGCGTTCGATAATCCCGACCTATTCGTGTGTTGCGTTATCGGTGACGGTGAAGCCGAGACCGGCGCACTGGCGACGAGTTGGCATTCCAATAAGTTCCTAAACCCGAAACGCGACGGTGCCGTGTTGCCGATTCTTCATCTGAACGGCTACAAGATCGCTGGACCGACGGTGCTCGCGCGCATTCCGCAGGCAGAGTTGCGCGACTTGCTTCGCGGCTATGGGTACGAGCCGCATTTCGTCGAGGGCGAGGATCCCGCAACCATGCATCGCGCGATGGCATAGACGCTCGACGCGGTGGTCGCGGAGATCCACGCCATTCAAGAGCGAGCGAGAACGGGTTCGGAGCGGCCCCAACGGCCTCGTTGGCCCGCGATCGTGCTGGTAACGCCAAAGGGATGGACCGGACCCAAGATCGTGGACGGCAAGCCGGTCGAGGGAAGCTGGCGCTCGCACCAGGTCCCCATTCCCGACGTAAGGACCGACGACGAGCATCGCCGCCTATTCGAATCCTGGATGAAATCGTATCGACCGGAGGAGCTGTTCGACGCGTCGGGCGCGCTCGCCGTCGAGCTCCGCGCCCTCGCACCGCGCGGCGTCCGACGCATGAGCGCCAATCCTCACGCGAACGGCGGCAGCCTCTTGCGCGACCTGATCGTTCCAGACTTTCGGGCGTACGCGGTCGAGGTACCCGAGCCCGGAACGGTCACCGCCGAAAGCACGCGCGCCGTGGGATGCCTGCTGCGCGACATCCTCGCGACGAATCGCGACAACTTCCGAGTCTTCGGACCCGACGAAACGACCTCGAATCGGCTCGACGCCGTCTTCGAAGTGACGGATCGGACGTCGATGGCCGCGGTATTGCCGACCGACGAGAGCGTGGGGCCGGACGGGCGCGTGATGGAAGTTCTGAGCGAGCACATGTGTCAGGGGTTACTCGAAGGCTATCTGCTGACCGGGCGGCACGGTTTCTTCTCGTGCTACGAGGCCTTCACGCATATCGTCGACTCGATGTTCAACCAGCATGCGAAATGGCTTAAGGTGGCGCGTTGCTTGCCGTGGCGCCGGCCTATCGCATCGCTGACGTATCTCCTGACCTCCCACGTCTGGCGCCAAGACAACAACGGATTCAGCCACCAGGATCCCGGGTTCATCGATCACTTCATCAACAAGAAGGCCGACGTCGTCCGCGTCTATCTGCCGCCCGACGCAAATACTCTGCTCGCGATCTCCGACCATTGCCTGCGAAGCCGCAACTACGTGAACGTCATCGTCGCGGGCAAACAGCCCGAGCTTCAGTGGCTCGACATCGAAGCGGCAATCGAGCACTGCCGCAAGGGCCTGGGCATCTGGCATTGGGCGAGCACCGACGCGGGCGCAGAACCCGACATCGTCATGGCGTGTGCTGGTGACGTGCCGACCCTCGAAACGCTGGCTGCCGTCGAGTTCCTTCGTTCGATTTTTCCGGCGTTGAAGATCCGCGTGGTCAACGTCGTGGACCTGATGGCATTGGAGCCTTCGACCGTTCATCCGCACGGGCTCGACGATCCGGAGTTCGATTCGATTTTCACGAAGGACCGGCCGGTCATCTTTGCGTTCCACGGCTATCCGACGCTGATCCACCGGCTGACATACCGGCGCACCAACCACGACAACTTCCACGTGCACGGATACAAGGAGGAGGGCACGACGACGACCCCCTTTCGTATGGCCGTACTGAACGAACTGGATCGCTATCACCTCGCCGGTGACGCCATCAATCGGCTCCCCGTGTCGGCGGAATGCGCGGCGGACGTCAGGCGCCGGATCGACGAGACGCTCGCAGAACACAAACGCTACATCGAGTCGTTCGGCGACGATCCGCCCGAGATAAAGGATTGGAGGTGGCATGCGCATCCTGTGCTTTGACGTCGGCTCGTCGTCACTCAAGTACGGTCTCTACGAGCCCGATGCCGTCGACGTTACGGTTCTTCGCAAGGGCTCGCGCGACGCCGTCCTGGGCGCACGTGCGGTGACGGCGGTCGCATCCATCCGGAGCGAGCTCGACGGCCAGCAAATCGACGCGATCGGTCACCGGGTCGTCTTTGCCGGCCGAGGCGCGCCGCCGGCGGTCTTGGCGACGGCTGAGATGTTACGCGAATTACGCGACTACGAGCCGCGCTTTCCGTTACATCTGCCCTCCCAACGCTCGCTCATCGACGCGACCTTAACGGCGTTCCTAGGCGTGCCGACGGCCATCTGTCCCGACACCGCGTTTCACCGAGACCTTCCGGCCGTCGCCCGCCGCTATCCGCTCCCCGATCTTCCGGACGGGGCTATCGAACGCATCGGCTTCCACGGTCTCTCGTTCGACTACATCTTCAACCGCGAACCCGCCCTTTGGAACGGGCGCACGATCGTCGCGCATTTGGGTGCCGGTGCGAGTCTGTGCGGCGTACGCGACGGACGCGCCCTCGAGACGACGATGGGTTGCAGCGTTCTCGGAGGCGTGATCATGGCGACCCGGCCGGGGGATCTGGATCCCGGCGCGATTTTGGAATTGTTGCGACGTGGGCATAGCGTGGACGAGGTACGCGCGATCTGTTACGGCGAGTCCGGCTGGAAGGCCATCTCCGGCGGCACGACCGATATGCGAACGCTTCTCGAACGCGAAGCCTCCGACTCTCGTGCGCGCGATGCCGTGGAATCGTTTATCTATTCGTGCGTCAAGGAGGCGGGAGCGACGATCGCCGCGCTCGGGGGACTCGACACGCTGGTCTTTACCGGCGGCATCGGCGAGGCCGCGCCGACGATCCGCAACCGCATCGCCGACGGTCTCGCATTCGCCGGTCCCATCCGCGTTCGAGTCGTGAACACCGATGAGAACGCGGCGATCGCGCGGCGAACGTGGGCGCTATTAGATTAGCGGCGTCATAGGCGCGTCATCGATGAGGTGCCGGGGTTAATGTCGGAGGCGAGCCGATTGACGAAGTCGACCAGCGATCGTCGTGCGATGCGCTTTCCGAAGGCCGCATCGAAAACTTTTGTAGCGGCGCGAATGGTCGTCATACGATCATTGTACCGTGCAATCGTGCGCTCACTCGCGAACCGCCTTCGCGCGTCATACGGGCCCGACGCGACGCCGCCCGCAAACGTAGGCGCTCGGAAGTGCTGCGGGGACCCGTCCGCACGATAACAATCTGCCGTCCTGGCCCGAGGAATGCGCCGCGAACCCGCGTTCACCAAACCTTCTCAAATCGGCCGATCGGTTCGCCGAGGCTTCTTGCGGACCGCGTACGCTTGTCACATGTTGCTTCGAATAGCCCTCTGCATAGGCGGTATTGTCGTTGCGATGGCAGCGATGGGCGAAACGTACCTAACGCCGGCCGAGGCAAACGCCGACCCACTCGTAGCACGCGGAAAATACCTCGTCGTTATCGGAGCATGTAACGATTGCCACACACCGGGTTGGCGCGAGAGCGATGGACTCACCGCGGTCGGAAAATGGATGGTCGGAAGTAACGTCGGCCTGCGAGATGCCTGGGGCACTTCATACCCGGCAAACGTCCGGCTATGGTTCTCGCACATCACCGAAGCCGAGTGGCTCAACGAAGTTCGCACGCGCGGTGGCCGAATGCAGTGGCACGATCTGCGCGGCCTCACGACGCGCGATCAGCGTTCCATCTATCGATTCATCCGATACCTCGGACCCAAGGGCTCCTTGACGCCGGATGAAGTGCCGTCCGGCCTTGAGCCGACAACCCCATATATCGATCTTCGCCTGCACGTCCCGGCGCCTAGACGCCACTAAAGGAGCCTCACATGTTCAAACACGTTCTGGTCGCAGTCGATTATTCAGACTGCGCCTTCAACGCCCTCGAAATCGCTGCCGATTTGGCCATATCCCAGCACGCGGCGTTCGACATCCTGACCGTCATCGACCCGATGCAAGCCGTCCCTCCCGTCGGCGATCCATATGGCGCGATGCAACCCTGGCTCGGCGCGCTCAATGACGACGCCGTTAAGCTGCTCGACGACTCTACCGCTGCAGTGCAAAAAACGGGCTTGACGGTCAAGAAAACACTGCTCGACGGGCCGCCGGCAGCCACCATCGTCGAGTTCGCGCAACGGATTTCCGCCGATCTCATCGTGATCGGTAGTCACGGGCGCAAAGGCCTGTCACGAATGATGCTCGGCAGCGTTGCCGAGAGCGTGATGCGCGATGCACGGTGCCCGGTACTCGTCGTTCACGATTCTTCCAAAGCGTCGAGCAACGCGAAACGTCCGGACGACCACTCCAGCAAGGCGTCGACGGCCCCTGCCGCGGCACGATAGCCGTCTTCGTTTTGTCGCCGAACCTACTGGGCGGTTTCGGCCGCGCGAGCGGGCACGACCATCACGGGTTGTGTGGGCCAAGCGAACGATCGCGGCCGCGGCGGCCCCCGTAGAAGGTGGCCCGTGGGTTCGAGCCCATATCCGCGAGCGACCGACTTGGGCCTCACCCCGTCGCTAGACCGGCGCGAGCCTCTCAAATGCATTGGCGAACAGTTCGTCGACGTAGACGTACATAGGGGCGTCGATGCGTTGGAGGCGCTCGCGGGTGGCGGGGGACCAGACCGAAGCGCTGTCGTTGGCTTCGACGTAGGCGCGCAGCGATTCGGCAAAATATTCGTCCAGCCCGGTGGCGGCATAGGGTGTGATGAAGGCCCGCGCCGCGGAGAAGAGCGCGCGAACGCGCGGATCGATACCCGAACGGTAGACGCCGCCGCCGAGCGCGCAATCGAGCGCGTGTCCGAACAAATGCGCCACGGTCATCGGCGATCGCGAGCGCAAGTAAACGCAGCGTTCCTCGACGACGAATAGGCCGGCGGGCGGCGCCGGCCAGGCATCGACGTCGACGCCCATTCGCGTTAACGCGATCGACGCGTGCGCGTACGACTCGCGCGGCGCGAGCAACACGATGCGAATGCCGCGCGAGTGTGCATAACGCAGGGCATCGTCGCCGAAACGGGCCAACGTTCCAAAAACGGCCAGCGCACCCAATCCGGGCGACCCGCGTGAATCGAGCAGGCGTTCGGCGGAAGAAAGCGCGCAATCCATCCGGCCGAGTGTGCGCGCCGCGCATAGACGCGACGTGGCCAAGACGTGAAAGAATACCGACCGTGCGTGAGCCTGGACGCTTGGGGGTACAGTCCGAACGATGACAGAGCCCCTCAATATCCAAATTCTGGTTGGCAGCGTGCGCGAAGGCCGTATTTCGTTACCGGTGGCTCGGTGGGTGCAGGAGCGTTCCGTCGGACGGAGCGATCTGTCGGCGCAGCTGGTGGATCTGGCCGACTGGAACCTACCGATGTTCGCACTGCCGACGTCGCCCGCGATGGGCGATTACACCGACCCATTGCAACAACGGTGGGCGGCGACGATCGGCAAGGCCGAGGGCTACATCCTCGTCTCGCCCGAATACAACCACAGCACGAGCCCCGTCCTCAAGAACGCGCTGGATTATCTCTGGGCCGAGTGGAACCGCAAGCCGGTCGCGTTCGTATCGTTTGGAAATGTGGGAGGCGCGCGAGCAATCGAGCAGCTGCGCGGCATTGCGATCGAACTGCGCATGGCGCCGCTCGGCGAGGCGGTTCACCTTTTCGACGTGCGTGCGAAGGTCGAGAAACAACGCTTTGACGACGGCGACGAGAAGCACCTCACGCAACTTTTCGATAGCCTCGTTTGGTGGGGCACGACCCTGCGAGCCGGGCGCCTCGAACCTCATAACGTTGGGCAGGCGTGAGCGATGGCTACGCGGAGTTCGCGTGTGAGGAACGACGCGCGCGGGTAACAGGCCGCTTAGGAGGACGAGTCTATGAAATGCAAGGGACCAGATTGTAACTGCCAAGTGGCATCGGGCGAATATTGCAGCGAAGACTGCAAGACGGCAAGCGGTCACGGCCACTGTCACTGCGCCCACGCCGACTGCGGCGCCGCTTAGACCCCGCGCCCGCGGTTCGACTTCGCGCCTTCGGCGCTACGACCCACCATGACACATGTCGCGGCGACATCCGGGATTGCCTAGCGAATGGTGAAGCCTGGGCGCTTGCCGTGGGGGGGAGGGATGACGTGAATCGTGATTTCTGCGGTTTGCTTTCCGTCGCGGGCGCGAATGGTCCACGTTCCTAGTCGCAACGACAGAAAGGTCGTGCCGTCGGCGTCCGTAGCGATCGGCAAGCCGGAAGTGCTCCAGCGGACCGCTGTGTTGGCGGCAAGTTCGATGCGCTGCGATGCGCGCGTGATGGCGTCGACGTTGCCGTCGTAGACGAACGTGTCGCCGTCGTGCGGCGAGGTGATGGTCAACGCGTCGTTGCGGTGCGATGCCGGGTGACGCCATGCGGCCCGATCGCTTGGGCGCACCCATTCCAACACCGGCGCGGCGCACGACGCGTCGGGCTTGCGTCCGGTCGTGGCGCAGATCGGTACGCGCGCGAAACCGTCGGGCGGCGGGAATGGGGGCGGATCCGTGCGTTCGTGAAGATGCAGCATGATGCGGTTCCACAACGGGCCCGCTCCGGTGACGCCCGAGACGCCGCGCATCGCCGAGCCGTCGAAGTTGCCGACCCAGACGCCGACCGTGTAATCGCGGGAGAAGCCGACCGTCCAGGTGTCGCGGTAGTCCGACGACGTGCCGGTCTTGACCGCGGCGGCGAACGACAGTTCCAGAATCGAATGGAGCCCGAAGGATTTGCTGCGCGCTTCCGGGTCGGCCAGCATGTCGGTGATCAACTCCCAGTCCGATGCGTCGCCGACGCGTGCGGAGGCCGGGCTCGCTGCCGGCAACGTCGTCTGCAAGGCGATCGCGTTGCCGTCGCGCGCGATCGTCGTGTAGGCGCGCGTCAACTCCCACAGCGAGACTTCGCCCGAGCCCAACGTCAGGCCTAAACCATAGTACGACGCGGGCTTATCGAGATGCGAGAACCCCAACTGATGCAAGCGATCCAACAGCACGTCAACGCCGAGCGACGACAGCACGCGCACGGCCGGGACGTTGAGCGAGTTTGCCAAGGCATAGCGTACGCGTACGGGTCCGGAGAACTGCGTCGAATAATCGGCCGGCCGGTACAGCTTGCCGCCTGGAATCGAATAGGTCGTCGGCACGTCGTCCAAAATCGTCGTCGATGCGATCGTGCCGCGTTCGAGCGCGAGCTCGTAGGTAAACGGCTTGAGCGACGAACCGGGCTGGCGTAGGGCCTGGACGCCGTCGTTGCGCCCCAGCGCCGCATCGGAGTAATAATCCGGCGACCCGACGTAGGCCAGCACCTCGCCGGTGTGGCTGTCGATGACCAGGGCGGCGGCGTCGGTAACGTGACGCGCGTCCAGCGCCCCGACAACCTGCTCGACTTGCGCCTGGACAAAGCGCTGCAGCCCGCGATCGATCGTCGTGCGGACCGTGGTCGCTCCGGGTGCGACCTGCGGATAAAGAAAGAACAGAAAATGCTGCGCGTCGGTTAAGCCGGCGTCGGGCGGAAGAACGTGCAGCTCCTCGGCGGCGGCGGCGGCGGCCTGCGTGGGCGTTGCCGTGCCCAGGGCCGCCATGCGCGCGAGCACGTAGCGCTGACGTGCGCGCAGCGCCTTCCAGCCGCGATAGGGCGAAAGGCGGGTGGGATCGTTGGGCAGCGCGGCCAGCAGGGCGGCTTGCGCGAGATCGAGGTCGCCGGCCCCAACGCCGAAGTAGGCGCGCGACGCGGCTTCGACCCCGTACAGGTTTCCGCCCATCGGGATGCGGTTGACGTAGGCTTCCAAAATTGCGTCGCGGGAGGAGCGCATCGCGATCCGCTCGGCGCCCACAATTTGGCGCAGTTTGCCACCTACCGTCGAGGGCGTGGGCCAGAGCGAGCGCGCCAGCTGCATCTCGATGGTCGAGCCGCCGCTGCGCGGGGCACCGTAGACCACCGCTTCGCGCGCGGCGCGCAGCAGCGCCGCGACGTCGACGGCGCCGTGCCGCTCGAAGCGCGCGTCTTCGGCTGCGAGGATGGCGTTGCGAAACGCGGGCGCGACGCGCGCGAGCGGTACCCACGCGGCATGATCTTCATCGGACGCCGAAACGGTGCCCAGCGGGGCCCCGCCGCGATCGACGAACGCGACCGTGCCGCGCCCACGCGCCAGCGCGGCCACATCGACGCCGGTCGCATAGAGCGCGATCGCGATCGCGGCGCACAAAATGATGGCGGCACCCAATATCAATCGCACGACGGATACGCTATTCTTAGAGACGTGGGCAAACCTCTGGTTCTAGCCGCGATTGCTGCGGCGCTCCTGGCCGCATGCAGCACCGCTCCGAGCGGCGCGCCCGCGCCCGTCGACGCCGTCGCGTCGCCGGCGCTTCCCGCCTGGATCGCTTCGATCTCTCCGACCCGACGGGCCCAATCGTTGTCGCAGATTCGGATCATCTTCGCCAAACCCGTAGCCACCTTGGGCGTCCTTGAAGGCGTGGATTCCAGCGATCTGCTTTCGCACTTCGCGATCGCTCCCGCACTGCGCGGGGCGTTCGTGCTCCTGACGCCGCGCATGGTGGCCTTCGTTCCCGAACAGCCGCTGCCGGTGGGTAACCGCGTGCGCGTGACGCTCTCAAAGGGTCTGCACGACCTGGCCGGCGACGCGCTTGCGGAAGACCTGCGCTGGACGTTCGAGTCGCCGCCGTTGACGTTTTCGAACCTTCCGCAGCGCGTGGACCGCTACGGCGGCGTCGCCGCGCCGGCCGATATCGCGCCGACCATCACGATCGATGCCAACGCGGCCGTCGACGTCGCCTCGCTGGGAGCGCGCGTGGAATTGATCGGGCGCGGTCAAACCGTTGCGGTCGGCGTGACGGCCGTTGCTACGCCCGGCCCATCGACGAGCTGGCGTTACACGCTCGCCCCGCGCTCGACGCTGTCCAAAGACACGGTCTACGAGCTGCGCATCGAGCCGGGCGTGCGTGCTCGGGACGGCAACCTGACCACGACCAACGCCCTCATCGGTTCGATTCGCACCTACGCCGCCCTGGCCGTCGTGCCCACGCCCGTGCCGAGCCCGTCCGATGCCGCCGGGCGTTTTGCGAACGGCGATCCCGTCGTTCGATTCAACAATCCGCTGGACCCAAAATCGGTTGCCGCCAACGTGACGATCGCGCCGGCGGCCAACGGAACGTCGCTGACCTCCACGCAGTCCTACGATCCCGCCGTCGTGAACCTCAACCCGTATCTGCTCGACCCGGACACGAACTACACGCTCACGTTGGGAGCCGGTCTCACCGACGTCTTCGGTCAGCGGCTGGGACACGCGGTTCAAATCCCCATTCGCACCGGCGATTTCGCGGCGGGCTTCTGGGCGCCCAGCGGCACGAACATCTTTCCCAGCGGCACCGCGATCGCGCTCGACGCGTACGCCACCAACATTAGCGGGAACCGCTATCGCTTCTATTTGGGTGCCGTCTCCCCGCAGTCGCTCGCGCGCAATGGCGATTTCCCCCTCGACCGCTTCCCCGCGGTCTCGAGCTGGGCGACCCGAACGATTCCAAATGTCAAACGTAACGCCCAATCGATCCTGTCGTTTCCGCTGCAGACGCTGCTGGGCGGATCGACCGGCACGCGCGCCTACGGGCTGGCGGCCGAGGTCGGCGACGGTTCGACCTGGTTTACGGGAATGCTGCAGTTGACGGACTTGGGCGTCTTCGCGCAGATCTTCCCGACGCACGCGCTGGTGCTGGTGCAGCGTCTCTCCGATGGAAGTGCGGTCGCGGGCGCCCGGGTCGACGTGTATCGCGCGGGAAGCGACGTCGCGGCGGGGATCTGCGCGAGCGGAACGACCGACGCCGGCGGCGAGTTCGACCTCACCGGAGCCGGGCTGGCGTCGTGTTACGCGCAGCGTCTGTTGGGTGATTCACCCAGCATCATGGTCGTGGCGCGTCGCGGTGCCGATTGGTCGTCGGCCACGATCGGCCCGTGGGGCGGACTCTATCAGTACGCTATCGACGACAGCAGTTGGACCGACGGCGCGCCGCTCTCGCGCGGAACGATCTTTAGCGATCGCCAGATGTATCAGCCGGGCGAGCGCGCGCGCTTGACCGGCATCGCGTATCTCGTCCGCGACGGCGTCGTGCGGGCCGACGCGCACGCGCGCTATACGTTGACGATGAGCGATCCCAAGGGACGCCCCACGGCGCTGGGCGGCATGACGACCGACGCGTACGGTGTCTTCTCGTTCCCGGTCACCTTCGCGCCGAGTCAAATGCTAGGATATTATACCTTCCAAGCCGTCGGAGAGAACGGCAACCGTTTCTCCGGCAGCGTGCGCGTTGCGGAGTTCAAGCCGCCCAACTTCAAGCTGGACGTCGTTCTGGACAAATCCAGCGCCGTGGCGGGAACCGCCGTCAACGCCAGCGCGAGCGCGGCATATCTCTTCGGCGCGCCGCTGGACGGCGGTACCGCGACGATCACCGTCACGCGCGACATCGCGTATCTCGCGCCCACCGGCTGGGACCAGTATGCATTTGGACGCCAATGGTTTTGGCCCGAAGAACAACCGCAGTTCCAGAGCGACGTCCTGCAGCAACGCGCGCGTTTCGATAGCGCCGGCAAACTGGCCCAGCGCGTCGACGTTCCGTCGACCCTCGCCTTTCCGATGACCTACACGATCGACGTGCGGGCCAGCGACATCTCCAACCTTACCGTCGACAACACGCAGACGTTTACCGCGCTGGGCGCCGACGCGACGATCGGTTTGAAAACCGACTTGATCGGTCAGGCCGGCGCGCCGCTGAACGTATCGACGATCGTTACGACCATCGGCGGGAAAGCCGTTGCCGGTCGCGCGATTCACCTCGACCTTCAGAAGATGACCTATGCGGCCGCAACCCAAGTCGTCGATGGGGGCGATCAGCCGCAGAACGCCGTCTCGTATTCGACGGTCGATTCCGTCGACGTCACCTCGGGATCGTCGGCGGTCGTCGCCGTGTTGCACCCGCGCGATCCGGGCCCGTATCGCATCCGTGCGAACTTTGCCGGTTCGACCACCGGCGCGTCGGAGACGGATCTGCAGGCGTTCGTCGCCGGCGCGGGACAAGTCGACTGGGGCGGCCAGGACACGACGATCGCCCAAGTGCGGCTGGATAAGAAGACCTATCGCGTCGGCGACCGTGCGACCGCGCTGGTGACGTCGCCGTATCCCAAGAGCGACGTGTATTTCGCGGTCGTGCGTCAAGACGTGTTGAGCAAGACGTTGGTGCACGCGACGGGCAGCGCGGTGAAGTTTTCGTTTACGGTCACGCCGGCGATGCTGCCCAACGTCGCCCTCGAGGCGTTGGTCGTGCGTCGCGGTCCGCCGCTGCGCACGCTCAAGCGCGGCGCGCTCGACAGCCTCGCGCGCGTGGGCGTCGCGGCGCTGCACGTCGATCTGGGCGATCGCTATCTGCGCGTCGCGCTGACGCCCCAGCACCGCACGCTGCAACCGGGCGCTTCGCAGAGCATTGCCGTGCAACTGCGCGACGCCCGCGGACGGCCGATGCGCGGCGAGGCGATCGTGATGGTAGTCAACGAAGCGATCCTGCAGTTGACCGGCTACCGGCCACCGGACCTGGTGCAAACGGTTTTTGCGGATCAGCCGATCTCGACGCGCTTTGCCGACAACCGCGGTTCGGTCGTCTTGGCTGCGGCAACCCCGCCCTCGGAAAAGGGCTGGGGCTACGGCGGCGGCTATTTGGGCGGCGCGGGATCCACACGCGTGCGAACCAAGTTCCAGCCGCTGGCGTACTATGCAGTCGTGCAGACCGATGCGAACGGCCGCGTCAAGGCGGCGTTCACCTTGCCCGACGACTTGACGACCTGGCGTGCGATGGCCGTAGCGATCGGATCGGACGACGCGCACTTCGGAAACGCCGACACGACCTTCATCGCGACCAAACCGCTGCTGACCAATCCGCTCTTGCCGCAGTTCGCGCGGCCGGGCGACCGCATCGACGGCGGCGTGAGCCTGCTCGATACGGCCCAAGGCGGAACCGCCGGCGTGATCGCGCGGCTGACCGGAGCGCTAACCTTTGCGACGGGAGATCCTCGCGAGGCGCGCGCTTCATCGCCGGTCGGAGCGCAGCTGTCGGCGCTGCGCTTTCCGATGATCGTGGGAACGCCCGCGCCGACGACCGTTTCGTTCGCATCGTCGCTGGGTTCTGCCGGCGATGCCTTCCGCGTTCCCTTCGAGGTGCGTGATCGCGAGGTGACCGAGTCGAGCATCGACACCGGAGTGGCCACCGGCACGGTCGCCATTCCGATCGATCTCTCCCGCGGCGGCACGCTAAGCGTCACGCTCTCCAACTCGGCGCTGGCCGGCGCCGGTATCCTGTTTGCTCGCGGGCTTTCCGACGATCCGTTGCCGTTTGTCGACGATGCCGCCGCTCGCGTCACGATCGCGACCAGCTTGACCCAGTTGAAACGCTTCGGAATGGCGGTCGACGCATCGCCGATCGCGCAGCGTTCGGACGCGCTAGCGACGATCGCCAAAGCGCAGCGCGACGACGGCGGCTACGGTTACATCGCCGGGGCGGACGCGAGCGATCCCTACGAAACGGCCGCCGCGGTCGATGCGCTCACGTATGCCGCCGGCCACGGTGCGGCGATCGACGCGCAAGCGTTAGCCAGGGCGAAAGGTTATGCGGCGCGCGTCCTGGCCAATCCGGGCTCGTACGTCTGGTGCAAGACGGATGCGTGTCGCGCGCGCCTCCGCTTCGAAATGCTCTGGACGCTGGACGCGCTGGGCGATCGGCGCAGCGATTTCTTAAGCGACATCGTCACCGCGCGCGCCACGTTCGACGAATCGACGCAAATTCGCCTGGCGCGGTTCCTGCTGCGCGTTCCCGGCTGGAAGGCCCAAGGCGTCGCGCAGGCCGATTCGCTCGAACAGGCGCTGTACCGCACCGGTCGCTATGCAACCCAAACGTCCGATGCGCGCTGGAACTGGCTGGGGTCGACCGTCGACGCGCAGACGCAGATGCTCGACCTGCTTCTCGAGCGCAACGCCGACGCGCAGACCGTCGACGGGGCGGTTGCGGCGCTACTCGCGCAGCGCTGCCGATGCGGATGGCCGACGCCCGACGATACGGCGGCCGCGTCGCGCGCGTTGGCCGACTACGCCGGGCGCGAGCGGCTCACACCGTCGGCGGCGGTACTGTCGGCCGGGGCCAAGCAGCTGCTCACGCAACGTTTTGCCGCGACGCCGGCCTCGCACACGATCTCGCTGTCGGCCGCGCGTTTAAACGACGCGCGAAATCTCACGCTGCGTGCCAGCGGCGGGAAGATCCACTACATGCTGCTCTACACGTATCCGGTCGCGCCCGACGCGCCCGGGCAACTCGCCGGATTGCGGGTCGTCCGTGCGGTGCGCTCCGCCGGCGAAACGTCGGTTCTGGCGACCATGGATCTAACAAGTTTGCGCGCGCCAGTAGCGCTGGATGCGGGCAACACGTTCGTTGTCGACGTTCGCTTGATCGTCGATCACCCGATCGATGGCGTCATCATCGAGGATCCGCTGCCGGCGGGCATGGAAGCCGTCGACGCATCGTTGCCAACGTCGGGCTTTTCGGACTGGCGGATCGACGACAGCGAAATGTACGCGGATCGGGTGATGTTTTACGCGTCGCATCTCGAACCGGGCGTCGTGGACATTTCCTATCTAGCGCGCACGGTTACGCCCGGAACGTATCGCTGGCCCGGCGCGCGCGCGTATCTGCGGGCGGCACCCGAACAGCTCGGGAGAACGGCGTCGACGACGGTAACGATTCGCTAGTGTGGTGAGTCAGACGTTCGGCAGGACGCGCAGCGTCCGTGCAGGCTGACGGCGACGGAGTCGACGTGAACGTCGTGACGCCGCGCCAAATCATCCGCGACGTCGTGCGGCATCGTATAGGCGATGTCGTCGATGCGCCCGCACACCGTGCAGCGGAAGTGCGCGTGAACCGGGCCGGCCGGTTCGTAGACCGCCGCGTCGGCGCCGGGCAGCAGTATTTCGGAAACCAAACCTGCAGCGCGCAGCCGCGCAAGGGCGCGATAGACGGTGGTGAAGCCGATGCCGGGCCGTTGCCGGCTCGCCAGCGCGTGGATGTCGCCCATCGAGAGGTGGGTTCCGTGGCCTTGCTCGCGTACGATCTCGTACACTAGCCGGTGGTTCTTGGCTAAGCGCGGCTCGGGCGGCAACATGTGCGCCCATCATACCACGGCGGCTGCTATCGCTGGGCGGCGGCCTCCGCGACGCTCTGGGCAACGTTGAATTCCTGCGTCAGCTGCGTTATGTCAAAGAGGCGTCGAATCGGATTGTCCTGCGGAACGACCAGGCGAAACTGCGTGCCGAGCCGTCGCTTTGCAAGAACCAGCGTACGCAACCCGGACGAGTCGATGTAGCGGCAATGCTCGAGGTTGATGACCACGGGAAGCAGGGCTCCTGCGGCGCTGTGGATGGCGGTTTCAAACTCTGCGGTATTGCTGAGGTCGATCTCGCCGAAGACGTGCAACACATCGGCATGCTCGGTGTCCTCGTGAACGAGCGCGGCCAAGGTCCCGGGGCCAACTGGTTTGGAGTCGCCGGACAGCGTCGCAAAGGACGCGGGCGTGAGTTCGGACGAGAAAAATGTCATGGGCTCATTGTCGTCGGTATGCGCCGGGGATACAAGTTGTGGTGCGACCATGATTCTATCACCCCATAGCCAGTGGAGTAGAGCGTGCGAAATACGGTGGGACGGACGCAGCTATGGTTGGGGAGCGAACTTTCGGGCGGCGGCGGCGAGCTGTCCCTGAATCTCATGCAACGGCCGATTGCGCAGCATCAAGATCGGCGACTCGTCGCCCAGCATCGGGTTGCTGCCCGAAAACCAGGCGCGGGCTCGCTCGCGATCCGCAGAGCTCGCGATCATCGACGCAATTTGGAGCGCGAAGCGCAAGACGTGCGGGCGCTGGGGCTCGCGCCCGGTCATCCATTGGGCGACCGCCCGCGTTTCGGCGACGCCCCCGATGACGGCGACCGACGTCGCCCCCAAGAGGTCGACGAGTTCCCGCACGATATCGCGCATGTCGGCGGACATCGCGTGGTCGTGGGCATCGACGTCCCCCCGGACCGTAGAAACCACTGATTCTTCCATGACAGGTAATATAGCACCGTTAATCACAGTGTAAAGACCCAGTTATTTGGAGGGCGAGAAACCGCCTGGCTGGCCTTCGCGCTTGACGCTTGTTCGGGTTATCGGCTAGGGTTCGGAACGTGCAATACGTCTACACGATGCAGCGGGTCGGCAAGATGGTGCCCCCCAAGCGCCAGATCCTCAAGGACATCTCGCTGAGCTTCTTTCCGGGGGCGAAAATCGGGATTTTGGGCCTCAACGGCTCGGGCAAGTCCTCGCTGCTGCGGATTATGGCCGGCGTCGACACCGAGTTCGACGGCGAGGCGGCGCCGATGCCCAACCTCACGATCGGGTTCCTGGAACAAGAGCCCAAGCTCGATCCGGCCAAGACGGTCCGCGAAACGGTCGAAGAGGCGCTGGTCGAATTGATGAGCGCCCGGGCGCGCTTGGACGCGGTCTTCGCCGCGTACGGCGATGTCGACGCCGACTTCGACAAGCTGGCCGAGGAACAGGCCAAGCTTGAAGCGATCCTTTTTGCGGCCGACGGCGACAACGTCGAACAGCAGTTGGACGTTGCCGCCGACGCGCTGCGCCTGCCGCCGTGGGATGCCAAGGTCGAAACGCTGTCCGGCGGCGAGAAGCGACGCGTCGCGCTCTGTCGTCTGCTGCTGTCCAAGCCGGGCATGTTGCTGCTCGACGAGCCGACCAATCATCTCGATGCGGAGAGCGTCGAGTGGCTCGAACAGTTCTTGCAGCGTTTTCCAGGAACGGTCGTCGCGATCACCCACGATCGCTACTTCTTGGACAACGCAGCAGAATGGATCCTCGAACTGGACCGCGGGCGCGGGATCCCGTGGAAGGGCAACTACAGTTCGTGGCTCGAGCAGAAACAAGAACGCCTCGCGCAAGAAGAAGCTTCGGAATCGGCGCGGCAGCGTGCGCTCAAGCGCGAGCTCGAGTGGGTTCGCTCGGGCACCAAGGGCCGCCGCACCAAGAGCAAGAGCCGCCTCGCGCGATTTGAAGAGCTATCGAGTTACGAATATCAGCGTCGCAACGAAACCCAGGAGATCTTTATCCCGGTCGCCGAGCAGTTGGGCGATCGCGTGATCGACTTCTCCGGGGTCAGTAAAGCCTATGGCGAGAAATTGTTGATGGCGGATGTGAACTTTAAGATTCCCGCCGGGGCGATCGTCGGGATCATCGGGCCCAACGGCGCCGGCAAGTCGACGCTGTTCCGCATGATCGCCGGCAAGGAGCGGCCCGATGCGGGCGAGATTCACGTCGGTCCGTCGGTGCGCTTGGCCGTCGTCGACCAGAGTCGCGAATCGCTCGACGATACCAAGACGGTCTTCGACGATATCGGCGGCGGCTTGGATTTTCTGCAAGTAGGGAAATTCGAGATGCCCGCTCGTGCCTACTTGGGGCGCTTTAATTTTAAGGGGGGCGACCAGCAGAAGCTGGTTGGAACGCTCTCGGGCGGCGAGCGCGCCCGCCTGCATCTGGCAAAGACGCTCTCGCGCGGTGCCAACGTGCTGCTGCTCGACGAGCCGTCCAACGACCTCGACGTCGAAACCTTGCGCGCGCTTGAAAACGCGCTTGAGGAATATGCGGGGACGGTGCTGGTGGTCAGTCACGATCGGTGGTTCCTGGATCGGATCGCCACGCACATCATGGCGTTTGAAGGCGATTCGCAGGTCTACTTTACCGAAGGCAACTACACCGAATACGAGATCGACAAGAAAGCGCGCTTGGGCGACGAAGCCGCCAAGCCGCATCGTATCCGCTACAAGCCGCTCGCGATTTCCTAACCCTTGCTACCGCCGTGCATGTCTTCTTGATCCTCGCGATTGGGCGAGGTGCTGGAGTCGCCGTACGTCTCGCGCTGACGTTTGAGCGCTTCGGCGGGCGTTAACTGCTCCTCGCCCTCTTCGAGCACGTCGGGCTTGAGATCTTGGTCCTGGTCGTTGTCTGAATTTCGATGCATGGCTCTCCTTTGCCCATTTTGGCTGCGCATCCATCCTAGTGTGGTGAATCAGAAGTTCATGCACAAAATCTCGCTCGTTCTTTCGCCCGACTCGTCGTCGCTCTTCGGTCACAACGCTACGGCGTTGCTCCCTCATCGCTCCTCGATTCGGTCAAAAGTCCTTCGCGATCCTTTGCGCCGAACTTCTGACTCATCACACTAGGGTATACTCACGGCATGAGACTTGAAAGCGAGACGTTGAACGACGGCGGCACGGTTCCGCAGAGCATGGTTTTCGACGGCATGGGCTGCACCGGCGCCAACCGCTCCCCTCACCTGCGATGGGACGACGTTCCGCCGGGAACCAAAAGTTTCGCGCTGGTCATGCACGATCCCGACGCGCCGACGTCCGGCGGATTCTATCATTGGGTGCTTTTGAACGTTCCCGGTAACGCGCGCGAGCTCGCCGAAGGCGCCGGCGCCTCCGACGGTGCGGCCGCCGGAACGCACGGACGCAGCGATTTTGGAACGCAGGCCTACGGCGGCCCCTGTCCGCCTCCCGGCCCGGCTCACCGCTACCACATCACGCTGCACGCCCTCGATGTTGACCATCTGCCGCTGGACGCCCAGACGTCCGGAGCGAAATTGGAGTTTACCGCCCTCGAACATACCTTGGCTACCGCGCGCTTGACCGGGCTCTTCGGCAGAGCGGCCTGATGGCTGGTCGGATGGCGGGCGCCGCAAGGGTGCGGGCAGAAGAAGCGCGGCATGCCATATGACAAGCGCCGTTGGGTACGCCTTCCGGTTGTCGAACGACGGGTATGCGATACCCCCGGCTGCGAGGTCGTAGCCAAGGAGCGGTGTGCGCGCGGCGGCTGCGGTCAGATGCATTGCTTGGAACATAAGGGCAGCCACAGCGCGATTCACACGTTGATGAAGAAGCGCGCCGTCGCCGGGGCGCCCTTGCGGCCGACCTTTCGTTAGTTCTAGGAGCCCACATGCCCGCAGCGATGCATATCGTGCTCCATCTGGTGCTGTGTACCGGCAGCGCGACGCATGGAGCCGCGCCCGTCAACGCGATTCATGTGAGCCTCGTGAACCGTATCGGCAACTCCGCGGTCGATCGAACGATTGCGATTCCCGGCGACAATCCGTTCGATACGATCGTTGATTTCGATTCGCCGCGCGGACTGTATTTGCTCCAGGTGAGCGAGGCCAAATCGGCGTGCGGCGCCCAGCAGTTCGTGTTACTTTCGCCCGAGGCGAACCGCTCGATTCCGATGACCCTGGTGCCCAACGGATTGGAGCGCGCGCCGCGCGTTCCAACACTCTTCAACGGGGCGACGCCGCTGGGCTTCGACTACGCCGAACCGACGGTCGTGCTGGTTTCCGGGAACGTCGAATGCGATAAGCCCATCGGGGAGATTTTGCCCGTCGAGAGCGTGACCGAGAACGACCCCGACAGCTATTACGTCGCGATTTTCGCCTACACGTCGGTGGACGCTCTGCCGCCTAAGATCGCCCTGCGGTTAACCGACAACGGCGGAGGCTACCACTACGTGCGCATGAACATCCCGTTCTCGCGGCCGGGTCAATTATGGCCGAACTCTGCGACGTTCGATGTGGACACGAGCCTCATCGCCCAAGTACTCGAAAAGCCTGAGGACACATACTTGTGCCTCAAGCTTCTTCGAGGTTCGGTCTCGGGTTAGGTTAGGCGTTCGGGGGGCGATGACCGCGCATGTTGTTGCCGCGGCCCGGATTTTGACGCATCTGGCGGCCGTTATGAGCGCGCTGCCAGTTTTGTGCGAACTGGGCGCGATTTGACTGCCAATCACGTTGGTGGCTTCTGTAATACACCGGATCTTGCCGCTGGTAGTAATATTGCGCAACGTTGTTGTTGACGTAATACCGGCGATTGTTCCGGACGTAGTAGGCCCGGTTGGTGTTCGAATCGATCAGGAGGGCGCCGACGATCGCGGCGGCGGCGATGGCGAGCGTCGTCGTCGGGTTCGCGGAGGCGCGTTGTGGGGTTGCGGCGGAGGTCGCCATGAGCCCGGTTGCCAGGAGCAGGCCGAGGGCCACGGCGCGAGTGCTAGCTATATTCATGGGTCTCTTCTACCGCTTTTCACAGGCAGCTAACCCGGCCTGGGGAGGACCTTAGAGGCGATTGTCGACAATGGGAGCGGGTGCCCCTCTCTTCAAAATCGCTCGACCGGGCGGACCGGATCTCGACCACCGGCCGCGTCTCGACGTATCTGCGCGATGCGATCGCCAGCGGCGCGATCGCGCCGGGGGATCGCATCCGCGAAACCGCCGTATCGGGGCAGTTGGGCGTGAGCCGCACGCCGGTTCGCGAGGCGTTGGCCGAACTCGCGCGCGACGGCCTGGTGCACGTCGAGCCCTATTGCGGCGCTTATGTGGCGCGGCTGGATGCCGCTCGCTTGGAGCACCTGGTCGAGTTTCGCATCGCGCTGGAACAATTTGCGGTCGAGCGCGCGATCCGACACGCCGGCGCGCACGACTTCGATCGGGTCGCCGCATGCATCGATCGGCTCGACGAGCGCGCCACCGCGGAGAGTTTCGATGCAGCGATCGAAGCCGATCTCGAAGTGCACGCATTGCTGATAGAAATCGCCGGAAATCCCCTGCTCGCCGCAACGTATTCGTCGCTGCTTAACGAACTGCGCCTCTACATTCGCATGACCAGCGCACACTACGCCTCGATGCGCGACCTGTCGCTCGAACACGCCGCCCTGCTGACGGCGCTGCGCGCGCGCGACGTCGACGCGGCCCTCACCCTGGTTCGCTCTCACATACTTCACGGCCACGATGCCGCACTCAAGGAGCTCGTACGATGATCGCCACGCCTACTTCCAAGCGTTCCAAGCACGCACAATACGTTCTCACGCCATGGTCCAAACAAGCCGGAGCCAATCCGCCGTCGATGGCGCGGGGCGAGGGCGTCTACATCTACGATACCGACGATAACCGCTATTTGGACCTTTCGGCCGGCTTGGTCGCGGTCAATCTGGGCCACGGTAACCACGCCGTTGCGCGCGCGATCGGCGATCAGGCCCAACGCTTGGCATATGCGTCCCCGCAGTTCGCGCTCGACGTGCGCGCCGACCTGGCCGAGGAACTCTCCAATCTCGCGCCGTGGGCCCAAGGCGGGCGAACGTTCTTTACGACCAATGGCGGCGAGGCCAACGAGGACGCGGTCAAGATGTCGCGGATGTTCAGCGGCCGCTCCAAGGTGCTGGCCACCTATCGTTCGTTCCACGGATCGGCGCCGGGCGCGGGCACGCTGACGGGCGAGAATCGCCGCTGGCCCAATGAGCCCGGCTGGGCGAACGTCGTGCATTTCGTCGCGCCGTTCCCCTACGATAGCCCATTCCACACCGACGACCCGGAGGAAGAGACGCGCCGTGCGCTCGACCACCTCGACTTGGTCTTGACCTACGAAAATCCCAAGAGCGTCGCGGCGATCCTCATGGAACCGCTGGTCGGCAGCAACGGCGTCGTGGTGTATCCGCAGGGATATCTGGCCGGCGTTCGCGAGCGCTGCGATCGTCACGGCATCATCTTGATTTTCGATGAGGTGATGACCGGATTCGGGCGCACCGGCGAAGCCTTCGCCTCGATTCGTTTCGGCGTCACGCCCGATATCATCACCTTCGCAAAGGGATCGACCTCGGCGTACGCGCCGTTGGGCGGTGCGATCGTTCGCGAAGAGATCGCATCGTATTTCGACGATCACGCGTTGATGTGCGGACATACCTACTCCGGACATCCGGTTTCCGTCGCCGCGGGGCACGCAGCGATCGGCGAATACAAGCGGTTGGGCTTGTTCACCAGAGGCCGCGAGATCGAAGGCTGGATGCGCGAAGGCCTGGAAGCGCTCAAGGCCCGCTGTTCGCAGATCGGCGACGTGCGCGGGGTCGGCGCGTTCTTTGCCATCGAGTTCACCAAGAATCGCGCGACCAAGGAGCAGATCGTCGGCTGGCAGGGGGCCGATCCGGGTCCGTTGCCGGCGTTTCTAAAGAAGCTGCGCGACAACGGCGTCTACGCGTTCGGGCGATACGGCATCCTCGTCGTCTCACCACCGTTGACGATCTCGCGCGAAGAGTTGCAATCCGGCTTCGACGCAATCGAAAAGACCCTCACCGAAACGGGATCCTTCTAGACGGGCTCACCATGACGGCGCTGAGGCGAGCGCTCGTGCGGGCGGAAGCCGCGGGGCGCTCGAAGGGGACGGTATGAGCAGCCAGTTCGTTGCGACGGCGTTTGCGACCGCGATCACGATCATCGACCCGATCGGGATGATTCCGCTCACGCTGGCGGCGACCGCGCATGCCTCGCCGGAACGGCGCACGAAGATCGTCGATCAGGCCGTCCTCATCGCGGCGGGCATCATGCTGTTCATGGGCCTGGTAGGCCAAGCGCTCCTGAGCTACCTCGGAATTACCTTGCCGGCGTTCTTGATCGCCGGTGGGATTCTGCTGTTTTTGATCGCGATCGACATGCTGTTCGCGCGGCCCAACGGCGCGAAGCGAACCGAACAAGAAGAACGCGAAGCCGCGCAGACGCATAATCCGGCGATCTTTCCCCTCGCGGTGCCGATGATCGCCGGCCCCGGTACGATTGCGACGGTCTTGCTGTTGCTCAACCTAACCAAAGGGGATCGTTTTGAAATAGCGATCGTGTTCGCCGCATATGCCGCAGCGCTCGTGATTACGTGGCTGTGCATGCGCGGGGCGACGCTGTTGCAGCGCGTTGCTGGAACGACCGGCATCCACGTCGTCACCCGCCTGCTGGGCATCATCCTTGCGGCGTTGGCCGTTCAGTTCGTGCTCAACGGCATCGTCCAAACACCGCTCTTTCACGGGCATTGACCCTTTGCGGGGGACGTCGCATCGTGCTAGTCTCTGGCATGATGTTCCGCACCGACAACGATGGAAACGGCACCATCACCTATACCGGTGCTTCCCCGGGAGCCATCCTGGAGTTTCTTATCCAATAGCAAGGCCAGGCGCGGCTTCTGGCGCGCAAGTGGAGAAGAAGCCGGTATGACGACGTTTGCATCCCTGGGGCTGGGCGACGCGCTGACGGCCGCGACGAGCGCGCTGGGCTATGAAGAACCGACCGCCATCCAGAGCGAGGCGATCCCGCCGCTGTTGCAGGGACGGGACGTGCTCGGGCAGGCGGCGACGGGGACCGGGAAAACCGCGGCCTTCGCACTGCCGTTGCTGGAGAAGATCGGCCCGGCCGACGGGTCGCAGCGGGGCGTGCGCGGTTTGGTGCTCGTACCCACGCGAGAGCTAGCGATGCAAGTTGCCGAAGCGGTGCACAAGTACGGCCGTCTGCTCCAAGCGCGCGTCTTGCCGATTTACGGCGGCCAGTCGGTCCAGCAGCAGTTGCGCGCGCTGCGACGCGGCGTCGACGTCGTCGTAGCAACGCCCGGACGTGCGCTGGATCACCTTCGTCGCGGAACGCTGGATTTGAGCGGCATCGAGTTCTTGGTGCTCGACGAAGCCGACGAGATGCTCGACATGGGATTCGCGGAAGAACTCGACGCGATCCTCGAAACGCTTCCGGCCAAGAAACAGACGGCGCTCTTTTCGGCAACGTTGCCGCCGCGCATTCGCTCGATCGCCAAGAAGCATCTGCACGATCCCGTGCACGTGACGATCGCCAACGAAACCGCCGCTCCCGGCAAGAAACCTCGGATTCGCGAAGTCGCCTACGTCGTCGGACGGCCGCACAAGGTCGCAGCGCTCGCGCGCGTGATCGACATGGAAGCTCCCACGTCGGCGATCGTTTTTTGCCGAACGCGCACCGAAGTCGACGAGCTCGCCGAAACGCTCGGTGGCCGCGGATACGCGGCCGAGGCGCTGCACGGCGGGCTCTCGCAAGAGCAGCGCGACCGCGTGCTGCGCCGCTTTCGCGACGGCACCAGCGAGATTCTGGTCGCCACCGACGTCGCCGCGCGCGGTCTGGACATCGAGCACGTCTCGCACGTGGTGAACTACGACGTTCCGTCCTCGCCGGACGCCTACGTCCATCGCATCGGCCGCACCGGCCGCGCCGGCCGCGAGGGCGTCGCCATCACGCTGGCCGAGGCGCGCGAACATCGGCTGCTGCGAAATATCGAGCAGCATACCAAACGCAAGATCGCCATCGCCGCGGTGCCGACGGTCGCCGATCTCAAAGAGCGGCGCATCGAATTGACGCGGTCCGCGTTAGAAGAAGCGCTCCAAGCCGGCGGGTTGGAACGCTATCGGCACGTCGTCGAGTTGCTCGCCAGCGAGCACGACGTGCTCGATTTGGCGGCCGCCGCCGTCAAGCTGCTCGACGCGGCGCGCGACGGCGGCGTCAAAGACGAAGCGGAGATTCCGGCCATGGCGTCGGCGGGTCCGGCGTCGTTGGTCAAGGGGCGTAAACGCGAACGGGTGCCCGAAGGTGCCGCGCGGCCGCGCCTTCGCGCCGAAGACTCCGCGCGCATTCATGTCGGCATCGGTCGCAGTTCGGGCATCCGTCCGGCGGATTTGGTGGGCGCGATTGCCAACGAGGCGCGCCTTCACTCGCGAGATATCGGGGCGATCGACATCTCGGACACATCGTCGACGGTCGACGTTCCCGCGGCACAGGTCGAACGCGTGATGGCCGCCCTGCGCGAAACGACCCTCCGTGGAAAGAAAGTCGCCGTTCGGCTCGATCGAGCCAACAAGTAGAAGGAGACGATACCGCATGAAGACCGCGCGGCGTGCGAACTACGGAATCGACGCACCCGATGTCGTTCGCACCTTCCTAGCCATCGCGGTCGCGGCGTTCGCGATCGGACTGCTCGTCGATCGCTCGCCCAATCCCGGCGTCGAGAGTTTTATCTGGCCGGCTTGGTCGATCGCGATTTGTTTTGCGGCGATCGCCGTCGTTATGCTGCTCGGCAGCTTGGTATTCAAGAAATGGTTGCGCGATAAATTGCTGGATGCACTAAACCTTTCCGGATCCGAGCGCGTGCTCGACGTCGGCTGCGGTTCCGGGCTGATGCTCGTCGGCGCGGCCAAGCGGCTCAACGCGGGCGGAAGCGCGGTCGGTATCGACCTTTGGAAATCCGTCGACCAAAGCGGCAACGACCCCACGCGAACGCTCGCGAACGCCGCGGCCGAGGGGATGACGGAGCGGATCGAAATCGTCACCGGCGACTTCAGCCAAATTCCATTTCCGGATGGCTCCTTCGACGTCGTCGTATCGAGCTGGGCGATTCACAACCCGAAATTCCAAGACGTTCGACGCAAAGCGATCGACGAGATCGTGCGCGTGCTGCGGCCCGGCGGGAAACTCGTCATCGCGGACATCTCGTGCGTGCCCGAATACGCTAAGCGTCTCAAAGAACTCGGCGCAAGCGACGTCAAGACCTCGTCGCCCAACTTTCTCTTCGTAACGCCGACCCTAACGGTAACCGCTAAAAAGCCATAACCCAAACCCGGTCGTGCAGGCGCGCCCTACCCCGTGAAGTCATCTTCTTGCAGGTAGCTCCCCGCCGTCGGCACGCAGTTGACGAGCGCCGCGGTGTAGGTGCCCGCGAACGCGGCCGTCAAGGCAGCCTTGTCGAGATCGGCACGTCCGCTGCTGGTCAGAATGCTGGCTTTGGTGACCAGCCCGCTCGCAGAGATGTCCAGACGTACGGTTACCGTGTAGGGGCGATGCGCCATCGATTCTAGCGCCGATTCCGGAACCTCTGGCGGCACGCCTTTCAGCACCTTAGCGGGTGCGTTGCACGATGTGGGAATTGCGGATGGCGCCGCGGTCGGTGCGAACGCGATAACTGGAGAAAACGCTTGCAGCGCGAGGGCGACGGTTGCCAGGGTCACGATAGCACCTCCTACGAGTGGGCGTGATGGATGCGTCCCGCCGTTGTGACGGGTATCGAGCAGTTGCCGAATGCGGGTGCGGGTCGCCTTTCCCTCGCCAAGAGCACCCAAAGCTGCCGTCGGCGCCAGCGATATGCGGTCGGCGAGATTGAGCAGGCATCGTGCGTAGCGTTGACGATCCGGAAGTTGGGCCACGACACGGTCGTCGCAGGCAATCTCCCGTTCGGTCGCAATGCGCGCGCCGACCGCGCGAAGGGCCGGGTTAAAAAAGAAAAAGGCACCGATCGTCATTTGAAGCAGATTTGCCCAGGCGTCGCCCCGCCGAATGTGTGCGACCTCGTGCAGCACGGCACACACGAGATCGTCGGGCGAAAGCTCGCGAACGAGATGGTTTGGAAGCACGACTACCGGCCGGCTGAAGCCGACAGCGATTGGTACCGCGATGTCGTCGCTTCCCAAGACCGGTATGCCGTCCCGCCGGTAGAGCGGAAGCGCGTGACTGCGAATTTGCGCCAACCTCGCGAGGCTGACGACGAGACTCCCCAATCCAAAGGCAACGCCAAGCAGCCAAACGATGAGGATCACCAAGGGAAAGGCGCCCAATGCGATCGTAAAACGCCGGGCCATGTCAGAGCGGGGTGAAGACGAGAAAGACGACGCCATCTTGGGAGTCAGCGCCGGGGCGTGCGCGCTCGTTGCGGCTTGCGTTGTAAGAACGCCGGGCAAAGCTACGACGATTGGAACGAACGCGATGGCCAAGAACGCGCACCACAGGATCGTGTGACGAGTTGCTGCGCTCGCACGGCGAGCAATTGCCAGCACCGGGAGCGTCGCCAGGCCGATGAGCGAGCCTTGCCACAGGGCGGCAAAGAGCACGGCAACGACGATCGATGCCACCACGATCACTTACGCTGCTCTTTTCGCTCGACCGCCGCGCGAAGTACGGCAATCTCGCGCTTAGAGAGTTGCCCACCGTCAAGCATTGCCATGGCTAGCGCCCCCGGGGAGTTGCCGAAAAATCGATCGAGCAGCATGCCGAGCAGCGAAGTGGCCGCCTCGGAGCGTTCGATCGCTGGGCTATAGATAAAGGCGCGTCCGGCTTTCTTGTGGTCGACGTAACCTTTTTCATCGAGCGTCCGCAGCGTTGTAAGCACGGTGTTGTACGCTAGCTTGGGCGGTCCGAGTGCAGCGACCACATCCGCGACGCTAGCACTGCGCTTCTCCCACAGCACGTTCATCAGGCGCAGTTCGTGGTCCGTCAGGGTCAACGATCGCTCGCGCGGCATTTCGACCATAGCCTTTAAAACTAGTATAGTAGTTGTAGCAACTATAGGCTCCGTCGGGCGTGTTGTCAACAGTTCGGAAAGAAAAGGTTCCGAATGAGTGGTTCCTAAGGGAGTGGTGTGAGGACGATCTTATTGGCCTTTGCTGCGGCGTGGCTGGCGTTGGGTTCGGCGGCGGTGAGCGCCGACGATTTCTGCGCGCGGCAGAGCGCATACACGCGCAAACCGCTGTCGGAATATTTGGCGTACTATCGGAGCGTCGCGGCATCGAAAGCCGATGAGGCGGTCTACGCGCGAGCGGAAAAGGACTTTCTGACCAGTTCGGTATGGCTGAAAAGCCAGATGGGCAATCCCGAGTTGTTGCAAAATTCGTGCGACCCGAAAATGAGGAAGGACGGCGATCTGCTCGCTTTGCTTGCGGCCGATCTGGAGTTTCGGCACGATCGGAGTTGGATGCACGCGGCCGCCCTGCGCGCGCAGACCGCTATACTGATTTCGCTTCGACGCTACGTTGTCCAAGATCCGACGCTGGGTCTGCCGCTGTATCGCTTTCTCGTTCGCGGCGCGCGTGACGCGTTTGCCGCCGGCAAGATTCCCTTGCCGGACGGGTTACGCCGCGGCGTTTGAGTCCTCGGCTCGCGGAGACACGGTGCCGTTAGTGGTGACGCCCGCCCGAGTGACCACCCGAGTGCGGCGACGACGATCCGTGATTGTCGCCGCGCGACGCGTTTCCGCGAAATGTATCGCGACCGCGAATGCTGTGATAGCCTCCGCCAAAGCCGCCGATGCCGACGTTCAGAAATGGGCCAAAGCCCGGATACCCCCAGCCCGGACCGTAGTACGGGCCGTAGTACGGATACCACGACGAGGGATAGGGCGAGGGACGATACGCGTCGTAGGGCGTGTCGATTTTGTTGGCTTCGAAAACCGCACCCGCTGGATATCCCAATATCGTCACGCGCATCCCGGGCTGCAGCGTAATACCTGTGGGATTGATGACGGTTCCCTGGTGTAAGCCGACCTTATCGATGTAGCCGTTACTGTCGTCCAGGACCGAGATCTGCCACGTGCCGTCGACCGAGTCGATGCGGCCACGAATCAGTTGCTGGTTATTGGGATGGGCATAGGAGGGTACGCTGTCGGCTGACACCGGAGCGCTAGCAATCCAAGCGACCGCGACGGCGGCGAGAAAGGCGATCGATTTGATTCCGGCAGTACGAAGCATTTGTGAGTCCTCCCTTTGCAATTATACACCAGACCCGTCGTTCTGAAAACTCCGAACGTCCTCCAAGTTGTTTCGACATGCCGCTAGCGCTTGAGCGGCTTCCCAGGAAAAGCAGACGTGGTCCCAAAGCCCCCATGCGTCGCGTCAAAGGGGAGGTACTCGTCAGCACGGTCGGTTTTGTTTCCTGCGTAGAACTCGGCGGCATCACGCCCGACGACGAGTTGATCGCTAGCGCGCTCGCGGAGAACGGCATTCGCGTGGAACCCGTGTTTTGGGACGACGGCAGCACCTTGGCAAGACACGATGCGTTGGTCCTTCGGTCGCCCTGGAACTACCACTTAGATCACCACGCTTTCCTGGCTTGGGTTGACGACGCGGCAGGTTCTTCGTCCGTGTTCAACGATGGGAGGCTCGTGCGCTGGAACGCCCATAAGGGTTATCTTTTTGATCTCGAACGCGGCGGGATTAAGATCGTCGAAACGATCCTGTGCAAGAAGCACGAAGCCCGCGAACTGCGCGCGATTATGACCGAGCACAAGTGGCCGCAGGCGATAGTCAAGCCCGCTATTTCAGCCAGTTCTTTTATGACCGGTATCGTTGGCTTGCGAACTCACGCAGATCGCGACGTGCAAGGCCGAGTGATGGCAGACGGTCAGCACCTGCTCGATAGTATCCTTGAAACTCGCGACGCCCTCATCCAGCCGTTCCTGCCCCAAGTCTTCGAGCGTGGCGAACGTTGCTTGATCTTCATCGAGGGGCGATTCTCACATGCCGTTGGGAAGGCACCTTTCACAGACGTCGGCGGCGGCGGGCGGGTCGTCATCGCGGAACGGCGCGAGATTGACATCGGCGAGCGCGCGCTCTCGCTCCTACCTCAGAAACCTCTCTATGCTCGCATCGATCTGCTCCGCGGCGCGGACGGCGAAGACCGGCTCATGGAACTCGAACTCATCGATCCCGAACTCTATATGCGGCTTGACGCGCGAGCACCGGTCCGCTTTGCCGCCGCGCTCGCAAGGCGCATGACCCGCTGACGCATCAAGCCAAGCAACCGCAGGATCGGTTGCCGACGCCAGGAAGCAATGTGCATGGCTAGACGCAGGACTGCATGTTTCGGCGCGATTTTCGCGATGGCGGTGGGCGCCCTTATTGTTCCGCTCGCTACGATAGCGACCACGGGGGTGCCGATGCCGGCGATCCTCGCCAACGACAATCGTCTGCCGGCGGGTCTCCTCTCCCGGCACGAATTGCGACTCTCGCTTGCCGCGGTTTGGGGGCGTTGGTATCCCGACGGGCCGCGCGGCGCGTTCGGGCCTATGCAAGCGTTTGCGCAGAACGGCCAAGCGCCGCAGATTCCAGGCCCATTGATTCGCGTTCCCGTGGGAACCGCGATCGTCGTACGCGTTCGCAATGATATCCCCGGCACGCATCTGACGGTTCACGGCTTGATGAACCGCCCCGCGTTGCGCGACCATCCCTTCGACGTTCCGTACGGTCAAACGCGTCTCGTCCGGTTCGCAGCCGCGGCCGTCGGCACGTATTATTATTGGGGGTCGACGACCGGCGCCGCGGTGTCCAAGCGTTATGGGGCGGATTCTCAACTGAGCGGTGCGATCGTCGTCGATCCGCCGCACCCAGGGAAGCGGCCATCGCCCGATCGCATCTTTGTGATCGGGCAATGGGACAACGTGCTGAAGGCACACGGCAACCCTAACTTCAATTACGAACTCGACGTCATCAACGGCAGGTCGTGGCCCTACACCGAGAAGCTCTCGTACGCGCGCGGATCGACGGTGCGCTGGCGCTGGATCGATCCGGCATTTGGCGCCCACCCGCTGCACCTTCACGGGTTCTATTTCCGCGTCGATTCGCGCGGCGACGGGACCGAGGACGTCACCTACAAGCGGGAAGCGGACCGCGACCAACGCGTCACGGAGCTGATTGAACCCGGTCACACGTTTGCGATGTCGTGGAACGCCGATCGTGCCGGGAGCTGGCTGTTTCATTGTCATCTTACGTATCACGTTATGGCGCACCGGCCGATCTCGCAAATGCTCCGTCCCCCGGTTCACTTGAGCGATGAGGACGATTACTTACGCCATGCGATGATGGGCGGGCTGATCTTGCAGGTTGCGGTGCGCGGCCGTTCCGCGGTCCAGGCGCAGCCGGCACGTCGTGTCAAATTGGTCGTCGCGCCTGCGCCGGACGACGGGCCCGCCAACCCCTCGTTCGAATTTACGCTCGAGGAAAACGGTAAGGCGACCGTGCACTCCGTGGCGGTCGCACCTGCGATCGTGCTGACCCGCGACGTCCCCGTCGCGATCGACGTCGTCAATCGCCTGCACGAATCGACATCGATCCATTGGCACGGCATGGAGCTGGACGACAGCTATTACGACGGCGTCCCCGGATACAGCGGCCAGGGGGTGCGCCGGGCTCCGCTTATCGCGTCGGGCGGAGCGTTTGAGGCGCGCATGACGCCGCCACGCGCGGGCACGTTTATCTACCACACACACAAGGACGACATCTTTCAACTGCGCGGCGGCTTGGCCGGCCCGCTGATCGTCTTGCCGCCGGGCCAGACGTTTGATCCATCGACCGACTACGTCTTCACGATCGCGATGCCGAGTCTGGACAAAGGCGGCTTGAGGGTGTTCATCAACGGTGGGTTTCAGCCGCCGCCGCTGGTCGTGCGCGCCGGCGTGCGTCAGCGGCTGCGATTCATCAACATGACGACGTACTTTACCCACGTCATGCTTTCCCTGAGCGTTGGCGGCCGAACGGCCACGTGGCAGCCACTCGCCGTCGACGGCGCGGATCTCGCGGCCATGCAGCAAAGCGCGCGTTCCGCCGTCGATACGGTGACGATCGGACAAACCCGCGATTACGCGTTCGTTCCCAAACGGGGGAATATGCTGCTGCAAATATGGCCGGCCCCGAGCCTCCCCGCGGTCTCGATTCCGGTGCGCGCCATTTAGCGCGTTCTACCCACGGGCGGCAGGTCCACTATCCGCCGCG
>DATCDS010000148.1:0-9198 GCA_036510515.1 Vulcanimicrobiaceae bacterium
GCCATCGCCGATTCCGGTAGAAGAAAGCCAGAGAGCGGCGGCGGTCGCGGCGCCGGAACGAAGAAACGATCTTCGACCGATTCGCGCTGCGGGCACGTCACCAATACGCGCGGAAGGCGACGTCGTCGTATTGCTTGGCGACCGGGAAGGCCAAGTAGCCGAACAGGATCGCTTGGACGACGACGTTGAGCACGTTGGCGAACTCGCCGGACGGGAGCGACAATGCCGCGAGGTTGGGAACCTGTTCGAGCAACAGCCACACGATCGTTAAGACGGCGGCGGACGCTGGATTGGCGCGGACCGCGCGGATCGATGCCGACAGTGCCATTCCACCGGGAACGCCGCCGATCGCCGCGGCCGGGATCGTGTAAATGAGAAAGAACGTGGCGATGATTTGCAAGACGAGTGAGAGCGGACCCAGGCCCAGCGTCGCGCCGATGTAGGCGGCGATCCAAATCACGAATGTGAATCCAATGGCGGCTAAAGCGATGTTGCCGAGTTTGCCGCGCGACTCTTGCCAGGCTTGAGCGAACGACCCGCCTCGCCCGCGCCAGACGTTGTTCGCTTGCACGATCGCTACACCGAACGCGCAGAGGAAGACGATCTGACCGACGGCGCTGTAGATGCCCGCGCCGACGTTGCCGATCGGGTCGGTCATCGTTTGCCCGAGATAGTCCAGCAGCAGTGCGATCGCGCCCGCGCACAGCGTCCCGGCCAGGATCGAGAGATGCTTGAGGAAATGCACCACGCCTTGGCCGTATGCGGCGATATCGATCTGAGGAGCTCTGCGCATCGCGTCGTATTATCCGCGGGCGCCGTCGAGCGCGTGCCGGCACGAACAGTCGGCGTTCAAGTCGATGGCCGTGACGATCTTGCCGATCGCTTCCTTTACGCGATCGTTGTTCTTCTTGAAGACTTCCATGACGGCGTGATGCGAGACGGGCTCGATGCCGTCCATACCGACGTCGTAATCGGTGATCAGTGAGATGTTCACGAAGCAGATTTCCAACTCGCGGGCTAGGTAGCACTCGGGATATTGCGTCATGTTGATGACTTCCCAGCCTTGGCTTTGGAACCACTTGGACTCCGCGCGGGTCGAAAAGCGCGGGCCTTGGCAGACGACGACCGTTCCGCGGTCGTGCGTTTCGATACCGAGCGAACGCAGTGCGGTCGAAGCGATCGGCCGCAGCGTCGGGCAATACGGATCGGCAAACGACACGTGGGTCGTGATCGGGCCGTCGAAAAACGTATCCTTACGACCCGACGTGCGATCGACGATTTGGTCGCAGACGACCATCGATCCGGGAGCGACCTCGGTCTTGAGCGAGCCGCAGGCGTTGGGCGCGATGATGCTGGTCACGCCCAGCATCTTCATCGCGAACAAGTTCGCGCGATAGTTGATCGATTGCGGCGGGAACCGATGGTCCTTGCCGTGGCGGGGAAGAAAGGCGACCTTCTTGCCCGCGATCTCCCCGAGCGCCACGCGGTCGCTCGGGGCGCCGTAGGGCGTTTCGATCCATACCTCGCGTGCGTTTTCGATCAGCGAATAAAATCCCGAACCACCAAAGACGCCGATGTCGGCGCGTTCCGTCGTCTGCATAAGTTCCTTACCGTGATAGCGAGAGGGCGCGAAGATGATTCGAGGTAGGTCTTGGGTCACCTCGAAGCCTGGCGGAATGCTTCGCCCGCTCGCTCTTTTGTGTGCCTTCGGCCTGCTCGCCGGGTGCGCGCGCGCCGCGCCTCCGCCGGTTTCGGGCGCCAGGCACGCCTGGACCGTGCCGCACGAACTGCGCATCGCCGACATCAGCGACCCCGACCACCTCAATCCATATCTGTCGACGATGGACCTGGTCTACGATCTGTCGTCGCTGACCTATTCGTATTTGGTCGTCGCAGACGGGAACGGGCGGCTGATCGGCGACCTTGCGACCGCCGTTCCAACCGTCGGCAACGGCGGCATCTCGGCCGATGGCCGAACCTACACCTATCACCTGCACCGCGGCGTCCGCTGGCAAGACGGCTACGCGTTTTCCTCGCACGACGTCTTGCGCTCGTGGCAAGCGGTCGTCGATCCGCAAAACAACACGCTGCATCGCGAAGGCTACGACCTCGTCGCTTCGATCCAGACGCCCGACGTGGCGACGGTGGTCGTACACCTGCGCAAGCGCTATCCGCCGTTCGTGACGCAGTTTTTTGCCCCGCTCCAGGAAGGCGGGAAGCCGATCTTGCCGGCCCACATCTTGGATCGCCAAGGCGATTTCAACACCGGTTCGCTCAACGCGTTTCCGGTGGGCACCGGCCCGTTCAAGTTTGTGAGCTGGGACCGCGGCAACCGAATCGTCCTCGCGCGCTTCGACGGATACTTCAAAGGCCGCCCGAAACTCGCGCGGATCGAACTGCGGATCGTTCCCGACGACAACACGATTCTCAACGAGGTGCGGCTGCATGAAGTGGATTTGGTCGTCTCGCCTCCCGGAGCGCTGTATCGCGAATATCGCGCAATAGCCGGCGTTCGCACGGACCTGTATCCATGGAACGCTCAGGAGGTGCTGATCCTCAACAGCCGCAGGCCGGGGCTGCACGATGTGGCCGTTCGCCGCGCCTTGTCGCTGGCGATCGATAAAGCTGCGTTGATCGAGAAGATCTCGCGCGGCGTCGGCGAGACGGCATACAATAGCCTGCCGCCGACCGCGCTGGGATACGTGCGTCTGCCGCCGCATCCATACGACCCGGCCGCTGCGAATCGCTTGCTCGACCGATCCGGTTGGCGTCGCGGCGTCGACGGCGTGCGCTCCAAGGACGGCACGCGGTTGGCCTTTACGATCGCGGTGGTGACCGGCTCCTCGAACCTGCGCGCGGTTGCCGTCCAGCTGCAAGCATATTTTCACGCCGTGGGCATCGCGCTGCAGATGAAATCGTACCCCTACAATCAGATCTTCTCGTACGACGGCCCCATCTATCGGGGAACGTACGACATGGCCGCCTACTCGACGACCCTCTCGTGGGATCCCGATGCGGCGTTCTACGTTGGATGCGACCAGTGGTATCCCAAGGGGGAGAACACCTACGGGTTTTGCGACCCCGCGCTCGACCGGCTCGAGGCAGCGGGCCTGGCCAGCGACGACCCGGACCGACGTGCCGCCGCTTACCGGGCCGCCGGCAGGGTTATCTGGTCGGAGATACCGTATCTCCCGCTCTACGAACTCCGCCGTCAGACGGTGCGTTCGGTGGACCTCAAGAACTTCGACGTCAACCCCAGCGCCACGCCGTGGTACGACGCGTGGCAGTGGGACATTTAAGGGAGTCTCGCATGAAGAAATCTCTCGCACTTGTGTTTGCTGCAGTCGTCGGAGCGGCGCTGCTCAACGCTCCCATCGCAGCCCAAGCCGACGCCGCTTCCGATGCCGTCTTGCAAAGCCAAATCCAATCCGCCTACGACGCGCAATGCTCCGACGTCATTTCGGGGGACTTCGCCAACTTAGCCAAGAGTCAAACCGGCGATTACACCGGCACCGCTCCGAACGGCACGGTCATGGACTCAGCGAAAAGTGTGGCCGGCCTCCAGGCTATGACCGCGCAGGTTACGTTTGTGGCGTGTAAGGCGCAACTCGCATCGGTCCAGCAGAGCGGCTCTACCGCGGTCGCCTCCGTCACGACGACGCTCGACGGAAAGACCGTAGCAGGCGCAACCCCGCTTTCCATGATTTCGACCTCGGTCGATACCTGGACGAACACCAGCGGCGCGTGGTTGATGAGCAAGTCGATTGTAAGCGAGACCAAGATCATCGTGAACGGCAAAGTCCTCCAAGACATGGTAGCCCCCGCCGCAAAACCGCCGCGCTAACGACCTACCAGGCCTGCTAGTGGTTGAAGTCTGAGGGTTTGAGGTCGTCGAGGAATTTCTTGAACTTGCTGACGTCGGGCTCGTCGTCGCCGGGTACTTCCGCGGCGGCTTCTTGCAAGACGATTTTGTCTGCGACGTAGATCGGCGACTGCGTTCGCAGGGCCAGCGCGATGCCGTCGGACGGGCGTGCGTCGATCTCTTCAACCTTGCCGTCGACGCGCACGATCAGCTTGGCAAAGAACGTCGCATCGCGAATGTCGTAGATCACGACCTGTTCGAGTTTTCCGGCAAGGGTGTCGATGATCGCGCGCATCAGGTCGTGCGAGAGCGGCCGCGGAACCGACGCGCCTTCCAGCGCGAGCGCGATGGCGGTGGCTTCGAACGGGCCGATCAAGATCGGCAAATAGTGCGACCCGTCCAGATCTTTGAGGATGACGACCGGATCGTGCGTGAGCAGGTCGATCCCGAGTTTGTCGACCTTCATCTGTCGCATAGAGCCCTATCCTACGCAGCCGCCGGATTCTCTTGCACGAGCGCGCACAGGAGGCGAGGCAACCGGCCCGAACGCTGGCCCGTCGATTATGGCTCTTTCATGCGGAATCGTCGGCTTGCCCAACGTTGGGAAGTCGACCATCTTCAACGCCCTGACGCGCTCGGCCCAAGCGCTTGCGGCAAACTATCCATTCGCGACCATCGAGCCCAACGTCGGCGAGGTCGCCGTTCCAGACGGGCGCTTGCCCGTGTTGGCCCGGCTGGTATCTTCCAAGAAGATCGTGCCGGCTACCGTGCGGTTCGTCGACATCGCCGGCCTGGTGCGCGGGGCGAGTTCGGGGCAGGGCCTTGGCAACGCGTTCTTGAGCCACATTCGCGAAACGGACGCCATCGCCATGGTCGTGCGCTGCTTTGAAGACGAGAACGTCACCCACGTCGAAGGCGGTCCCGACCCCAAACGCGACATCGAAATCATCGGAATCGAACTCGCGCTCGCCGATCTCGCCAGCCTGCGCAAACGCGTCGACAAACTCGAGCGTGAGGCGCGTGTGAACGTCAAGCTCCGCTATAAGCTCGATGCCGGTAAGAACCTGGTCGCTAGCTTGGAAAATGGCATACCGGCACGCTCGTTCCCGGTCGGTTCGCCCGAGCGCGAGGTCGCGGCCGAAGCCTTCTTGCTGACCGAAAAGCCGCTGCTCTACGTCGCCAACGTGGACGAGGGCCAAATCGGCAAGCCCGGTCCGCTGGTGGAGGGAGTCCGCGCGGTCGCCGCCGTGGACGGGAGCCCGGTGGTCGTCCTTTCGGGCAAGATCGAATCCGAGCTGGCGGGTCTGAGCGAGGCAGAAGCGCGCGAGTTTTGTACCGAGCTGGGCATCGAGCGCAGCGGCCTGGACGGCCTGGCGCTCACGGCCTACGACTTGCTGGGCCTCATGACGTTCCTGACCGCCGGCGAGATCGAAGTACGGGCCTGGACCATCGCCAAGGGCAGCCGCGCGCCCGAGGCCGCAGGCAAAATCCACTCCGATATCGAGCGGGGCTTCATCCGCGCCGAGGTCGTCTCGTACGACGATTACGTCGCCTACAAGACCATGGAGGCCCTGCGTGCGGCCGGCCGCTTGCGCTCTGAAGGTAAGGAATACGTCATGCAAGAGGGCGACGTCGTCAACTTCCGCTTCAACGTCTAACGAGCGGGGCGTACGACAAAAGGGTCCCAGGGACTCTCGCTCCCGGGGACCAACCCATCTACGTTTGCCCTACCGCTTGGAGGAACCAACGCTGTGCGCGATGTCTCGGTCTTCGGTGATGGAATCGCTTATTTCAACGAGGCGGCCGATCGGCTCAACCTCGACGCCGGGATGCGCGCCATCCTGACCCACCCGACCCGTCAGATCATCTTTTCGATTCCATTCCAACGCGACTCCGGTGAGTTCGAGGTCTACACCGGCTACCGCGTGCAGTATTCGTTCGCGCGCGGTCCGGCCAAGGGCGGCATCCGCTACCACCCCGGGGTAACGCTCGATGAAGTGACCGCGCTGGCGTTCTGGATGACGTGGAAATGCGCGGTCGTCGACCTTCCGTTCGGCGGCGCCAAGGGTGGCGTAACCTGCGATCCCTCGACGCTGTCGATGAACGAACTCGAACGCATCACTCGGCGCTACGCTGCCGAACTCGTCGAGGTCGTCGGACCCGACAAAGACGTGCCGGCGCCCGACGTCAATACGACGCCGCAAATTATGGCCTGGTTCATGGACACCTACTCGATGCACACGCGACAGAGCGTCCCGGGTGTGGTTACCGGCAAACCGCTGGAGATCGGCGGCTCGCGCGGGCGCGTCGAGGCGACAGGACGCGGCGTGACGATCGTCGCGCTCGACCAGATGCAGAAGATGGGCTTGCGCCCCGAGCAGGCCTCGATCGCGATTCAAGGTTTCGGCAACGTCGGGATGCACGCCGCCAACCTATTCGCCGAGCGCGGCTGTAAGGTGCGCGGGATCTCCGACGTCAGCGGCGCCTACTACAACGAAAACGGCATCGACATTGCCGGCGCGATGGCCTACGTCGGCAAGCATCGCAATCTCGAGGGCTTTACCGGCGGAGACAAGATCGGCAACGCCGACTTGCTCACATCGGAATGCGACGTGCTGGTTCCCGCCGCGCTCGAAAAGGTTTTCACCGGCGAGAACGCATCGAAGGTTCGCGCCAAGCTGATCGTCGAGGGCGCCAACGGCCCGACCACGCCCGAAGCCAACAAGATCTTCGCCGACCGCGGCATCGTCGTGATCCCCGACATCATGGCCAACGCCGGCGGCGTGACCGTCTCGTACTTCGAGTGGGTCCAAGACCGTATGGGTTATTTTTGGAAGGAAGCCGAGGTCAACGAGAAGCTCGAAGACATCATGCTCGACAACCTGCACGCCCTTCAGAAGATCGTCGCCGACAACGACTGCACGATGCGCACCGCCGCCTACATGCAAGCCATCGACCGCGTCGTCAAAGCCCTACGCCTGCGCGGAGTCTACGCGTAGCTGCGGCAGCGTGTCGACTCCTATGCGATGGCAGTAGTCGCCGAAGGATTCGGCTTCGAAGCCACATTACTACGCGGGCCCGGGCGAGTCAAGTGCTTACGTTAGCGCGCTTCCGTCGCACCTCCCAAGATTTAATCATGTAGTACAGGACCGGCGTGATGCCCAGATTGAGCAGCGTCGAAACGATCATGCCCCCGACCACGACGGTGCCCAACGACTGACGGGCCGCGCTCCCCGCGCCCGTGGCGAACATCAGCGGCAGGGCGCCGATGATGAAGGCGATCGAGGTCATGAGGATGGGGCGCAGCCGCGTTTGCGCCGCTCGCAACGCGGCGGTCCTGACGTCGGCGCCGGCTTCGATCTGCTGGTTTGCGAACTGGACGATCAAGATCGCGTTCTTGCTAGCCAGGCCGATGAGCATCACGTAGCCGACCTGCGCGTAGACGTCCTGCGAGGGGCCGGCGATCGGCGCGACGTTGTGCAGGATGAAAATATTGAACATCGTCATGACGGTCGCGACGATCGTTCGGAAGAGGATGAACAGCAGCGCTCCTAACAGCGCGGCCGGAACCGCCAGCATGACGATGAGCGGGTCGATCCAACTCTCGTAGAGAGCCGAGAGCACCAAAAAGACGAAGACGATGCCCAAAGCAAAGATGATGACGGCAAGCGATCCCGCCTCGATCTCGTCCAGCGTGATGCCCGACCATTCGTACGATACGCCGGCGGGGTCCACGCGATTGGCGATGCCCTCCATGGCCGAGATCGCTTGACCCGAACTGTGGCCGCTGCCGGCGCTTCCGCTCAGTTCGATCGAACGATAGAGGTCGTAGTGCGTGATCGAGGGCGGGGCGAGTTCGTGGTTCACGGTGACTAGCGATCCCAGCGGCGACAATCCTCCCGACGAGGAACGAACGTAGAGTTGCGACAGGGAATCGTAGCGATCGCGATAGCGTTGTTCGGCCTGGACGTAGACGTGGTACGACCGGTTGAGGTAGTCGAAATCGTCAACGTACGTCGGGCTGAGGCTGGCCCCTAGCGTCGTGAAGATGTCGTCCAGCGAGATGCCCAACGACGTGGCCTTGTTGCGGTCGACGTGGACGTCGACCTCGGGTGAGTTGATGCGGAACTGCGTGAACACGTTGGCCAAGCTCTTGTCCCCAGCCGCCGCTCCCATGATCGCGCCCGAGGTCGCAGCGAGCTTGGGCAGGCCGACGTTACCGCGATCTTCCAGTTCGAACTGAAAACCGCCGATCGATCCGACGCCATTGATCGCCGGGGGATTGAATGCGAAGACCTGGGCTTGCGGAAACTTCGCAAACTCCATGAAGAAGCGAATGACCAGCGTCGATGCGGAATGCGTCGCACCGCCGCGCTGATTCCAGGGCTTGAGCTGGATGAACATGATCCCGTTGTTGGGAGCGCTTCCCGAAAACGAGAACCCGCCCACGTCGAACAGGTCCGCGACCTCGGGATTGCCGCGCACGATCTTTTCGGCTTGCAGCGCGATCGTGTGTTCGCCGGCCAGCGACGTGCCCTGCGGCGCCTGCAAGAGTACGATCATGAATCCCTGATCTTCGTCGGGGATGAACCCGGTGGGCAAGACCTTGAACAGGATGCCCGCCACGACCAGCGCGGCGACGAACACCATCGTCGTGGCCCGGCGATGGTTCATGAACGCCGGCAAGTGCTCGCGATACCAGGTCCGAAACGCCTCGAGCCGGCGATTGAACCATTTGAACAGTCCGAAGCGCGGCTCGCGCTCTTCGTAGTTAACTAAGATCGCCGCCAGTGCCGGCGCCAGCGTCAGCGAGACGAACAACGAGATCGCGACCGAGGACGCGATCGTAATGGCAAACTGCTTGTACAGTTCGCCGGTCGTGCCCGGGAAGAACGCGACGGGAACGAAGACCGCAAGCAGCACCAGCGATGACGCGACGACCGCTCCCTGAATCTCGTTCATCGCGATCTGTGCGCCCTCCATCGACCCGAGCTTTCGCTCGCGAATCGTGCGCTCGATATTTTCGATGACGACGATCGCGTCGTCCACGACCAATCCGGTCGCCAAGGTAATCCCGAATAGGGTGATGCTGTTGATCGTGAAGCCCAGCAATTTCATCATCGCAAACGTTCCGATCAGTGCGATCGGGATCGTGATGGCGGGAATCAGGGTCGACCGCCCGTTCTGGAGGAACAGATAGATGACCAAAATGACCAGGATAATTGCCAGTATCAGCGTTTTGAGGGCGTCGCTGATCGATTCTTGAACGAAGGTAGCGCTATCGAAGGCTACCTGGTAGTGGACGCCGGACGGAAAGGATTTGGAAAGCGTATCGA
>DATCDS010000149.1:0-31061 GCA_036510515.1 Vulcanimicrobiaceae bacterium
TTCGGCGACGAGGGCAGCGCGTTTTGGATCGCGCGACGGCTGATCGAGGCGGCGATGTCGGCAGACGATCGCGCGGCGCGCCGGGACGAGGGGTCCCTGCAGTCGGCGCTGCTCGAGTTTTTCGCGATGCCGTCGTTGCGCGCGCTGGCGCGTGCCTTCTACGGCGGCGAACTGACCCGCGATCGAATCGCCGCGTTTTCCGAACGGGCGCTCGAACTTTCCAACCCGCAGGTCGACGAGGTCGTGAGCGAAGGGACCGGGGCGCTTGCGGGCCTGGCGGGGTTGGCCGCGCGGCGGCTCTCGATGACGCGGGCAGAGGTTGCGGTCATCGGCGGTTTGATGCGCTCGCCGCGGTACGCCGGTGCCATGCGCGCGGCGTTGAAGATCCAGCCGGTCGTGCGGGTCGACGCCGCGCGTCAGCCGGTCGAGGGCGCTCTGCTCATGGCGATCCGATGAACGTCCTGGAACGCCTTCGCGGTGGATTGATCGTTTCGGTCCAGGCCGCGCCGGGGTCGGCCTTGGACGATCCATACGTGCTGGCGGCGATGGCCCGGGCCGCGGTCGACGCCGGCGCGGTCGCCGTTCGGATCCAGGGAATCGCGAACTTGGAGGCGGTGCGGCGCCGCGTCGACGTTCCGATCGTCGGGCTGATCAAAGCCGACCATCCCGGCTTCGAGCCATACATCACGGCGACGATCGAGCAGGCGCGAGCGATCCTGGCGACCGGCGCCGAAGTCGTCGCGTTCGACGCGACCGGGCGCGCGCGTCCCGATGGTTCGGCGACTTTAGAGATGGTCGAGGCCGTGCACGGCGGGGGCGCGCTGGCCATGGCCGACTGCGCGCGGGCGGCGGACGGCACGCACGCCGCCCGGGCCGGAGCCGACATCCTGGCAACGACCCTGCGCGGGTACACCAAGGAGACGGCCGGCGCACAGCTCCCCGCGCTCGACGCGCTCAAGGCCTTGCGGCGCCTGGGGAAATTCGTTATCTGCGAGGGCGGCATCCACCGTCCCGAGCAAGGGTCGGCCGCGCTCGCGGCCGGAGCGGACGCGATCGTCGTCGGCACGGCCATTACCAACGTCTCGTGGCTCGTCAGGGAGTTCTCGAACGCCTTGGATAAAAGAAGCCCGAGTTAACCAAGGCTCGGAATATCCCTAAAGTCGATGCGGTCGCGCGAGCCCGTGCGTATAGTTGATGCCAGCAAGTGCCCTAGGAGAGTACGTGTCAGAGAACAGCAGCAAGGATCCGGTCGTCCATCTCGACCGAAATTTTTGGATCGTCACGGCCGTCTTGGCGATACTCTCGATCGCCGGCATCGTCTTCTGGATCGTCGCGCCGATTACGAAGTTTCTTCCGGCGGCGGTCGTCGAGGCCGACGAGATCGATCAACTCTTCCGATTCTTGTCCGCGTCGAGCACGGCGCTGTTCGTCTTCGTTATCGGCTACCTGCTGTATTTTAGCATCGCGTTTCGCCGTCGCTCCACCGATGCGCCCGATGCCATCGGCATTCAAATTCACGACAATCACAAGCTCGAGATGTGGTGGACGATCCTGCCCACGATCTTCGTGGTCGTTATGGCGATCTTCAGCGTTCGGATTTGGTACGGCATCGAGGTCAACAACCCGGGCAACGGCTTATCGGTCGAATCGATCGGACACCAGTGGAATTACACGTTCCGCTATCCCGGCGTTCGGGGCGAGATCACCGACGCGATGCACCTTCCGGTCGGCGTGCCGGTCACGCTGCAAGTGACCTCGACCGACGTCATCCATTCGTTCTGGGTTCCGGCCATGCGGCTTAAGGCCGACATGATCCCGGGCACGCTCAACACGATTCGCTTCACGCCCAAGTACCCGGGAACGTACCAAATCATCTGCACGGAGTTCTGCGGCGTCAACCACAGCGTGATGGACAAGCAGAAAGTCGTCATCGAGAGCCGCCCGGCCTTCGATGCTTGGTATGACGGCTGGGTCGCAAAGAATAAGAACGCTTCGGACGAGCTGCCCAAAGCCAGCGCGGGCGCGGTCGCGCTGTCGGGCGGCGACGCGGCGGCGGGTCAGAAAAAGTTCGCGCTGACGTGTTCGAGCTGTCACGCGGTGGGGCCGTTCTCGCAGAAGATCGTCGGGCCGGGCCTTAAAGGCGTCCTGCACGACCCCGCGCATCCGAGTTTGGTCAACGGCGATCCGGCGACGCCCGACAACGTGGCCAAGCTCCTGCAAAACGGGTATTCGGGCAGCCTAGGGCAGATGCCCAATCAAACGTCCAACGGCCTCACGAATAAGGATATCGCCAACCTCGTCGCTTACCTCGACAGTTTGAAGTAACCGGAGCCAGATAATGCAAACCCACGAACAAGCAGAGCTTCACGGCGGCGGCGTCGCCGACCACATCCATCCCGAACCGCAAACCTTCGTTCGGAAGTACATTTTTTCGATCGATCACAAGATCATCGGGCTTCAGTACATCATCACCGGTTTCGTGTTCTTCATCCTGGCCGGACTGCTCGCAGAAGTAATCCGCGCGCAGATGATGCACGCGACCGGCGGCGTCGTCGATTCCAATACCTACGACGAGATCTATTCGGTCCACGGTTCGGCAATGGTGTGGCTGGTGGTCATCCCGCTGCTGACGGGCGGGTTCGGCAACTTCGTCTTCCCCCTGCAGATCGGCGCGCGCGACGTCGCGTTCCCGTGGCTGAACATGCTATCGTTTTGGATCTTTCCGCCGGCCGGGCTGATGCTTTTCGCATCGTTCCTGATGGGCGCGCCGCAGGCCGGTTGGACCGAATATCCGCCGATGTCCCTCCAGGGGCAAGCCGGGACCTCGATGTGGTGCGCGGCGATCTTCTTGGTGGGCGTCTCCTCGACGTTGACCGGCATCAATTTTTTGGTGACGATCCTTAAGATGCGCGCGCCGGGCATGACGTTCACGCGCATGCCGCTATTCGTATGGGCGCAGTTCGCCACCGCGCCGCTGCTGATGATCGCGACCACCGCGCTAGCCGGTGCCCTGGCGGCGCTGTTCATGGAGCGGCAGTTCGGCGTTCCGTTCTTCGACCCGACCAAAGGCGGCTCGCCGGTGCTGTGGCAGCACATGTTCTGGTTCTACTCTCACCCGGCGGTCTACATCATGATCTTGCCGGCCTTCGGCATGATCTCGGAAATCTTCCCGACCTTCACGCGCAAGCCGATCTTCGGATACAAGATGATCGCGTTTTCGTCCGTGGCGATCGCGCTGCTGGGCTTCATGGTGTGGGCCCACCACATGTTTACCTCTGGCCTAGCGCCCTGGCTCCAACTGCCGTTCATGCTCCTGACGATGGTGATCGCGATCCCGACGGGTATCAAGATCTTCTCGTGGGTCACCACGCTGTGGGGCGGCAAGATTCAGTTCACGACCGCGATGCTCTTCGCGATCGGGTTCATCGCAACGTTTACGTTCGGTGGCATCACCGGCGTCTTCTTGTCGGCGGTTCCGTTCGACTTGCACGCGCACGGAACGTACTTCATCGTCGCCCACTTGCACTACGTCTTGGTCGGCGGCTCGCTGATGGGCATTCTCGCCGGAATGCATTATTGGTTCCCCAAGATGAGCGGACGTATGCTCAGCGAGAAGGTGGGCCGGTGGACGTTCTGGCTGTTCTTCATCGGCTTCAACGGAACGTTCTTGCCGATGCACTGGCAGGGCCTCATGGGCATGCCCCGTCGCGTCGCCCAATACGATCCGCAATTTCAGGGCGTCAATCAGTTCGAGAGCTATGCGTCCGTCGTCATGACCATCGCGCTGCTGTTGTTCTTCTACAACGTGCTGTGGTCGCTCCGGCACGGCAAGAAGGCCGGTCCCAATCCATGGGGCGCGAGAACGCTGGAATGGCAGATCCCGTCACCGCCGCATTACTACAACTTCAAACACGTGCCGACGGTCTTCGCGGCGCCGTACGACTTCGCCGAGCCGTTGCCGTACACGGGTCTTGAAGACGAACTCACCGATTCGCCCGGCCCGCAACCGGCCAGTTCTTCCAGTTCTTAAAGAAGAGGTTCAATCACGTGGCCGTAGCTTCGATCGCACAACACGACGAGCATCAGGGCGTCGACCGGCTCTACGCCGAGACGCGCGACCTGCGCCTGCAGGGGTTCTTGCTGTTCCTGGTTAGCGACATCGTGCTGTTCTCGTCGTTCATCTTCGCCTATCTCTATCTGCGCAACAGCGGCCAGGGCTTCCCGCCGCCGGGCATCGGGCGATTAGACGTCGCCTTTGCGGCATACAACTCGATGGTGCTGTTCGGCTCGGGCTGCACGATGCACTACGCGTTGGAGAACTGGAAGCACGGCAACTTCAACAAATACGCCGGGTGCCTGATCGCGACGATCGTCCTGGGCCTGATGTTCTTGGGCGGGCAAGGCTACGAGTACCATTCGCTGATCGTCAACGATCACGTGACGTGGAGCGGCAGCGGCATCTTCGGCGCGTCGTTCTTCACGCTCACCGGCATGCACGGATTCCACGTGTTCGTGGGCGTGTGCTACCTTTCGATACTGCTGCTCCAGTCGGTCCACGGCGTTTACACCAAACAGAAGTTCTTCGGCCTGACCGCCGGCACGCTGTACTGGCATTTCGTCGACGTCATCTGGGTCGTACTCTTCTCGATCTTCTATCTGATCTAAGGAACCGCGCACATGCATCTGGATACGATCGTCATCGAAAAAACCGTCGCGGCAATCGGGTCGGTGATCGTGTTCGCCGTTGCGGCGTTCGCGCTCAAGAACGACTGGAAAACGCCCGGCATCGAAAATCAGGTCTTCAAGATCATGCTGGGACTCTTAGCCCTAGGCGGAATCATCGCATTCTTCGCCGGCATCGGCGTGCTCGGCAACTTCCCGAAGGGAGCGTAGAGTGGCTCACGTGATTGAAGAGAAAGATATGCACCCCGACTTCGGCGAAAGGCCGGCCAGCAAAGGCGTCCCGCTGGTCGTGAAGGTGGCGGCGACCGTCGGCATCATCATGATCTTTTGCATCGGCGGCTGGGTGATACTCGCCTCGTCGTACGGTCATCTCTGGCCCGCTAACCACACCCTGCGCGCCGACCTAGGATCCCGCCCCAACAAATAACCCACAATCGCCGACCCGCGTGTCATGGTGAGCGTAGGCGCGCAGCGCCGAAGTCGAACCACGGGCACAATCGCCCGCTGGCGGACTTAGTGGTGCAGCGGGAAGCGGGGGGCGATGCCGATGGCGAGGATGGGAAGGTCTTGCTCGGGCACGACGCCGGTCGAGCGGCCGTCGATTTTGTGGATGCCGCCGTATTCGGAAAACTCGACCAGCGCCGGGATCGTGCGGTTGGGCAGACGTTTGGTCCCCAAACACTCCCACTCGCACGCGACGCTGCGGTCGTCGTAGAGCGCGGCGACGTAGCCGGCGCCGTCGAGCGCGCCGTAGTCGTCGGGCTCGCGGTAGCGAACGTAGCCGTCCAAAATGTAGATGGGTTTGCGCGTCTGTAGGAAAGCCGTTAGGGGAGCGGACATCACGGCGATAGCATAGATGGCAAAGGCGACCGCGCCCAACCCGAAGATCGGCGCCAGCACGACGATCGTGCGATCGCTCGCAACGTGGTGCGCGCGCCACACGATTCCCCAGGTGAGAAGAGAGAAGAAAATGAGCCCAAGGAGCGGTTCGATCGCGATGGCCGAACGGCCGGTCAGCCCGCGCCACACGTTGCGGCGTTCGCTCTGCGTCCAATCGCGTCTGGCCAGTTGCCGCATGCGCGGATCGACGCGTCGGAATCTCATCGTGCTTTCTTCCGTCGTCTTGAGCGTGCTCCTGGGTCTGTGCGGTGCGGCATCGGCCAAAGTGACGCCGATGCGGGGCACGATATTGGCGATCGAGGCGAGCGACGGCCGAGCGGTCGTTCGCCAAGCGGCCACCGCCGCAATGCCGGCGATGACGATGACGTATCGCATCGCGCCGGCACGTTCGACGACTTTGCGCGTCGGCGACCGCATCGTCGCGTCGGTGGACGATGCGACCCAGCCGGCGACGCTGCGCGGCACGCGCGTCCTCTCGTCGGCGCCCATCGTTACGCCGGTTTCGCCGATCCGAACGGCGACGATCCGTAACGTCGGCGACAAGGTTCCCCAGACGCCGCTCGTCGATCAGAACGGCGCGCCGTTTACGATGTCGAAATACTTGGGGCAGAACGTCGTGGTGGCGTTCATCTACACGCGTTGCCCCGATCCGCGCGAGTGTCCGCTTACGACCGCAAAGTTCGGTCAGCTGCAAGCGTTGCTGCGCGGCCGCCGGACGCATCTGATCGAGGTGACGCTGGACCCCGTCTACGATCGGCCGCCGATACTGGCACGTTACGCGCGCGTCTATTCCGCCGACGCGACGCGATGGACGTTCGCGACGGGCGACCCCAACGACGTGCTGAACTTCGCCTCCGCTTTCGGTTTGAATCCGCTAGCCGACGCCGAGGGCAACCTGATTCACGGTGAATCGCTCGCGATCGTCGATCGTTTGGGCGTGATCCGCGATCTGATTTATACGAGCTCGTGGCGCCCGTCGGAAATCGCGGCGGAGCTCAACGATTTGGACCATCGCTCGTCCAATCCGCTGACGCGTCTGGACCTTTGGCTTTCGCAGACGGCGATCGCCTTGTGCGGCAATAGCGTGGCGAACTTCGACGGCCTTTCCGACCTGCTGGTCGTCTTGGTTATCCTGGGCGTCTTAGGATTTGGCTTGCGGTTGCTCTATCGCGCGATCTTCGGCAGCGCCGTGTAGGCGCGCTCGGCGCGCAGCGGCTTGAGAAACGCCGCGATGGCGATCGCGACGATGGCAACGACGGCAAACGCGAGATACGTTTCGCGGAACCCGTCGGCTTGACTGGTGGCCGCATCGATGATTCCGCCGGCCAGCGACGCGCCGACGATCTGTCCCACGATCAATCCTTGGCTCAGCAGGCCGATCGAGGTCGCGCGCGATTCGGGCGGTGATTCGTTGGTCACGATGTAGCGCGTAGGCGCTCCCAAGAGCGCGCCGAAGCCGATGCCGGCGACGACCATCGCCAAGAGCGCCAGCCAGAGCGACGAGAATCCTAACGCGAAGATCGACAGGCCGATCTCGGTAAAGAGCGCGCCGATCAGCAAGACGTCCCGACTGCCGATCCGATCGAGCGCGCGTCCCGCGAACGGGATCACGATGACGAACGTCAGCGCTCCCAACGCTGCCACCGCGCCGGCGGCGGCGTACGAGAGTTGCTGGGCGCCGACCAGCACGGTCGGGATGAAAAACAGCGAGCCCTCCAAGATGCCGATCGTGATTTCCAGCGCGTAGGTTCGCACCAATTGCGGCGAGGCCAACAGCGATGCGGGAACCAGCGGATGTTTCGCGCCGCGCTCCCACCACACGAACGCGACCAGCAGCGCCGCGCCAACGACGATCGTGACCGCGCGCAGACCGATGATGCCGTACGTCAGCGCCAGCAATCCCAAGCACAGCAGCAGGATGCCCGGCACGTCGGCCGGCCCCCGCAGACGCGGCGCCGTTGCGGGAACGTATTTGCGTGCCAAGTAGATGACGATCGCGGCTAACGGCAAGTTCGCCACGAAGATCCAGCGCCATGAAATGTGCGTGAGGAGGCCGCCCAGCGCCGGCCCGACGACCGCCGCCAAACCCCAGGTCGCCGCGATCATGCCCAACGCGGCTCCGCGCTTCTCGGGCGCGACGACGTCGCCGATTGCCGCGGCTGCGACCGGGAAGATCCCGCCCGCTCCCAGCGCCTGCATGGCGCGCGCGAGCAAGAAGAATCCGTAGGTCGGCGCCGCGATCGCCAGCACGCTGCCCGCGGCGAACAAGCCGACGCACGCGATGTACACCGGCCGGCGGCCGTAGCGATCGGCCATCGCTGCGGCGACGGCGATCGAAACGATCGTGACCAGAAGATACAGCGTGAAGATCCAGGCCAAGTCGCCCGTCGCGACGCCGAAATCTTGGGCCAGCGCGGGAAGCGCCGGCGAGAGCACGCCTAAATCGAGCGCGCCCGCAAAGACGCCCAACCCCAGCGTGATCAGCAGCGGATTACGCAATGAACCGCGGGAGGACGCGATCGATGACCATGATCGCGCACATCAAGGCCAAATAGAGTAACGAAAATTTGAACAAGCGCCGAGCCCAGAGTTGCGTGGCGTCCTGCAGCGTGCGGAACGCATCGAACACGAAGATCCCGCCCAGGACCGCCGCGCCCGCGAGATAGAACGCGCCCATCACGTGCAGGGGATACAGCAACAGCGACGCGACGACGAGCACCAGGCTGTACCAGACGATTTCGCGTTTGGTGCGGGCATCGCCGCTGACGTTGGGGAGCATCGGTACCTTTGCGGCGGCATAATCGTTTTCGGTCACCAGCGCGAGCGACCAAAAGTGCGGCGGCGTCCACAGAAAGATCAGCGCGAACAAACCCAACGCCGGGCCACCGATCGAATCGGTCACCGCTGCCCAGCCGACCAGCGGCGGAATCGCGCCGGCGGCCCCGCCGATAACGATGTTGAGGGGCGTCAGGCGCTTGAGCCACACCGTATAGATCACCACGTAGTATACGTTGCCGGCCAGCGACAGCCAAGCCGCCAGCGGGTTGGCCAGAACGTACAAGATCGCAAACGACAGCACGCCCAGCACGATCGCGACGGTGGCCGCGCGACGGATCGACATGCGTCCGGCGGGGATCGGCCGCTCGCGCGTGCGTTTCATTACGCTGTCGATATCGGCGTCGTAGATGCAGTTAAAGGCCCCGGCCGAAGCTGCGGCCAGCGCGCCGCCCAGCAGGGTCCAGAACGTGAGCGCCAGCGGCGGAACGCCGCGCGCGGCCATCGCCATCGCCGCCGCCGTCGTGACCAGCAGCAGCATGATGATGCGCGGCTTGACCAGCTCGTAATAATCGCCCAAGCGTGGTTTCATCGACCGCGCGCCGCCTCGGGTTGCGTGTCGTACGTATCCGCCAGCGCGAAAAGCGTGGCCGCGACGAAGGTAAGGAAGACGAGCGCGGCATTGGCGGCATGCGCTTCGCGCAGATCCGTGGGCAACCGCAAGACGACGTTGAGCAGGCCCAAGATCACCTGCACGAAGATTAGCGCCATACCGATCGAAGCCGCCGCACGAACGCGCGCCGACGCATGGCACGCCCAGGCGAGTGCGCCCGAACCGACCGCGCTAATCAAGGCGGCCGCGGCAACGAAACGGTGGAGCATTTGGACATATTGGCCCGAGCCATATACCACGACGTTACCCGCGCATCCCGGGATCGATTGGCATGCGAGGCCGGCCCCCGACGAGCTGACGTACGCGCCCACACACATCGTTACGAAAGCGATGAGCGACGTCCCGGCCAAGGCTCCCAGCAGGGTGCTTTGAATCGCGCGCGGCGGCAGGACGCCCGTGAGGGAGCGCTCGCTTTCCCACGCAAAGATCGCCATCGCCGCAAGCGCGGCGATAAAGGCCATCCCCGTTCCCCAATGCAGCACGACCGAGACCGGGCTGTTCGAAAGATGTACGGTTGCCGCTCCCAGAAACACCTGAACGGCGAAGAGGCCGACGACGGCCGCGGCGACCGGAAGGACGTAGGACGAGCCGCGACGTTGACTCCACGCGACGGCGACGACGGCCACGACCAGCGGCACCAGCGCAAACGCCAGCAGTCGGTGGGTCCATTCCCATACCGTTCCATCGGCCATGGACGGAATCAACTGCCCGTGACAGGTCGGCCAGTCCGGGCAGGTCATCCCCGCCCCGTTAATGCGCGTCCAACTTCCCAGCACGATCGTCGCGTAGGCATCGACCATCGCCGCAAGCGACAAGCGCCGCAGAATCCTCACGAGAGTTCAAGTCTACCCGGGCGTTGGGGCCCCGGCAACGACCTTAGCAACCGGAAACGGCGCCGGTAATATGGCTGCTGGCCGTCTGCTCGTCCCTGATAATGTTGGGAATCTCCAATTGGAAGGTATTGGCTGCGGTCGCGGCTTGGTCGTCGTCGGTCACGTTGTCGAGCGGCGGGTCGGGCGTGGGACGCGTGACGACGCCGCTAAGCACCGTATCGTGCGACATGCCGATCGTGTCCTCAGCCTCGGCGTTTCCACCGGCTTTGAGGTCGTGCTCGTTCATCGCGGCGACGAAGCCGTTGATTTCGCGGGCGACCTTGCGCTGGCGCCAGAGCGCGCCGCCCAGCGCGTTGGCAAACGCGGTGAGCTCGGCCTTGCGCTGGGGATCCGTCGTTTGGTCGGCGAGGGCGCGCAGCCGCTTGACCTCGGCGATGCCCGCGAATCCATTGCTGTCCAGCGAAGACGCTAGCTTGCCTAGCCCCAGGAGCGTGTTGCTGCGCTGCAGCGGGTTATCCTCGAGCGGGTCCGTCAGGTGGGTATTATGCAGTGCCCTGATCGCCGACACGACGGTCGTGTCGCCGGTCAGCTCGTTGCCGATCGCGTTGTTGGCGTGGGTCACGATGGCGGAGCACTCGGCCGACATCGATTTGACGGTCGCGATCACTTTGAGCGGGGGCGGCGAGGCGCTGGGCAACGGACTCGGGGACGACGAGGAGCCCGCCAGCATCGCGGCCAGTACGATTGCTTGTAACACCCCTTTAGAATGCACCGAATCGTCGTCCGTGACAACGGGGGCCCGACCGCCTTTGGGGCGAAACCCGAGCGCCGTGCGAACTTCGACGGTCCCCAAGCGGTGGTGGGCGCTCGCGGCGCTGCTCCTCTTGGTGGGCTGCCGCGACGTGCGCGTGAAGGTCTACGCCCAAGGCACGACCACCGTGCCGGGCGAGAATCAGATCGCGATCCTGCGCGACGAAAACCAGTTGGCCTCGGTTGGAATTAAGGCCAACGTTCAGTTCCGCGGAGAGTTTGCCGTCGCACTGCTGATGGGGCCGCATCGTCGCACCGGCTACCACCAGGTGATCGAAAATATTTCGGCGAGCGAAGCGGGCATTCGCGTCGTAGCGTTTGAAGAGGCCCCGCCCGACGGCGGCGAACCATCGCGCGATTATCGCAGCTACACGTTGTGGATCGTTCCCAACTCGGCCTATCGTCGCGGGCTGGAAGTCGACGTCGTCACCCCTTCTAACGAACCGGTCGCGCAGACCGTGCTACCGTAGGATCGGCGACGCGTGTACCCGTCGATCGAACTCGACCTCACCATCGTCGAGCGGAATCTCTTGGCGTGGCAAGCCTTTGCGGGCTTGCCGGTGCGCGCCGTCGTCAAATCCAACGGCTACAATTGGGGAGCTCGCGCGATGGTCGCGGCGCTCGACCCCGTTGCGGCGGGCTTCTGCGTGGCCGACGCCGACGAGCTATTCGCCCTGCGCGGCGCGACCAAGAAACCGGTGGTGCTCCTGGGTGCCGTCGAGCACTCGCGATTGAACGACGTGCTCGACGCGGGCGGCGTGCCGACGCTCGATACCGTTGCAGAACTCGAAATCGTCGCGGCCTGGGCCGGCGCGCGCGGCCGGCGACCGTTGGTGCGCGTGGGCATCCTGCCGTCGGCGGGCTGGAGCGGCGTTTCGATCGAGCAGCTGCGCTCGCTCGCCCCGGCGCTGGCGCGCGCGCCGGTCGACGTGGAACTCTGGACCCATCTGACCGATCCCGCGGGCGCGATCGAGCAGTTGGAAGCCTATCGTCAGGGCGTGGAGCTCCTGGAGGCCGCGGACGTACGCCTGGTCGGCGGCGACGTGGCCGCCACCGCCCCCGCAGCGGCCGGCCACGTCGCCGGCACGCACCTGCGCGTCGGCGCCGGTCTCTTTGGGGCCAGCAGCGGGTGGGTTCCCGGGGTAACCTGCGCGTTGCGCGTGCGGGCTCCGGTCGTGCGTAGCCAGCACTTCGCAGCGGGAACGAGGGTTGGGTATGGCGATACCGTCCTGTCGGCGCCGAGCAGCATTGCGGTCGGACGCTGCGGATACGCCGATGGATTTCCAAACGTTGCGGCGTCCTCGCCCGTTATACTCTCGGTCGGCATGCAGTACGTCACGGTTCCCATCGAGGCGGTCGATGTCGACGGTACGATCCATCTCATCGACGAACGCACCGATCTCGACGCGTTGGCGGCGGCGGCGCGGCGCGGCGTACACGAGATCGTTACGACACTAGGCCTAGCATCCCAGAGACGAGGAGAAGGTTGATTCAAAGTACCGAACCATTGCGCGCGGCCGTCGTTCGTTTGCCGTTCGTGCTGCAACCCAACGACGATCCGTGTGAGGCGTACGGCGTGCTTAACCCCGCTTGCACCCGAACCCGCGATGGGAAACTGATGCTGTTTCCGCGCGACGTCCAGACCGGAAATATTTCCCGAATCGGACGGGTGCGCATGACCGTGAACGGCGACGAGATCTCCGGCACGCGCGACGGCTATGCGCTCGAGCCGCAAGCGCCCTACGAACTTCGCGAACGTCCCGGCTACGGCTGCGAGGACTCGCGCGTGACCTATATAGCGGCGATCGACCGATACGTGATGACCTACACCGCATACGGACCCGAGGGTCCGCGCGTCGCCGTCGCGCTCTCGCAGGACGCGGTCGCCTGGACGCGTTTGGGCTTGATGCGTTTCGGCAAGCCGGGCATGCTGATCGGCGACGATAAGGACGCCGCGTTCTTTCCCGAACCGGTCCTTTCACCCAAGGGGGTCGAGTCGCTAGCCTTCTATCATCGGCCGATGTTGCATCTCTCGGCGGTCGACGGACGAGCGGCCATCCCGATGATCCAACGCTTGCCGTTTGCCGATCGCGAGTCGATTCGCATCGGCTACGTTCCGCTTGCGGCGGCGGTCAAAGACGTCACGAAGTTACTCGACGTCGGCGAAAGCCTGCTGGTCATGTCGCCGGATGCCAACTGGGGCTCGATCAAGATCGGCGCCGGTACGCCGCCCGTGCGTATCGCCGAAGGCTGGATGTCGCTCTTCCACGGCGTCGACGTCGTCGACGACGGCAGCGCGGCACCGAAGTTTCGCTACAGCGCCGGCATCGTCGTCCACGATCTGCGCGAGCCGCACAAGATCGTGTATCGCTCGCCCGAGCCGGTCTTGATTCCCGAATCCGACGACGAACTGCGCGGCATCGTCGATAACGTCGTCTTTCCGACCGGGATCGACCCGCGCGTCGATTTGGGCGCGCGCACGTTCGATGTTTACTACGGCATGGCCGACTACTCGATCGGTGCGGCGCGTCTGACGCTAGCGTGACGCGGTGATCGCCCTGCGTTACTGGGTGATGGCCAGCGTCGTGGTCGTCGGGACGGCCATCGTCATGGTCGACCACGCGGGCCGGTCGCCCGCCGCCAAGACGCCCGCTGCGACCGCTACGCCCAGGCCCGGCGGTTCGCGCGGCGGCGTGTTCGGCGCCGTCGGCCGTGGCCCGGACGCCGCCTTGGGCCTGCGCGCGTCGTGGGCGCTCTCCGCCCTCCCCGAGTGTTTGGTGCAGAAGGTTGAGGCGAGCGGAACCCGCGCGTTCGTACGATCCCAGCTTCCCGCCGCGGCCGTCGCGATCGCGGCGCCGGTCACGCTAGCATATCGCGATTGCACGATCCGGATTCGCGCGAACGACGCGCTGGTGCGCCGCGGTGCCGATCGCTTCTACATCCCGCCGGTCGCGCGATTCTATCGCTTGGGTAACCGCTTGCTTCTGTTCCATTACGATTCGGGAGCGGCGCAGTTGCGAACCTACGTCCCGTCGAACCTGTGAGCGCCACCATGTCGGATATCGCACGAGAAGTTTCAAAGCGGCGCACGTTTGCGATCATTTCGCATCCCGACGCCGGAAAAACCACGCTGACCGAAAAGCTGCTGCTGTACGGCGGAGCGATCCACATCGCCGGGCAGGTCTCCGCGCGCAAGCGCCAGCGCGCGGCCACCAGCGACTGGATGGAGTTGGAGAAGCAGCGCGGAATCTCGATCACGTCGACGGTCCTCCAGTTCCCCTACGACGGTTTTACGATCAATCTCCTCGACACGCCGGGCCACCAAGATTTCGGCGAGGATACCTACCGCACGCTGCTGGCTGCCGATGCGGCCGTCATGCTGATCGATGCCGCTAAGGGCGTGGAGCCACAGACCAAAAAACTGTTTGCGATCTGCCGCTCGCGCGGCGTTCCGTTGTTCACGTTCATGAACAAGATGGACCGGCCCAGCCGCGACCCGCTCGAACTGCTCGACGAACTCGAGAACGTGCTCGGCATCGGTGCCTTTGCGATGAACTGGCCGCTGGGCAGCGGAGAGCGCTTTCGCGGCGTGTACGATCGTTCGACGCACGAGATGCACCTGTTCGAACGCAGCGCGCACGGCGCCAAACGCGCCGTCACCAAAGTGACCGACGTGCGCGACCCGCAGCTGGCCGCGCTGACCGACGAGACGACCTATCGCGAGTTCCTCGACGGCATCGAACTGCTCGACGGCGCGGGCGCGTCGTTCGACCGGGGCGCGATGCTGCGCGGTGAGGTGACGCCGGTGTTCTTCGGCAGCGCCGTCACGAATTTCGGCGTGCAGCTGTTCCTCGACGAGTTCGTGAAGATGAGCCCGCCGCCGTCGGCGCGCGACGGCGTCTCTCCGACCGACGAACAGTTCAGCGGCTTCGTATTTAAGATCCAGGCGAACATGGACGCGCGCCATCGCGATCGAATCGCCTTCGTGCGCGTCTGCTCGGGAAGGTTCGAACGCGACATGAGCGTGCGCAACGAACGCAGCGGTGCGACGGTTCGACTCTCGCGGGCGATGCGTCTGTTTGCCGACGAGCGGGAATCGCTCGATGCCGCTTACGCCGGCGACGTCGTGGGCTTGGCCAATCCGGGCGTCTTCGCAATCGGCGACACGCTCTACGAATCGACGCCCGTCCGTTTCGAATCGATGCCAACCTTTGCCCCCGAGCAGTTCGCGGCGATCCGCAGCGTGGATTCGGGAGGCTACAAGTCGTTTGGGAAGGGCGTCGCGCAACTGCGCGAAGAGGGCGCCATCCAAGTCTTCTATCCGTGGGACGCACCCCGGACCGAGCCGATCCTGGGCGCCGTCGGCGCCTTGCAGTTCGAGGTCGCCAAGTATCGGCTCGAAAACGAATACAACGTCAAGACGATTCTCACGTCGCTTCCGTTTTCGGTCGCTCGCCGCATCGAAGGTCCGCGCGAAGCGATCGCGCGCGCGCAGTGGCCGTCCAACGCGCGCGCGGTCGAAGATTGGGAAGGGCGTCCGGTGGCGCTGTTCGAGAGCGAGTGGTCACTGCGATTGACCGCAGAATGGAATCCCACGCTGGCCTTCGTCGAGTTCACCGCGATCGGATCCGCGCCGGAGACCGTTCCGTGAGGGCGAAAGCATGTGCGATCGTCGTCGCGTTGCTGCTTGCGGCGTGCTCGTCGCAGACTCCGCGCGAACGATTGGCGCAGCGGGTCACCGTAGCGTTGGCGTCTGGCGACTTCTCGGGCGTGCAATCGCTGTTCGCGCCCACTGCGGCGACGACGCGCGTCGAAATCGCCGAAGACGCCGACGAGCTCGCGGCCCAGGGCGCGCTGAAGTCCGTGCGCGAGGAGACGTCGTGCGATCCCGGTTGGCACTGCTTTCGCGCGATTTTCGAACGCGGCGCCCTTACCGAGCACGCGCGCCTGAACGGCGAGGGCCGTATCGTGGGCTGGTATCTGTGATGCCGACGTACCAGGACGTTCGCGATGCCGCCGCGCGTTTGGCCGGCATCGTGCATCGGACGCCGGTCGTCACGTCGTCAACGCTCGATCGGCGCGCTGGCTGTGCCGTGTTTCTCAAGTGCGAGAATTTCCAGCGCATGGGCGCATTCAAGTTTCGCGGCGCCTACAACGCGCTGGCGACGCTGGATGCGTCGCAACGCGAGGGCGGCGTCGTGGCGTTTTCCAGCGGCAATCACGCGCAGGGCGTCGCGCTGGCCGCCAAACTTTTGGGCATCGCCGCGACCATCGTCATGCCCCAAGACGCGCCGGCCAGTAAGGTTGCCGCGACGCGGGAGTACGGGGCCGACGTGATCTTCTACGACCGCGCGACGATGAACCGCGACGAAATCGCGGGCGGGATCGCGCGCGAGCGCGGAGCGACCTTGATCTCGCCGTACGACAACCAATGGATCATCGCCGGGCAGGGCACCGCCGCACTCGAGCTGCTCGAAGAGGTTCCAGGGCTGGAGGCAATCGTCACGCCGGTCGGCGGCGGCGGCTTGCTGAGCGGCACGGCGTTGGCCGCCCACGGCATCGACGCGTCGATCGCGCTGTGGGGCGTCGAGCCCGAAGCCGGCGACGATTTCGCGCGATCGCTGGCCGCCGGCGAACGCGTGAAGATCGACGTTCCGGCGACCATCGCCGACGGCTTGCAAACCCAATCGCCGGGCACCTTAACGTTCCCGATCGTGCGAGAGCACGCTGCCGGCATCGTCACGGTCGGCGACGATCAGCTGCGCGACGCGATGCGCTTTGCCTTCGAACGCCTCAAGCTCGTCATCGAGCCCAGCGGCGCCGCCGCGCTGGCCGCAGTCCTCTTCGAAAAAATCCCCGCGCGCTACGGCCGCATCGGCCTCATCATCTCCGGCGGCAACGTCGACCCCGCCCGCTTCGCCCAACTCATCACCTAGCGCCCGCGTCGCGGTGACACCGCGGGGATTTAGCGAAGTGCTTGTTCGGCGGTGGTTATGGCGGCGGCGGCGGCTTTTTTTGCGGCGGTTGGGAGAGGTGCATCGGTGCCGTCGATGGTGTCCAGGAGCCGCGAGAGTTGAAACGAGAGGCCGCTGAGGCGTCGTTTGGTTGCGGCGTCGCCGCCGGCGCGCAGCTTCGCGGATGTTTGGGTGAGCAGGTCCGCCAGGCGATGTGCGAGTTGGTACTGCTCGCGCAAATGCGCGGGCGTCACGCTCGCGCGCGGGTCCATCTTCACGATCAAATGTTGCGACGAAACGGCGCCGTCGACGTTCAAGCGTACGAGGTAGCGGCCGGGCGGAAGCAGGGCGCCTTGCGGAACGCGCGGCGTGTCGTCGTCGACCGCGGAAATCGGCAGATCGTAGGCGAGCGCGTCGGGAACGGGCTCGCGGATATCCCACACGAAGCGATGCATGCCCGCCGAGGTGCTCGGCTTGGTAAACGGGCGCTCCCAGTAGGTGGGCTTGTCGAGATCGGCGATCGGCGGCGGCGGACGATCGTCGCTGGAATACGTTCGCACGACCGTGCCCGCGCCGTCGAGCACGTCCAGACGCACGTGCCGCGCGTCGCGGGGCAGCAGGTAGTCCAAGATCGCGCCGTCGGGCGGATTGGTACCCGCGGGTTCTTCGGGCGGCAGCGGCGTGTCGGTGTTGGTATCGCGCCGGATGCGGTATGCGACCGCGGGAGCGAACAGGTGGGGTGCGTTCCACGACCCACCGCTGGCCAGTTCGCGCAACGGCTCGACGTCGTCGAGAATCCAGAATCCGCGGCCGTGGGTGGCGACGACCAAATCGTTGCCGTGAACGACCGCATCGCGCACCGACGTATGCGGCAAATTCAACTGCAGAGACTGCCAGTTCGCGCCGTCGTCGAACGACACGCTCACGCCGTTTTCGGTCGCCGCGTAGAGCAATCCGTGGACGACCGGATCGACGCGCACCGCGTTGACCGGCTGTTGCGGCAGACCCGAAACGATCTGCATCCAGTGCGCGCCGCCGTCGCGCGTGCGATAGACGTGCGGAGCGAGGTCGTCTAAACGGAAGCGATTCACGGCGACGTAGGCGGTATCGTCGTTGCCCGGGGGAACGTCGATCTGCGAAATCTTGCTCCACGGCGTCAGCTGGGGCGGGGTGACGTTGCGCCAGTGCGCGCCGCCGTCGCGGGTGATCCACACCAAACCGTCATCGGTACCGGCCCACAGCGTGCCGGCCTTGACGTAGGAGGGTGCCAGCGCGTAGACGACGCCGCGATGCGTTCCGTGCTGCGGATCGCCGGCCTCGAACGGGCCCAGCACCGCGGGAACCGCGGGGTGCGCGCGGGTGAGATCCGGGCTGATCGTCTTCCAGGTCATGCCGCCGTCGCGCGTTGCAAAGACGACGTCGGTACCGAAGAAGAGCACGTGCTTGTCGACGCGGCCGAAGGCCAGCGGCTCGGTGCGGACTTCCCGATAGGCGCGCGTGCCGACGATCGGCGAGACTTCTTGGGTTTGTCCGGTGCGCTCGTCGAACTTCTCGACCTTGCCGCCGTAGAAGACGCCGGGATGCAGCGGATCGGGGACGACGTAGCCGTATTCTTCGGCGCCGACGGGATGCCAATCGCGCTGCGTGATCTCGCCCCAGTCGCCGCGGCTGGCCACGCAGGCCGACCCGCTCTCTTGTTGACCCCCGCAGACCCAATACGGAAAACGATCGTCGGCGTTAACGTGATACATTTCCGCGGTCGGCTGGTTGTACCACGAACTCCACGTGCGTCCGCCGTTGAGCGAGATCGTCGCGCCTTGATCGACGCCCAAAATCATCGCGGCGGGATCGTTCGGGTTGATCCACGCGACGTGATAGTCGTCGCCGCCGGGTGCGCCCTTGAACGCCACCATCGTCTTGCCGCCGTCGGTCGAGCGATACGCCGTCGTGTCGGTGACGTAGACGGTCCGCGCGTCCTTGGGATCGACGGCCAGCGTGACCAAATCGTCGCCGCGTTGCGCGATCTGTGGGGCCTCGTTGACCATCGTGAAATGCGCGCCGCCGTCGTCGCTGCGATAGAGCGCGCCACCCGGATCGTCGTCGGCATACGCGTCGGCGTAGATGTAGACGATCCGCGAGTCGCTGGGCGCGACGGCGACGTAACTGCGCCCGAAGCGCGACGGCAAGCCGCTGCCGATCTGCATCCAGGTCGCGCCGCCGTCGGTCGAGCGGTAGGCGCCGCTTTGCGGAATTTCAAACGACGAGCCGATCTCCCAGGGAGACTGACGCGCCGACCATAGCGTTGCAAAGACGGTGTCGGGGTGCGACGGATCGACCGTCACGTCGAACGCGCCGGTGTTCTCGTCTTTGTAGAGCACGCGATCCCAGGAAGCGCCGCCGTCGCGCGTACGATAGATGCCGCGCGTCGTGTTGGGACCGTACGGATGACCGAGAACGGCGACGAAGGCGACGTTCGCGTCGCGCGGATCGACGGAGATCGTCCCGATCTGCTGCGCGTCGGTCAGGCCCGAATGCGCCCACGTTCGGCCGGCGTCGCGCGAAACGTACATACCGTCGCCGACGGCGAGATCGGGTCGTTGCAGGCCTTCGCCGCTGCCCGCATAGATGACGTTGGGATCGCTGGGTGCGACGGCCAGCGCGCCGATCGAACCGGTATCCTGCCCGTCGAAGATCGGCGTCCAGGTGCGCCCGGCGTCGTCGGTCGTCCAGATGCCGCCGTTGACCGAGGCCATGTAGTACTTGCGGATATCGCCCGGAACGCCGGCCACCGCGCCCGTGCGTCCGCCGCGTTCGGGCCCGACGTATCGCCACCGCATGCCGGCGTACGACGCCGGCGCGACGTCCGGCGTCTGCGCTGCAACCGGAAGCGTCGACGCGCATAGCGCCCAAAGCAACGCGACGGCGATGCAGCGGCGCATCAGAGGCGGTTTTTCTTAACGCCCCGGCGATTGGGACGGAAGGGAGCCCCGACCTTGAACGTTTTCGAATTGTGCGGGAGCGACGCATCGACGTCTTCGCAGCCGATCGGCGTGAACTCGCGGCAATCGTGCGGGCGGCCTTCGTAGACGCCGCAATAATACTTGCCGGATTCTCCGCCCTTGAGAAAGACGCAGTTGTCGGCGATGTCGTCGGTCACTTTGCGCAGCCACCCGACCGTGAAACCGTCGGCCGACGGGCGCTGGACGACGTATTCGCGCATTACCTCGGCGTAGCTCATCTTCAGATGATCCGCCAAACGCTGGACGTCGGACTTGCTCACGAACGGCTCGTAACCGCTGCAGCATTCGGCACAGCCCGGCGGGCAGGCGATGTTATCGGGCATCGCGGTCAGGTTCTGACGCGCGAGGTCGATCACTTTGGCGACCGCGGCCACGAACTCGGGATCGTCGTTGTACTTATAGACCCATTCGCGTTTGGTGATTTCGTTCGCGTTGTAGTAGCGCGTCGTGCGTTCGTCGAATTCGACGGTGATGTGTTCCTCGTCGATTTCGATTTTGTTCACGTGCTCGATCGGGCGGGCGTCGAGCATTTCGGGATGGGTTTGCTGGCCGGTGCGTCGCGTGAAGTTCCGCAGGGCGATGAGGTCGATGGTCTGCATAGCCGCACCATCTTCGTGCCCGTGCGGGTGCCGCCTGTATCGCCGCGAAAAAGACGCTGCATGAAAACGGCAATCGGAGTCGACCTTGGAGGCTCGCACGTGACCGCGGGGGTGGTCAGCGAGGATGGCGTCATTCACAGCCAGCACGAGTTGGATCTGACCGACTTGGCCTTCGAGAAGGTGGTCGATGCGATCGAAGAGGTCGTCGTTAAGGCGTTGGCCGATGCCAAGGATGCCATCGGCATCGGGATCGGATCGCCCGGAAATATCGCCGCCGACACCGGCGCCGTGCTGTATTCCCCAAACTTCGGTTGGGAGAACGCGCCGCTGGGCAAGACCCTGCGCAAGCGCTTCAAGCAAGCGGTCTATATCGGCAACGACGCGCGCTGCGCCACCTTGGGCGAATATACGTTCGGCATCGGCAAAGGGACGGCGGACTTCGTCTTATTGACGCTGGGAACGGGTATCGGCGGCGGGATCGTCGGTCGCGGGCATCTCTTGTTGGGCAACTGCTTTGGCGCCGGCGAAGTCGGTCACCATCAGATCCGTCCGACCGACGGCTTCGCGTGCGCGTGCGGCAAGATCGGCTGCTTCGAGGCGCAGGCGTCGGGGACGGGGCTGATGCGCCACGCGTACGCCGTGGCGGCGTCGTTCCCGCGCAGCGCGCTGCTCGATGCGCCGCGCGAGAAGTTGGGCTCCAAGAAAATTCGCAAGGCCGCGCAAGCCGGCGACCTGCACGCGCTGGCGGCGTGGAAGAATTTCACCGCCGATCTGGCGCTGGGCTTAGCCAACATCGTCGCCTTCGTCAATCCCGAGCTCATCGCGCTGGGCGGCGGCGTCAGCACCGCCGGCGACTTCATGCTCGATGCGGTCACGGGCCGCGTCGACGAGCTGACGACGATGATCCCCAAAGGTAAGACCAAAATCGCGATTGCCAAACTCGGCAACGACGCCGGTCAAGTCGGCGCCGCCACCATGGCCTTGCGCGGTGGTTTGAAAACCACCACCGACGCGTAGGCGAGAAAGGGAATTATGAACTGGATTGAAGAGTTGGCGATCGTTGCGATCGCGATCGTTCTCGCCGTCGAATTCGGCGTGTGGATGATGAAGGCGATGCTGTCGCGCGATCCCGAACACCACAACGCACGAACGCCGATCGCGCGCATCGTCGCCTACGCCGTCGGCGCCCTCGGCCTGATCGCGTTCACCACCCTGGCCACCGGTTGGCGCCCCTGGATCGTCGCCGCGATCCTCGTCCTCCTCGCCGTCGCCCTAACCGCCAGCTACCGAAAACCCATCAAAGAATAATCGCCAAGCAGCGGCCGGCGCCCGGGGGCGCGATCACGCGCCGGCGGCTTGGCGCAGGGGGGCGCGCAGGAGATAATCTTGCGCGGGGATGGTGTTGGTGGCGGTGATTTGCGCGATAAGCGCGGCGATGCGGCGCGAGGAGCGCACCGGAGCGACGATCTCTTGCGCGCGGCGGATTTGTGCTAGGCGATCGGGCGTGCGGATCATCTTGCGAACGGCGTCGACCACTTCGCGCGCGCCGCGTATGGCGACTTCGCCCAAGCCGTTGGCGCGGACGAACTCGACGTTGCCGCGTTCTTGCCCGGGAACGTAGTCGTAGACGATGACGGGCAGCTGCGCGGCGTTGGCTTCCGCCAGCGCGCCGGGCCCGGCTTTGGTCACCAGCAGGTCGACGGCGTTGAACAGCTCGGGAATCTTGTCGGTGAAGCCCATGACGGTCATCGGCGTGGGCAGCACGATCGAGAGTTCGTCGAGACGCTGACGCAGCGGTTCGTTGCGCCCGCAGACGACGACCATGTGAATCGGCAGTTTGGCTTTGGCCAACGCGAGCGCGGTCGGCAGCAGCTTGCCGCCGCCTTCACCCCCGGCCATCAAGAGCACGATCAACGCATTTTTGGGCAGACCCAAGTGTGCGCGCAGTTCGTCTTTGCTGCCGCTCACGTCATCGAACTTAGGATGGATCGGATGACCGAGCATGCGCAGGTGCGACGGCAGTACGCCGCGCGAGAGCGCGCGATCGTACACTTCGCGGGCCGGCACGACGACCGCGTCGGCTTCGGGCGTTAGCCAGGATTCGTGCACCTTGCCCAGATCGGTGATGACCGTCACGATCGGCACGTGTTCCATGTGGGCGTCGGCGCGGGCGCGCAGCGCCGCGTGATTGAGCAGCGGATGCACCGATACGATGACGTCGGGATCGTAGGCTAAGAAATGATCGCGCATCCGCTCGCGATAGAGCGGTTCGCAAAAACGCACGAGCGCGCGATAGCGCCGGCGGCCGTTGGTCGCATAGTAAAGCGCCCCATAGACCGGTGGGGCGTAACGCAGGGCGGCCGAGTAACCCCAGCCTAGCTGGGTGAGCGGGAAGGAGCAGTGGGCGGCGACATCGTCGACGCGATGCTCGAACGCAGAGGGCTCGACGATCTCGTCCAACGCCGCGGTGATCGCGTTAGCGGCACTGCGATGCCCGCCGCCCGTGTCGGAGATCAAGAAGAGAGCCCGTTTGGTCATGCATTCTCCCAGTGGCCTTGCGCGCTCGGCGGCTCGTCGGCGCGAGCCATGCCATGAACGCGCGAGCCGGAGCATCGTAAAAGCGGAAGATGTCTCCGAACTCGATGTCGGGGTTTCGGTGGTGGCCGTCGTGGTCCTCGGGTAGGACGATTCCCAAGGGATGCAGCGCCGAAACCAACCAAGCGGGGGTGCGCCAGCCGAGGTCGGTCGTATGGCGCCACCAAACGTGGAGCTGCCCGAGCGCCAAGCCGACGACGGCGCCCATCCACGAGACGTGCCATAGCAACGCGGTGATCGCCAAATAGGGGAGAGCGCCCAGCAGGCCGTCGAGGGCGACCCACGGATCGGACGAGAGCACGGCGTGATCCCAATACGATCGGCGGCGGTCGTGATGGGTACGCAGGTGCAGTCTGAACCAGAGATGTTGCGGCACGTGATAGCAGAACGTGGAGGCGAAATCACCGACGACGAGGACGAGCAGCGCGACCAGTGCGAGTACCATCATCCGTGACGTACCCACGAATCGCGGCCGCGGTTACATTGGCGCTGCTGTGCGGTTGCGCCGGCGCGCCGGCGCCGCGCGTCGCGCGGCCCGTCGTGCGTCTGCGTCACGCGATCGACGTTGCGATGACGTGGCGGTCGCACGCGCCGCCGCACGATGGAATCTTCGGCGCGCGTCCGCTCGTAGACGGCGGTCGCGCGACGCCGGCGCAAGCGATCGCGCGCGCGATCTTGCATACCAATCTGCGGCTCGCGCCGCCCGACGCGATGGCATTTGCGCTTCGGACGGTGCGCGCGGCGAGCGACAACGGCCTTCCCGCGGAGTTTCTGGGAGCGACGCTCCTGCAAGAATCGGCCTACGATCCGCGCGCGTTCTCGTCGGCAGGAGCGATCGGCATCGCGCAGTTCATGCCCGGGACCGCCGCCGACTGGAACGTGGATCCCAGCGACCCGATGGCGGCGATCGCCGGCGCCGCGTTGCTCTTGGGCGACTACGTGCGCACCTATCGGCATACCGACGATCCGTATTCGCTGGCGATGGCTGCCTACAACGCCGGTCCGGGCGCGGTTGCCGCCTACGACGGCGTGCCGCCCTACCCCGAGACTCGAGCCTATATCGCCGATATCGACGACCGCGAGGTACAGATTTATGCATACGAAAGCGGCCTTCGGCGGCAGGGTAGCGGACTTTTCGGCGAATAGGGCGCCCATGAGAAGTTTGCGTGCGGCCGCTTGCGGCCTGGCCCTTGTCGGAGTGCTCGGCGGATGTGGAAGTGCGACCAGCGGCATGGGCTTCACCGTTCCCAGCGGCTACCAATCCAAGTTCAACCTCTTCGGCCAGGAGGCGTGGGTTCGCGGGAACTCCTCCAAGCCCGAACTGATCATGTTGATCAGCGTGCCCAACAAGACGTTTAATACGGTCAATTTCGAGCAGAATTTCAATATCAACTCCTCGGGCGCGATGAAGAACACGAAGTTCACGCAGCGCAAGGACATCGTTATCTGTAACGGCCAGAAGGCCGTGCTACTCAAAGGCACCGGAACCTCGACGAAGTCCGACGCAAAGGCGGTCAAAACGACCACGGCCGAAGACATGGACATGCTCGTCACGGGCTGGGGCAAGACGACCTACGTGGCGATGTACGTGCGTCCGCACACCGGCGCGCCGGATGCAGCCTCGGAAGCCGCGCTGAAGACCCTGTGTCCTAAGGCCTCCTAAAAACGTCGTGAGCGTGCTGTTGCGTCAACTCTTTGCGCGACAGCCGCTGGAATGGACGCCGTCTTCAAACGCGGGACCGACCCTTCGCCGCGTGCTGCGATGGCCCGCGCTCACCGCCATCGGGTTGGGCACGATGCTGGGAGGCATCTTTCCAACGGTGGGACCCGGCGCGATGCACGCGGGGCCGGCGGTCGTGCTGTCGTTCGTCTTGACCGGCGCGATCTGCGTCGCGGTCGCCCTGTGCTACGCCGAGTTCGCGTCGATGGTGCCCGTCGCCGGAAGCGCCTACACATACGCGTATGCGACGCTGGGCGAAATCGTCGCGTGGATCATCGGCTGGGATTTAATTCTGGAATACGGATTGTCGCTTGCGCCGACGGCGTCATCTTGGTCCGCGTATGCGCAAGTCTTGCTCGCACAGGTGGGGTGGCATCTGCCGACGTGGTCCCAAACGGCGTCGCTGGTTCCCGGCCACCTGCAAGTCGACATACTCGCGATGGCGATCACGGCAGCCGTTACTGCATTGGTCTCAATCGGCATCCGCGAGTCCGCGCGAGCCAACGGAGCTTTGGTGGGCATCCAGATCGTTGCGATGATCATCTTCGTGGTCGCGCTGCTACCCTTTATCCACCCCGCCAATCTGCATCCGTTCGCGCCGTTCGGGTGGCACGGGGTTTTCGTTAGCTCTTCGCTGGTATTCTTTGCCTACATCGGGTTCGACACGGTGACCGTCGCTTCGGAAGAAGCGCATCGGCCCGCGCGACGTCCCGATCGGCATCATTCTCTCGCTGATTATCGGCGTCGTCTTGTTCTGTACGATCGCGTTTGTGACCGCTGGGTCTCTGTCGTATCTGCGGTTTAGCAATGGCGGCGGCGCGGCGATGACGGATGCCATCGCTGCAAACCTTCATAGCTCGTGGCTCATCACGATCGTCGGCATCGGCGGGCTCGCCGGCAACTTCACCGTGATGCTGACATCGCTGCTCGGACAAATTCGGATCTTTTACGTGATGGCGCGCGATCGGATGCTGCCACCGAGCGTGGCGACGATACATCCGCGCTTCCGTACGCCCGCGCGCATGACGCTGATTACCGGTGGCGTCGTCGCCGTCCTCGCAGCGGTTTTACCGCTGACCGACCTGCTCAATCTCGTGAATATTGGTACGTTGAGCGCTTTCGCGATCGTGTGTGCGGGCGTACTGATCCTGCGGATCGTCCGACCCGACGCCCGTCGTCCGTTCCGAGCGCCGCTCGGTCCACTGTTCGCGATTGCGGGAGCGGTCAGTTGCGTGGGCCTAACGGTCTTTCTCTCGATGGCCACCTGGGCACGTTTCGGCATCTGGTTTGCAATCGGGATCGTCATCTATGCAGCCTACGGGTACAGACACTCAAGGTTAAGGATTATTTCGCAAGCAGGCGGGGAATAGAGGCGTCATGTTTTCGACGATGCGGTCCGACCGGCTCGAGATTATCACGGTTCCGCCGCGTTCTCGCTGGGCCACCTTCGGGGAAGACGTCGCCGCGGGTCTGACCGCGGCGCGCAAGCACCTCTGGTCGAAGTACTTTTACGACGACGTGGGTTCGGCGCTGTTCGATGCGATCACGCACCTGCCCGAATACTATCCCACCCGTGCCGAAACCGAGATTCTGGTCGAGCAAGGTTGGGAGATCGTGCGCGCCCTCGAAGAGCCCGTCGAGTTCTTAGAACTAGGCAGCGGCAGCGCGGCCAAGACGCGGATCCTGATCGAGGAAGGCTTGCGCGCGCACGGATCGCTGCGCTATACGCCGATCGACATTTCCTCCGACGCCTTGTGCGCCTCGGCGCGTGCGCTGGTCGCGGCCTATCCGGCTCTTCGCGTGCGCGGGTTCATCGCCGATTACTTCGACGTCCTCGCATCGCCTGAGTTGACCTTCGAGCGACGCGCGCTGGCGATGCTGATGGGTTCCAATCTGGGCAACTACGCGCCCGACCGAGCGCACGCGCTGTTGACGGGGATGCACCGGGCCCTGCGTTCGGGCGATGGGTTACTGATCGGCGTCGACGGTGAATCCGACCGGGCGACGCTCGAACGCGCGTACGACGATCCGCTTGGTGTGACCGCGGCGTTCGACCGGAACGTGCTCGCGCGCATCAACCGCGAGCTGGGAGGGACCTTCGACGTCACGACCTTCACGCACGTCGTGTCCTACGACGAGCGCCGCCGTTGCGTCGACTCGTTTTTGGAATCCAACCGCGCGCAAACCGTGCGCATCGAAGGCATCGGGCTCGCGGTCGCCTTCGCCGCGGGCGAGCGCATCCACACCGAATCCTCGTACAAGTTCGACCGCAAAGCGATCGTCGCGCTGGGCACCGCTGCGGGCTTCACGATCAAACAATCCTGGCTCGACGCCGCCAACCGCTTCGGCGTCCACCTCTTCATCAAGAAGTAATCGCAACGCCATGACACGGGCGGGGGTGCGGCGAAGGCGCGGGCATGAAGATGCTTGCTCGCCTTGTCTGCGCTGGGTTAGGCCTGGCGCTGCTCGTTCCGGCCATTTCCGCGCAGGCGCGCCCGGTCCGGGCCGAAGATCTCTACGCGTTCACGCTGCTCGATGACGCGCAGATCTCGCCCAACGGAAGCTGGATCGCGGTTACGGCCTCGACGCTCGACGGTCCCAAGAACGGCTCGAATTCGACGATTCTGCTGATCGACGCGCATACCGGCAAGCGGATCGACGAGACGCGCGGCACGGGCGACGGCGGCACGGCCTGGCGGCCCGATTCGTCCGGATTTGCGTTCGAGCGCCCGGACAAGAAGTTGAAGAAGCCCGAGATCTTCACCTACACCGTGACGACCGGCCGCATCGCGCAATTGACGCGTCTCAAGGACGGCGCGAGCGGGCCACTCTACTCGCACGACGGCAAGCGCATCGCGTTTTCGGCGACGTCGGTCGATTCGCCGCACGCGGCCTGGATCGATTTCGCGAAGGCCGGTTTCAAACCCAAGCCCGATCAAAAGAACTCTGACATCAACGTCATCACGCAACTCGGGTTCCGCGTCAACGGCGTCGGGTACGTCGCCAATCGTCATCGGCACGTCTGGGTGATGCGCGCCGACGGTTCGAACGTCGAGCAGTTGACGCGCGGCCCGTGGTCGGAAAATCTCGCCGCGTGGTCGCCCGACGATCGCACGCTCGCGCTGGATTCGCTGCGGTCCAACTCGATCTACGCCGGCCCCAACGACATCTACACGATGCCGTCGACGGGCGGCGCTCTGACCAAACTCGCGTCGTCCGAACGGGCCAACGGCGGCGAGACGTATGCCAATGCCGGCAACCGCCTGTGGTTCTTTTCCGGCGGCGTGCTCGATCCCGACGAGTATCCGGCACTGGTCTGGGCCGATCCCAGCGGCGCGAACCGCCACTCGCTGATCGACAAGAACACGTATTCGTGGGGCGATTCGCTGTTGGCGGATATGAAAGAAGGCGGGGGCCTGTGCGGCCCGCTCTTCGCGCCGGGCGATGCGTGGTTCGTGACGAACGTCGATGGCCCGGGCTACTCCAATCTTCGCAAGGTCGACGCGTCCACCGGCGCGCTTACCAACTTGACGCCGCCGCACGGCGAAGCGTGGTCGTGTTCGATGAGCCGCGACGCGCGTACCGTCGCCTATCTGTACAGCGACTTCATGCATCCGGCCGACGTGTACGTCGTCGGCACGGGCGGCGGCACGCCGCGCAAGCTCACCAACGTCAACGCCGCGATTCTGGCTAAGCTCACGCTCTCCAAGCCGCAAGCATTTACGGTGAGCGATCCGGCGGGATTCGCCGTGCACGCCTGGTTCATGCCCGCCGTTGGCAGCAAGCCCGGTGAGAAGCGGCCGACGCTGCTGGATATTCACGGCGGCCCGTCGACGCAGTTTGGCGATACGTTCTTCGACGAACTCCAATATTGGGCCGGGCAACGGTACAACGTCGTCTTCTCGGATCCGCGCGGAAGCACCGGGTACGGTTACACGTTCCAAGAAGCGTTGGCTAAGAACTGGGGCGATGCGATGTTCGACGACACGCAAGCCGTCATGGATGCCGCGGTCAAACGCCCCGACGTCGATGCGTCGCGTTTGGCGGTGCTCGGCGGTTCGTACGGCGGTTACGCCACCTTATGGGTCGTCTCGCACACCGATCGCTATAAGACCGCGATTGCCGAACGAGCGGTCAGCGATCTCGAAAGCGAACAGTTCGTCGCCGACTTCGCGTCGGCCAACGGCTTGGGCGGCCAGTATTCTTGGGGGTATCCGTGGGACGACGGCAATCTCGTCGCCGCACAATCGCCCCTCACGTTCGTAACCGACGTTCACACGCCGCTGCTGCTGCTGCACTCCGACGAAGACACGCGCACGCCGATCGACCAAACGCTTCAAGAGTTCACCGCGCTGAAAATCCTCGGCCGAACCGTCGAATACGTCGAAGTCCCCGGCGAGAACCACGATCTCTCACGCACCGGCACGCCCATACACCGAGTAGAACGCCTACGAATCCTAGCCGATTGGCTCCGTTCCTATCTCCACCCGTAACGTGCTCTGATTGTGTCATGACACAATTACCATGACACGGCGCGGCGTTCTATGGCGCGGAAGAAGAGGTCGGCGGCGATGGCTAGGAGGGCGGCGGGGATGCTGCCGGCGAGGGTTTGCGCGGTGTATTGCGTGTCGAGGCCGCGGAAGATGAGCACGCCCAGGCCGCCGGCGTTGACGTAGCCGCCCAGGGTGGCCAAGGCGATCATTGCGACCACGGCGATGCGCAAGCCGCCCAGAATCACCGGCGTCGCCAGCGGAAGTTCGATGCGCCACAAGCGTTGCATCGAGGTCATGCCCAATCCGCGCGCGGCGTCGGTCTGCGATTCGGGCACGCCGCGCACGCCGGCGGCGACGTTGCGTGCCAAGACGAACTGCGCGTAGGCGACCAGCGCGATGACGGTGGGCCAAAAGCCCAGACCGAAGAGCACGACGATCAGCGCGAGCAGGGCCAAGCTGGGGATTGTGTAGATCGCCGCGAGCGTGCCGTACATCGGCGTGGCGAAGCGTGGGCTGCGCGCGGCAGAGATGCCCAACGGCAAGGCGATGGCAAACCCGATGACCAGCGCGGTACCGACCAGCGCGCAGTGCTGGAGAAATAGCCACGCGACCTCGCTGGGATGCGCGAGCAGGTAGCTCACGGCGATTCGTCGCTCGCGCGGAGATCGGCGAACGTGAGCGTGCCGGCGCGCGTGCCGTCGCGCACGATCAAACGCTGCGCTCCGCCGGCGAATGCGGCCAGGATCTCGGCGGCCGACGCGCCGGCCGAAATCGTTTGCCCCGCGCCCAAGAGGGACGCGACGTACGGCGTCGCCGGAGCGGTCAGCACGTCGAACGGGGTGCCGGCTTGTTCGATCTTTCCATCGCGCATCACGACGATGCGATCGGCCAAGCGCAACGCTTCGTCGACGTCGTGCGTGACGAACAGGATCGTCGTCTTGAGCTCCGAGGCGATCCGGCGCGTTTCGTCTTGCAGACGGGCGCGCACGATCGCGTCGACCGCGCCGAACGGTTCGTCCATCAGCAGAACGCGCGGTTGCGCGGCGATCGCGCGCGCGACGCCGATGCGTTGGGCTTCGCCACCCGAGAGCGCTCTGGGATAGCGTCCGCGATAGCGTTGCGGGTCCAGCCCGACCAAGGCGAGCAGTTCGTCGACGCGCGCGTCGATGCGCGGCTGGTCCCAGCCTAACAGACGCGGTACGACCGCGACGTTCTGCGCGACGGTCATGTGCGAGAAGAGGCCGACGGCTTGAATGACGTAACCGATCCCGCGACGCAGTTCGACCGGGTCGCCGACGCTGACGTCGGCGCCGTCGAACAAGATGCGCCCGGCCGTCGGCTCTACCAACCGGTTGACGCTGCGCAGCAGCGTGCTCTTGCCGCAGCCCGACGGGCCCAGCACGACGGTGAAGCTGCCGGCCGGAACGTCGAGGCACACGCCGTCGACCGCGGCGCGATCGCTCTGCGGATAGCGGACGGTCAGCGAGTCGAAGCGGACGGACGCGCCGGTGCGTTCGCTCACGCTTTGACGGTTTTCAAGAAGTCGCCGGCGACCGACGATGGATCGCGATGATCGATATCGATCGCGGCGTTCATCCGTTGTGCGGCCGCGGTCGTCAGCGCCGGCGCGAGCGCGTTGAGGGCGCTCGCGATCTTCGGCTCGCGCGTCAGCGCGTCGCGGCGTGCGACCGGCGCGATATTGTATGGCGGCCAGAAGTGCCGGTCGTCCCGAAGCACGACCAGGCGATCGGCGACGATGGCGGCATCGGTCGTGAACGCCAGCGATACGTCGTCGGCGCCGTCGAGCAGGGCTTGATACTTGAGCGCCATCGAATACGCCTGCACCGATTTAAACTGGAACCCGCCGTAGAATTGCTGCAAACCTTTGAGCCCATCGCCGCGCACCAAGAACTCCGAAATGGTCGCCAGACGCAATTGCGGCGCGAGCGCGGCGCATTGCGAGAGCGTCGTCAGACGATATTTCTCGGAGATCGCGCGCGTCGTCG
>DATCDS010000150.1:0-18725 GCA_036510515.1 Vulcanimicrobiaceae bacterium
GTCACGCGGCCGCCGGCGATGTCGGCGCTGGCGGAATAGACGCGCGCGCTGCCGTGCTCGAATGCGATTGTTCCGGCGGCGCGCGACAGCGGTACGCCATGTACCGAAGCGCCGGAAAGATGCAGGGCCGAGGATTGAACGATGACGCCCGCGCCGCCGATGGACAGCGCGACGGGCCCCTGTAGCGCGCCGTGAGCGACGAGCGACCCCAAGAACGGATGCAACCCCTCCAGCGTTCCGCTGTAGTTTCCACTGGCCAGGAGCGTCTTGGTCGAAAACGCGCCGATGCCGGTGAAACGTCCCCACGGCCCGCGGGCTTGCAATCGATCGATGTTGACGTGTTTGAGATCGCCGGCGAAATCCGCGGAGAGCGCGTCGAACCGCACGGTGGCAATGCTCAACCCGTTCGCGGAGGCTCGCCCCGCAACGTTGATGCCGCTCGCGCTGCCGCTCCCCGCGCCGCTCAGGCTTGCGATCCGGCCGTCGAGGTTGGGCAGCCGCGGGAAAGCGGTACCCGGAAACGGCTGGATCGCGGGATGCGTGACCGTTAAGTTCGTCGCGTCCATCCAAAACGCGGTCGTGTCGTTACGGCGATCTGCGATGTAGCGGCCGTAGAGCGTCCCGTTTCCGCCGTCGACGTAGAGCGGCGCGACGTCGGCCGTGCCGTCTGCAGCGAATGAAAATAATCCGCCGGCACGCGCGACGTCGCGCGCGCTGGCAAACGATCCGTGCGCGCCGATCGCCAAGTTGCTGCCCGCCAGCAACGCGTCCGCGAGGATCGGTTCGTTGGGCAAGATCTCGTCGAGGTACGGAAAGTGCACGCCGCTTGCGGCCGCGCTAACGATGAGGTCGGAACGAACGATCTTGCCCAGCACCAGCGAGCCGCGCACAGACGCGGCGATCCCACCGTAGGTCGCCCGCAGCGGCGAAACCATCACGGTTCCGTAACTGAGCGCGATGTCGGCGTGGGCGCCGTGCAAGGGAAGGGTCCGATAGAGCGCGTTGGCGGCGTCGAGGTGCGCGACGACGACGATCGCGTGCAGCGGTCCTTCGAGCAGTACGCCCACGTGCGCCGAGCCGGAGACCGGCTGCTTCCGGGCGAACGCCAGCACCTCGCGCAAGTGCTGCAAATCGCCGGTCCCAGAAATGCCCAAGCGCACCTGGGGCTGGGCAAAATCGAAGATGCCGCCGTCGACGGCGACCGGAACGCCGGCCAGGCGCGCCGCAAGACCTCGCGCGAAGAGCGCGTCGTCGACGATCTGCAAGCGTCCCCGAATGTTGGTCAGCGGCTTGGCGAGCACGGAGAAATACATCTGTCCGTTGTCGACGTCCAACCGCACGCTGCTGTGATAGGTTCCCGAAAATGCCGGCGTGACGTCGAGCGCGTAGGCTTTGGCGTCCACGTCGTGCGCGGTCCCAGCCAAAATGCGCGCCGACGCCGCGTCGATAATGAAGTTGCCGATCGCACGAATTGGAATCGCCGCCGCATGCAGGTGGTGGATCGCGTATCCGTGCTGCACGTCGACCGCGCCGACCAAGCGAAACGGTTCGGGAGCGGTGTCTTCAAACGCTCCGGTAACGACGTAGTGCGTCCGCGCCGACGAATCGATCGTCGCATCGGCTTGAACGCCGTCGACCCGTTGGATCGTCGGCTTCGGCGCGCCGTAGGCGACCTGCGCCGAGCCGTTCCGCAAGCGAACGGTAAAGTGCAGCGGTACGGGATCGGGTCGGCCCGGTACCCCGGGCGGCGCGTTGCCCGTCGGAAGGATCAGGTTGAGCGTCCGATCGGCGTTGCGCACGACGGTGAGCGTGGGGTGATCGATCGTGACGCCGGTCAGACCGTAGCGATGCGTGCTTCCCGGCAGCAGACCGCGCAGCGAATAGTACAAGTCGATGCGTTGGGCCGAGAGCACCGGCTGATCGTTGCGAGAAACCCGCACGTCGAGAAGCGCCCCGTGCGCGGTTCCCAGCCGCTGATCGCCGATCGTCACCGAGTAACCGGTCGCCGAGCCGATCGCCCGTTCCAGCGCAAAGCGAATCAGGTCGTGGCGCCCGATAACCAGCAGCCCCACGAGCAGGACTACGACCCCCAGGCCGGCCAGCCATCGGTTGCGTACGCTCTTCACTCGAACTCGGATATACCCGGAACGCTTGCTCGTGCCTGCGCGTTCCCTCGACGACGGGCAAGACGTCCCTCGGCCGCCCGGAAATGCTTACGACAAAAAGTGGGCGATCTGGATGTGGTAGTCCGTCGTTCCGTCGTCGTTGGCGAAGGTCCAAATCCAGACCGCGACGCTATCGGAGGAGCGATCCCAGCGATAATCGTCGGTCCCAAGATACTGCGGGTCCGTCGTTACCGTGAAACCGTAGGGCAGGGCCCCAGCTACCGCCGAGCGGATCAGCTCGAGCATCTCGCTCTTGGGCGCTCCCAGATCCCGCGTCTCGCATTCGAAGAACCAACGGGGATGCGTTTCGTCGGACGTCGCAAAGATGCCGTCGATGTCGCAGCTGTTGAGGATGTCGCCGAACGACACGCTGGGATCGAAGTAGTTGTTGTCCTTGTCGGTGGCTTTACCGCGCAGCGCGGTAAAGTTATCGGCGCCGTTCTGTACGCCCAGCTGCACGAAGCTGGCGACGGCTTTGCTCAAGCCGTCGCGCTGATCCGTGCTGAGTTTGACCCACTTTTCGAAGTGGACGCTCGTTGGAATATAGTGTCCGACGCGAATCGAAAAGCCGTTGGTCGTTTTGGAGTGGTACGTCTCGACGTAGACGAACATGTGCGTCGCGCTGAGCCAATCGAACCAGTGCTCGCCGTCGTCGTTCTTGCCGTGCGACAGTTTGTAGCCAGAAACCAGCGGCGCGAGATATTTCAAAATGTACGCATCCTTTTGCGCGAGCGTCCACGTCGGCGGCACCGGCCAGTTCCCAGAAACCGTGTAGCGTTCGCCGGCGCTGGCCGAGGCGAACTCATCGGCGATCGTACAACCCGGGCAGATTTTCTTAAACCCGGGTGCGAGCTTGTAGTAGATATCGCTGTCGTCGGTACTCGAGACGCCGCCGTGCAGCGACGCGAAGTTCGCAGAACCTTGCGCGAGCGCCGGAAGCACGATCGCGACCAATCGCTGGGGCGTCGACAGCGCCAGCGCGGTGGGGGCCGCCGCCCTCGCCGCGGGAAATCCCGCGCCGCACAACAACGCGGCGGCCGATCCAAGAATGGCCGACCGACGGATCGACAAGAACGACCAACGGAGCAATGGCATAACGACGCCCCCCAAAAGCGATTCCCGTCATCCTTCCTTCTCCAACCATCCCCCAACCCCCGCGCCACGCGTCCATGGCGAGCGCTGCTGTGCCATGGCGAGCGCCGCTGTGCCATGGTGGCTGTGTCATGGTGAGCGTAGCGACCAACGGGAGCGAAGTCGAACCACCGGCACCAACGACCGCGACGATACGAGGCGGTGGTTCGACTTCGGCCCTGCGGGCCTACGCTCACCATGACACAACGACTGCCGCCATGACGCGCCGCCATGATGCGCCGCCCTGAAACGGCGCCGCGGCGTTGCGCGGGAGCGGCTAGAGGTCGAGGTTCTTTACGCTCTTGGCGTATTCGAAGATGTATTGTTTGCGGGGTTCGACTTTGTCGCCCATGAGGTCGGTGAAGATCTGTTCGGCTTCGATCGCGTCTTCGACGACGATGCATTTGAGGCGGCGATTGCCGACTTCCATCGTGGTCTCGGCCAACTGCTCGGCGTCCATTTCGCCCAAGCCCTTGTACTGCTGGATTTGAAACTCTTTGGCATCGCTATCGCCGACGATGGACTTCATCTCGGCTTCGGTGAACGCGTACCACTGTTTCTTGCCCTTTTTTATGCCGTAGAGCGGCGGCTGGGCGATGTAGACGTAGCCGCCTTCGACCAGCGGCTTCATCTGGCGATAGAAGAACGTTAGCAACAAGGTGCGGATGTGCGAGCCATCCACGTCGGCGTCGGTCATGATGATGATCTTGTGGTAGCGCAGTTTCTGCGCGTCGAACTCGTCGCCGAAACCCGTGCCCAACGCGGTGATCATCGTGCGAATTTCTTCGTTCGAAAGCACTTTGTCCAAACGCGCCTTTTCGACATTGAGAATCTTGCCGCGCAGCGGCAGGATCGCTTGCGTGTTGGGATCGCGTCCGCCCTTGGCAGTGCCTCCGGCCGAGTCTCCTTCGACCAGGAAGATTTCGCTTTCGGCGGGATTGCTGTTCTTGCAATCGATCAGTTTGCCGGGCAGGCCGGAACCCTCCAGCGCGTTCTTGCGGCGCGAGAGGTCGCGCGCTTTCTTGGCGGCTTCGCGCGCGCGCTGGGCTTGCATCGTTTTGTCGACGACCGCACGCGCGAGTTTGGGATTCTCTTCAAAGAAAAAGTCCAGGCGTTCGTTGACCAAGCCGTGCACGATCGAACGCACTCTGGCGTTGCCGAGTTTGGTCTTGGTCTGCCCTTCGAACTGCGGTTCTTGCAGTTTGACCGACACGACGGCGGTCAGTCCTTCCATGATGTCGTCGGTCGAAAGCGACGGTTCGGCTTCCTTGAGCATGTTGCGCTTGCGGGCGTAGCCGTTGACCGCGGTGGTCACCGCGGTGCGGAAGCCCAGCAGATGCATGCCGCCTTCGATCGTGTTGATGTTGTTGGCGAACGCGAAGATCTGCTCGGAGTAACTATCTGTGTACTGCATCGCGACCTCGACGTCGACGCCGTCGCGTTCGCTGTGCGTCGAGATGATGGGATGCAGCGCGTCCTTCTTCTCGTTGAGCCATTCGACGAACGAAACGATGCCGCCGTCGAACTTGTAGATCCGCTCGCGCGGCTCTTCGCCGCGTTCGTCCCGCATGGTGATGGAGAGGCCGCGGTTGAGGAACGCCAACTCGCGCAGCCGCTTCTGCAGCACGTCCCAATGATATTCGGTCGTTTCGAAAATCGTCGTGTCGGCCTTCCACCACTGGATCGTGCCGGTGCCGGTAGCCTTGCCGATCTTCTTGAGCTTCTGCGTGGTCAAGCCGCGCTCGAATTTCATCTCGTAGAGCGTGTCGTCGCGTTTGACGCGCGTGACCATCCACTCCGAAAGCGCGTTCACGACCGAGATGCCCACGCCGTGCAGGCCGCCGGAAACCTTGTAACCGCCCTTGCCGAACTTGCCGCCGGCGTGCAGGATCGTCATGACGACCTCGACCGCGGGCATCTTCTCTTCTTTGTGCACGTCGACGGGAATGCCGCGGCCGTCGTCTTCGACCGACGCGCTGCCGTCCTTGTACAACACGACGCGAACGTTCTGAGCGTAGCCCGCGAGCGCTTCGTCGACCGCGTTGTCGACGGCTTCATAGACGAGCTGGTGCAACCCGCGTTCCGACGTGTTGCCCACGTACATACCCGGCCGTTTGCGGACGGCTTCGAGCCCTTTGAGAACTTCGATCTGTTCTCCGCCGTAGTTATTGGACATTACTGTATGTTTGGTTCCATTCCGTAGATCACGTCGTAGACCGCGTCGCCTAGCAGATTGCGCACCGTCGCCGCCGCGATCCGATCCGGCGGCACGCCGCTTTTGAGCAAGACGTACGAGCCGGCGATCAGGCGCTCGCGACCGTCGCGTGCGATCCGTCCGTTTCGCCCCGCGCGCGCGAGCGTTTCCCACCAGCGGGAAAGCAGACGTTTGCGGATGCGCTCGTATTCTCCAGGTTCCAGGCCTTCGACGCGGGCTTTAACGCCTTCGTATCCCAGCCATGGTGCTTCGAACAACAAGCGCGCCACGGCACCCGCACGGTCGTCGCCGCGCGCGTTGGCGCAGATGACGCAGATCGTTTGTGTCCGCGGCGCGATCAAGGCTCCGCACCGACGACATTCTTTCCACCCGGCGTCGCGTTTTGCCCGCTGATAGGCCTCGACATCGGCTCGAAAACGCGCGATCGCTTCCCGCGCGTCGCCCGTTTTTGGTCGCGAGGAGACGCCCGAAGCGGCGACCCCGGGCACCGGCTGCGCGCGCGGGCCCGTCCGTGCGGGAAGTTTGCCGACGCGAAACCGTACCCGGTCGGGCGCGGCGGCACCCACGCGAACGCGAACGGCGCCGAGAATCCGATCGGCGAGGAACGAAAGTTGTTGGCTCCACGCCCCCGAGCGGGTGGTTACGATCAGCGCGCCGTTTTCCAGCGCGCTGGGGTGGGAGTGAGCGGCGACGTCTTTGCCGACGATCTAGGGCCAGATCGCGGCGATGGCCAGCAGCGGGTCGCCGGGTCCGCGACGGTCCGGTGCCCAGCTGCCCAAGGTCGTCCCCAAACGCCGTAGGGTCATGCCGCCGCCAAGGTCGCGCCGGCCACGCGCCAGGTGCCCGCCGGCATCAGGCCGTCGGGCAGGTGGGTTGCGGTCACGAAGGCCTGCTCGAAACCGCCGACCCCGGCCAGAAAAGCCGCCGCCCGCTCGGCATCGAGCTCGGAAAGAACGTCGTCGAGCAGCAGCAGCGGCGCTTCGCCGTCCCGTTCGTGCATGACGGTATATTCGGCGACCTTAAGCGCCAGCACCGCGGTGCGCTGCTGGCCTTGGGATCCGTAGGCCGCCAGCGATTCGCCGTCGAGGAGCAGTCCTAGATCGTCGCGATGCGGACCGACCAGCGCGCTTTGGCGCACGCGTTCGGCTTCGGCGCGCTCGTGCAGGCGCTGTGCGAACGCGTGCGCGATCCCGTCGGCGGTCGGAACCTCGAAGACCACATTGGGCTCGTAGCGCAGGTCCAGCGTTTCCGCGCCGCGCGTCCAGCGCGCGTGCACCTCGCACGCCGCGTGCCCCATCGCGCCGACCAGATGATTGCGTGCGAGCATCAGCACGGTTCCCGATTCGATCAGCGTACGGTTGTAGACCGCCAGCAGGTCGTCGTCGACCAGCTCGCCGCGCAGCATCGCGTTCTTTTGCGCGACGGCTTTCTGATACCGAGCCAACTCGCGATAATACGCCGGTTGCTCCTGCGCGAGCGCGACGTTGAGAACGGCCCGGCGCGAGCTGGGCGCGCCGCCCACAAGGTGAAGATCGGCCGGCACGAACGTCACCACCCGCGCCTTGCCCAAGAACGATGCGTAGCGAACGCTCTGACCGTTAATCGTGTAGATTTTGCGCGTGCCGCGCGCGGAGGTCGCGATCGAGCACGATAGCCGCAGGCTGCCCGCTCGCATCGCGGTGTCGCCGCCGACCGATGCGACGTCGACGCCGTTGCGAATCGTGTCGCTCTCCTTGTTGGTGCGAAACGACTTGCCGGTTCCCAGCATCGCGATGGCTTCGAGCAAGTTGGATTTGCCTTGCGCGTTGGCACCGATGAAGACGTTGAGACCGGCAACCGGTTCGATTTCGAGTTCCGCGTAGTTACGAAAGTTCGCCAGCGAAAGTCGCGTGAGTTTCACTTTCGGGGCGCGGGTCTGGTCATTGCCTCAGGGGCATCAGGACGTACAGCTGCTGCGAACCTTCGGGGGCTTCCAAGGGCCGAATCGCCGCCGGCGAGAGCGGGCCGAGGAATTCGATGACCGTTTGCGGGGACTCGACGTGGTTGAGAATTTCAACCAAATACCGCGCGTTGAACGCGATGGTGAGATCCTCGCCGGTCTGTTCGACGGGAAGTTCTTCGTACGCGTTGCCCGAGATGTCCGACGATGCGGTGACGACCAGCGTTTGGTTGGTGACCGCAAGCTTGATCATCGAAGCGCGATCGCCGGCCACCAATTCCGCGCGGCGCAGCGCTCCGATGAGCGCCGGGGTCGAAACCGTCAGCGAACGGTCGAACTTCGCGGGAATCACTTGGCCGTAGTTGGGATATTGACCGTCTACCAACCGCACGGTTATCGCCGTATCTCCCGATGCGAACCGTAGTTGATTGGATTGCGGCCCCAGGGCTCCGACGTCGATCTTTTCGGACGTTCCGAGATTTCTCGCGACCTCGTTGAGCGCGCGCGATGGAACGATGTATTTTTCCGAGCCCGAGATCCCATCGTCCAGCGTCGTCGTATATTTTGCCAGACGGTAGCCGTCGGTGGCGACCATCGTGAGGTTGTTGCCTTCGAGCTCGAGGAGGGTTCCCATCAAGACGGCGCCACGAGCCTCTTCGCCGGACGCGGCGAAGATCGTCGCGTTGATTCCATCGCGAAAACGCTTGGCTGCGATCGCGAAGTGCGATCCGCGCGTGGCCGACGGCAGCGGCGGGTACTCGTCGGCCGGCAACGCGTGAAAATCGTAGTTGCTGCGCTCGCACTTAACGCTGGCGCGCGTTGGCGTCCCGTTGAGTTCCAGTTGCCCCGTAGGTAGGTTGGCTAAGTACGAGGAGAAGAGTTTGGCGGGAACGGTCAGCGCGCCGGCTTCGGAGATGTCGGCTGCAAACGCGTGCTCCAACGTGATCTCGAGATCGGTCGCTCGAACCGCAATCTTGCCATCGCCGGCCGTCAGCAAGACGTTGGAGAGAATCGGCACGGTCGTGTGCGTGTTGACGACCTTGCTGGCCGCACCTACCGCGACGCTGATGTCTTTAGTCGTACAGGTAAACTTCATTCTCCACCGATCGTTCTAGCTTCGTGTCGTTTCGTCGTTTATATATAAAAACGTAGTAGTAGTAGTAGGGCGGTTCAAATCGAGGATAAAGGCGATCCGTCATACTGGGCGGCGGTTTGCGGTCGGGACGACGTGTGCATGAAAAACCGATTCTCTACACGTAGTCCACAAGCGGCCGGCTGGGGGCCTGTTATCCACGGCGACAGGCCCACCCTTGTGTAGGAATAGGTGGGAGAAAGCGGGGGCCCCATTAGGGACTCTGGCACATCGCCAGGAGCTGGCGAACCTTGTTGCGGTACGCCTCATCGGATTGCATCTGCTCTTTAACCCGGTTGCGGGCGTACATCACGGTCGTGTGGTCTTTCTTGCCGAACTCGCGGGCGATGCTGGGCAGCGAATATTTGGTCAGCTCGCAGGCGATAAACATCGCGATCTGACGGGGCGCCGCCAGGCGCTGGTCGCGCCGGCCGTTATCGATCTCCTTGGCCGTCAGCCCGTGCGCGCCGGCGACCGTCTCTTTGATCTTCGCGATCGTAATGCGCTGGAGCGGCGCTTGGGCCATCGAATTCTTGAGCACTTCGGCGGCTAGATCGACGGTGATGGCCGACTTGGTAAGCGACGCGTACGCCACGACGCGGATCAGCGCGCCCTCAAGTTCGCGGATGTTGGACGGGATGACTTTAGCGATGAACGAGGTGACCTCGTCGGGCACCGGAATTTTTTCGGTCTCGGCCTTCTTGCGCAGGATCGCCTCGCGCGTCTCGAGGTCGGGCGGCTGGATATCGGTGAGCAGTCCCCATTCGAAGCGCGAGCGCAGCCGCGACTCCAGCGTTTGAATCTCTTTTGGGAGGCGGTCGCTGGAGATAACCAGCTGTCGTCCGGATTCGTGCAACGCGTTAAAAGTGTGGAAGAACTCTTCTTGGGTGCCTTCTTTGCCCTCGAGGAACTGGATGTCGTCGATGAGCAGGACGTCGACCAAACGGTACTTGTTGCGAAACTCTGGACCCTTGTTGTTTTGCACCGCGATGATGAATTCGTTGGTGAACTTTTCGCAGGTGACGTAGACGACGCGCGCGTTGGGATTGTCTTGCATGACGCGATGGCCGATCGCGTGCATGAGATGGGTCTTGCCCAATCCCACGCCGCCGTACAGAAACAAGGGATTGTAAGCGCGCGCGGGCGAGCCGGCCACGGCTTGCGCCGCGGCGTGCGCGAACCGGTTGGAGCTGCCGATCACGAACTCTTCGAACGTATACCGGGCGTTGAGATTGGCGCTGCGCTGGTCGTCGGACAAGCGTGGGGCCGCTTGGACGGCCGCTGCGGGGGCCGGGGTCGCGCCGTCGGCCGGCACTTCGGCGACGTCCTCGGCAACGGTGAGTTCGAGAACGATCTCCTCGCCGAGGATGCCGCTGAGCACTTGAACGATCTGAGCCTTGAGCCGATTTTCCACCCAATCGCGGGCGAAGTTCGTCTGGACCGAAACGGTCAAGACGTTGCCTTGCAACGAGCAAATGCGAATCGGCTTGAGCCACATCTCGAAGACCGGCTTCGGCACGATCTGCTCGAGCGGTCCCAGTGCGGCCTGCCATAGATCATTCGAAAGGGCGGAGTTCCCCAGTGACAACCCCATACGAACCCATCCTCTGTTCCAAGTTATATTAAGCGAACACCGCCGCGCGCCAAACCTTGCGAACGGTGGTGAGGGCCGTCACGTTGGCGCAATGGGGGTCCACTCCTGCGGTTTTCCTACACGGAGTTATGCACTTATCCACAGGCTGTTTTTTACGGTTTGGCGGGGCTTTCCGGCTGTCGGCCAACGTGTGAAACACGACGCGACTTTGGCCGTGAAACCCCCGCGAAAGCGGGAGAATTCGCCCATTCTGGGAGCCTTCTGAACCCGAGTTGTCCACAGGGTTGTCCACACGTGTGGAAAGCCTGGTGAACCCCAAAAAAAAGTGCCCGGTAGTGGGTCAAATTGGAGCGTTGTCAAGGCCTGTGAATTTGGCGGACCAAGCGCAGCATTGCTTAAGAGCTTTAGCTTTTGGCGAGGCCAGGCCATGACGGCCCGCTTGAGCGCGGATCGCGGGCGCTTGGTGGGCCAAGTCCTCGAAGCGCGGGAGCTCGGAGGCGAGCGGCGCAGTTAGGGCAACATGGGGCGACACGTTAAGCAAAAGCCGAGCCTGCTATCAGCGGGCATTGCCCGAGCCACCGCCGCTGTCGTGTGGCTCGCTACTGTGATTTCTCTGTTCCTCTCGGCGTATTGGCCTTACGCGATTCCTATTATCATCATTAGCATCGGTCTCGGATTCTTGCCGTGGGCTAACCACAGAGTCGCGTCGCTTCAGGGGGCCATCGTAGCGCCATACGCTCCCGTCTATGGTGGACAACTGTCGCCCGGTGCAAACTCGTCGTCGGTAGTTCCGACGAATGCCGGAACGGTAATACTTGGAAACAATCGCGTGCTCTCTGCCGACCTGAGTAATGTCGTCATCGAATACAATGGCTCACCACTTATCACGATGGGCTTAGATGCTCAGGGAGTGTGGATTGATACAACCGTCGTCGATGCTCAAGGAAACTATATCGGGATCATCCACAAACGGGAGTTTAAGGCGTCGGAAGAACGAGCATTTAATCCGATTCAGAGCGATCCACAGAGCATACTTATACGCGACCTTGCGGGAAAGCCCGTCCTGGACTTGCACTATGACAACTCTCGTCAACTTGTGCTAAAGGGATATTTTCGTTACGGTTCAGGACACCAATCCGGACTTATCGTTATGGACGACAACGGGCTTCGCATTGGGGGAATGATCACGATAAGCAACTCGACGTTTTCGTTAGGCTCTGGTGGCAAGGGCATTAGCATCGGAGCCGGAGGCATCGGAATAGGCGGCCGGTAGGGCTACGCGGCTTCTCCTTGCATAAGCGCCGGCAACTTCGCCAAGTCATGCGGCGTCCAAACACGATCCGTCAAACCCGCCGCGATTGCAGGCGTAGTCTTGAGTGATTGGTGAACGCGGCAGAAGTTGTAGTACATGAAATGGAGCGCGAGGGCGCGCTGTAGGTTCTGAGCCTTCTTCGAAAAAGCGTTCGTTAGCCGCGTAAAACGACGCATCGACATACGCATCGTGAGGTTATTCCGCTCGACGTAGGCCGTCGAAATGAAGTCGGGATCGGGAGCGCCCCATACCTGCGTCCGATGCGTTCCTACGACCGTTTGCGGGCTATAACGTGCGTCGGTATCGAGGCCCGGTACTTGCCCGTATTGCTTCACTTCGGTTCCGTGGTCGGCGCGATAGCGAAAGTAGCGTCGGATCGGTTCGACGTATTGATTGAATCCGGCCGTCGAGATTTGCACGTTCGATGCGATCCGTTTCGAGAGGTCGCGGATGAACAATTACGCGTCCTCGCGTTTGCGCTTACCCAGGTGCCAGGCCACGATGAGCTTCGTGTCGGCGTCGAGGGCTGTCCAGGTCCACATATCGCCAACGCCCTCGCCCTTGCGCTGCAGTGGGATATGGCGCTCCTTAGCGTGAGCAGTAGGACCAAATTTCGTCAAGCTGGAGTCGAACGCAGGTCAAGCCGCGCATGGTTTGGTCCTGGTAGGTATCGCAGGCGTCGCCTACGTCAGCCAGGAGCTCGAGGATCGCGCCCTTCGCCGCGCCGGTCATCCGACCCGTTCCACGGATCGAGTTCCCCTCCACCAAGGCGGAGAGGATGCGGACACGATCCTCAAAGGGTAAACGGCTCATACCGTTATTATGCTTGAGCGCTTAAGCAATGTTAAGTATAATTTAGGCATCCCTTAGGGTATGCGCCAGGTCCTCAAGGAAGTCGGCTATGCCTTTGTCGCCAGCCGCCCGTTCGAGAACGCGCTTAGTCTCGGGCTTTGCGCGCGCATTGATATTTACGCTCCTGTTTTCTTCAGGAGGCCTAGGATCGGGGCCGGGTAAGCCGCGCAGTAAAGTCAAGGGATATCTATGTATCACAACGTTTATACGTTAGGCCAGCCGGGAACATATGTTTGCCGCGATGTATTGGGGGTATAGCCCCAGCAGCCACTACATACCAGTATAAATTTGTGATACACTGTTCTAAAGTAAGCGCAAAGCAACCAACAATGGGGCGCAAGGGTTATCGAACATACGTTCGGGCGTAAAGCCACAAGGCTTGGCGGTTTTATCCCTGTCGTTTTTACTCATCCATCCGCAAGGTTGCAGCAGACGCAATAGCGCCAAGGAGAAAAACAGTGAGCGATGTCCGTGAAGTCTTAATCCGATGCACAGTGACCGGCGAGGGGATGTTTCCGTCTGAAGTGACAGTCGTGATTCAAACCGCCGACGGTGATATTTCACTGTACGCTGACAGGAGCTTATTGGACGAGGGATCGACGGCACTTAAGGCTACGCGTTTCTCGGTGGAACATGGGCTCGCGGTATGCCTGCTGCCAACCGAGGACGTAGATTCTCGGTGGGTCCGAATACCAACACATAACATCCAGGACTTGCAAGTTGCATGATACTCAGTAACGTCGATATATTAGCTGCGATAGACGCAGGCAGAATCGGTATTGACCCATTAGGGGGCCGGGATGTTTCCCGGCCCCCTTTTAATACATCGTCTATCGACTTGAGGCTTGCGCCAACGGTTTCTATACCTAAAGAGGCGCCCGTCAGCCTTAGGTTAGATCAACCTTACGATCGCGACTTCTACGCGCGAAACTCGATCCGCGAGGAGATCACTAACGCGCGTCCCTACACACTTGAGCCAAATTGTTTCGTATTGGCACAGACGCTAGAGCGAGTTGCTTTTCCGATGACAGGCGAAGGCCCTTGCTATGCCGCCAGGATCGAGGGCCGAAGCTCACTTGCCCGCTATGGGATGCTTGTACACTTTACTGCCCCCACGATTCACTCGGGCTTCAGTGGACCGATAACGCTTGAAATCATTAACTTGGGCCACAACAATATAAGCTTAACTCCAGGCGTGAGTATCTGCCAACTTATTATCGAGGTTCTATCAAGCCGACCGAACGACGCCCCCAATCAGTTCAGTGGCCAGGAAAGCCCTACGGGCTAGGTTCTTTCCTGCCCCATCGAGCTTCGGCTGCTTTGTGGGCGGTTGCCTTTCGTTGCTCCGGGCTAAGTGAGGCCGCCCGCGCTTTGCCGCCCTTGAGGCCACCAAGGCGCCCTAGGGCCTGAGCGGCGGGGTTCTTGACCTGCTCCGGCTTCCGATCGGGCTCGCCGGTTATTCGGGCGAGGATCGACGCAGCGGCCTGGTTCGGATCGGCGGGTGGTTTCCTTGAGCGCTTAGGCATACCCTTAGCCTACACCATTTCGGCCTCTGGGGCGTAGGGCCGAGGGGTGCTTGGTATTTCAAAACTGACCCACTACCAAAGTGCCCGGTTACCTTGACTCGCCGGAGCGCTCGCGTCTATACTTACGGGCTGTGTGCCGCCATGGCTTTTGGCGGCTCTTTTCACCGGAGATTAAGAAATTTATGAAACGGACGTTTCAGCCGCACAACCGTCGCCGCAAGCGCGTGCACGGCTTCATGGAGCGGATGTCCACCAAGAACGGCCGGCGCGTGCTCGCCCGCCGTCGTAAGAAGGGCCGTCATCGCCTGACGGTCTGATGCGCCCGTACGCCAGCCTGCGTCGTGCCGCAGACTTTAGTCGGCTGCGGCGTAACGGCCGGCGCATCGATGGCGAGGCCCTCACCATCTACGCCGATCGATCTCGCGCCGGCGACCCAGCCAGCCTGGTGGGCATCGCTATCGGCAAGCCCGTCGGCAACGCCGTGGTCCGCAACAAGATTCGCCGCCGCCTGGTCGCCGTTCTCGACCAAACCCTGGCCGGCCGGCCGCCGCGCCGCCTCCTGATCGTCGCCCAGCCTCCGGCCGCCCGCGCGTCCTTTGCGGGCCTGCGCGATCAGCTCGTTGCCGGGCTCGCCCAACCCTAAAGAGCGATGCGATCGCTGTTCGTGCTCGCCCTGACGCTGTACAAGCGACTGATTTCTCCGCTGCTCCCCCCCGCCTGTCGATTTTATCCGAGCTGTTCGCAGTACGCGGCGCAGGCAATCGAGAAACACGGTGTTGTCCGCGGCAGTATGCTGGCCGCAGGGCGACTTATGCGTTGTCATCCGTTCCACCACGGCGGCGTGGACCCGGTTCCCTAGCGCCGTCCGAAAGGTACTTTCTTGCACGTTCTCCTCCTGGCTAACTTTTTCTCAGGCCTCATCGATCCGATCGTCAACTTTCTGGGCCTGGTGGTCATGTGGATCCACCGCTACGTTCCCAACCTGGGTCTTTGCCTCATCATCTTGGCGGTGTTGATCCGCGCGCTATTCTGGCCGCTGAACAACAAGCAGTTCAAGGCGATGATCGCCATGCAGAAGCTCGCGCCCAAAACCAAAGCGCTGCAAGCCAAATACAAAGACGACAAGGCCAAGCTTCAAGAAGAGACGATGAAGCTGTACAAAGAATCGGGCGCTAACCCGCTGGCGGGTTGTTGGCCGATGCTCTTGCAGTACCCCGTGATCATCAGCGTCTACTACGTCGTTACCACGCACAAAGCTCTCTACGACAAGACGCACTTCCTGTGGATCGGGTCGTCGCTGAGCTCGCTCTTGCCGCATCAATATCAATGGATTTTGGGCGCGAGTTTGGCCAAGCCCGACCTGATCTTGGTCGTGCTGTACGCCGCGTCGCTGTACGTCTCGATGCGCTACACGACGATGCCGCCCGCGGACGAACAGAGCGCGCAGACGATGAAGATGATGCAGATCTTCTCGCCGCTGATGTTCGGATTCATCGCCGTGCGCGCCAACTGGCCGTCGGCGATGGTGCTCTACTGGTTCTCGTTCAACGTGCTGACGATGGGCCAACAGCTCTTCTTGCTGCGCACCCATCACATGAAACTCTCGGCCGTCGACAGCGAGCACACGATCGAGCAAGACGCGCAAAATGCGTCGACCGCGGAACTCAAGAAAGCCCCGCCCGAACGCTTTGCGATCGCCGGCAACGGCGCGACCAACGCTTCCCGCTCGCGCAAGAAGCGCAAGAAAGGCAAAGCCTGATGCTGTACGAAGACGATTTCGAATTCGAAGAACAACCGGCCAACATCCGCGATCGCGCGATTCCGGGCGGCGGTGGTGGTGGTGGCGGGCGGCGCGGCGGTAACGGCGGCGGCGGACGCGGGCCGCGCGGCGGGCGTCCACGCTCGACGCGCTCGAAGGGCGCGCAAGAGCTGCCCGAGAGCGCCAAACCGGCGCGCGATCTGCTCGCCGAAATTCTCGGCAAGATGGGCGTGCAAGGCCTAGAAATTGCCTATATCCCGCGCCCCGAAGGCGAATATTTGGAAGTGACCGGTCCGGACTTGGCGATGCTGATCGGACGACGCGGCAACACGCTCGAAGCGCTCAACTTGATCTTTAACAATATTCTCAACGTCAACGTACGCGCCAATCGCAAGTATTACACGATCGACGCCGAGGGCTACCGCGCGCGCCGCGCCGAGGATCTGCAAGACCTCGCCTTCGACGTGCTCGAGCGCGTGATGCGCGACAAGAAGCCCTTTAAGATGGAGCCGATGCTTCCGTCCGAACGCAAGATCGTCCATCTGGCGCTGGCCGACGACGATCGCGTCCGCACGGAATCTGAAGGCGTCGAACCCGAACGCCGCCTGGTCGTCTTCCCCAAAGAGTGAATCTGGACGAGACCATCGTGGCGATTGCGACGGCGCCGGGGGTGGGCGCGATCGCGATCGTGCGCGCGAGCGGGCCGCACGTGCGCGCGCTGGCGGCGCGGTTGTTCGCGAGTCGCGAACCGTTGCGCGAGCGCTATGCGACCTACGGCGACGTGCTGGACGAACGCGGAGAGAAGATCGATCGCGGCATCGCGATTCTCGCGTACGCGCCGCAGACGTACACGGGCGAAGATACGCTCGAACTGCAGGTACACGGATCCACCGCAATCGCCGCGGAGGTCGTGCGCGCATTGATCGCGTGCGGCGCGCGTGCGGCCGGGCCCGGCGAGTTCACGCGACGCGCGTTTCTGCACGGCAAACTCGATCTGCACGCAGCCGCTGCGGTCGGCGATGCGATCGCGGCGCAGAGTCGCTCCGCCGCACGCGCGGCGTTGGCAAATCTTGGCGGTGGCTTGGCAAACGAAGTGCGCGTGCTGCGCGCGATCTTAGCCAACCTACTCGAACAGCTCGCGGCCTCGTTGGATTTCCCCGACGAAGTGCCCGAACCGCAGCGCGCGCACTTGGCGACGACGCTCGACGAGCTGGCATCGTCGCTGCAAGCGCTGCAGCGCGACGGCGAGGTCGGGAAGTTGGTACGCGAAGGCGTGGGCGTGGCGATCGTCGGACCGCCCAACGCCGGCAAATCCTCGTTGCTCAACGCGCTGCTCGGGGAAGAGCGCGCGCTGGTCTCCGAGCAGGCCGGCACGACCCGCGACACGATCGAGGAGAGCATCGCGATCGACGGGGTGCTCGTACGCCTGGTCGATACTGCCGGGATTCGCGCGCACGCCGACCGCCTGGAAGCCGCGGGCATCGAACGAACCGCGCGCGCCTTGGCGGGGGCGCGCTTGGCACTGATCGTGCTGGACGGCTCCCAGCCCGTCGGCGATGAGGGTGCGAGCCTGCTCGAACGAACCGAGGGGCGCGAGCGCATCGTCTTCTTCAACAAGGCAGACCTGGGTCGCTCGGGCGCCGACGCCCATCCGATCCACGGAGCGATCGTCGGCAGCGTCAACGACGACGCCACGCTGGCGGTGTTGCGCGCGGCGATTGCCCGGGCGGGCTGGGGCGGCAAGACGCTCGACCTAGAGCGTCCGCACCTCGCGTCGGCCTGGGAGTTCGACGCGGTCGCTCAAGCGTTAAGCGCCATCGACCGAGCGCGCTCCACCGTCGCTGCCGGCGAACCGGTCGACCTCATCGCCGGAGAACTCCAACGCGCTCACGCCGCGCTGGGTCAAGTGACCGGCGACGTCGCGACCGAGGAACTGCTCGACGGCATCTTCAGCCGCTTCTGCATCGGAAAGTAAACGGGTGCGGCCCTTGTTGCCGCACGCCTCTCGCACAGAATGGGAAGCGCACGACGAGGCGGCCGCGCTGTTGCGGCGAAAGGAATGGCGAGGTAGATGAGCGCGATGGCGTTAGAAGCACGGATAGCGAATCTGGAAGGCACGGTCGGGCAAATCGGCCAGCGTCTCAACAGCATCGACGCGCGTTTCACCAACGTCGAACGCAAGATCGATGTCACGGAGGAGCGTCTCGCCGGCCGCATCGATGCTCTGGACGATCGGCTGACGACGCGGATCGATGTTCTGGACGATCGCCTGACGACGCGGATCGATGGGCTCGACGCGCGTTTGGGCGGGCGGATCGAGCAGCTGGACCGACGGTTCACCTGGATGATGGGGCTGCTCGTCGTCTCGATCGTGCTTCCGGTCGCCGAACACTTCGTTTTGCACTGAAGTTTCTCGGTCGCGGTTTTTACGATCCGTTGCCGCCGGGGCCGCCCGGCAAGGCCGGCGCGTTGCACGAGTAATCCAAGGTCGTACTGCAGGCGCGGACGTTCATCGCGGTCGTTCCGCGTACGGTAACGACGCGATGCGTGGGCGGCACGTCGCGGGAGACCAGGGTAACGCGGTAGGTGCCGTCGCGCAGGTTGGGAATCCGATAGCGGCCTTGGCGGTCGGTGATCGCCGACGCGCGCTGCGGCCCACTCAGGCTGACGCGAACGCCCGACAAGCCCTGGCCGGTGGTGATGTCGGTAACGTGGCCCAGCAGAACGGCCAGAACCAAAACGGCGCTGCCGGCGCGTGCGCGAATCAACATATGTGCCATACTCCTACAGGCTCCTAGACTAACATATCGTGAGGGAAACAGTGCGGACAGAGGACGCCGGCGTTATCGTCGTCGGCGGCGGCCATGCGGGCGTCGAAGCGGCGCTAGCGAGCGCGCGCCTGGGCGTGCACACCCTGCTGATGACCGGCGATCCCCAGAAGATCTGCACGTTGCCATGCAACCCCTCGATCGGCGGCAGCGCCAAGGGGCAGCTGGTGCGTGAGATCGACGCGCTGGGCGGCGCGATGGGCGCGATCGCCGACCGCTGCAGCTTGCACGCGCGCTTTCTCAACGAAAGCAAAGGGCCGGCCGTGCGCGCG
>DATCDS010000151.1:0-7309 GCA_036510515.1 Vulcanimicrobiaceae bacterium
GCGGACGCGTCGATGCCGCGTTGCTCGAGGCGATGCTGAGCGAGCCGTATTTTACGTCACCGTCGCCCAAGTCGACCGGCCGCGAACTCTTCGGCGCGCAGTTTCTCGAACGATACGATCTCGACGGCCTCTCGCTGGAAGATGCGGCCGCGACCGTGACCGCGCTGACGGCCGCATCGGTCGCCGACGCGATTCGCGGCGCGGGCTTGCAGCGGCCGCGCGTGCTGGTCTCGGGCGGCGGCGCGCGCAACCCGACGCTGATGGGGATGCTCGGCCAGCGGCTTGCGGGCAGTTGCGTCGAATCGACGCAGACCATGGGCATCGATCCCGATGCGAAAGAGGCGATCGCCTTCGCACTGCTCGGCTACGAAACGTTGCGCGGCCGCGTCTCCAACGTGCCGCGCGCGACCGGAGCGCGCCGCGCCGTCTGTTTGGGCGCGGTCGCGCCGCACGATTGGGCGCGGCTGATGGTGCGGATCGAGGCCGAGTGCGCGGCGTAGCGGTCGGCGTCGACGCCGGCGGAACGTCGACCGACGCCGTCGTGTCTGACGACGGCCGGGTCGTCGGTTCGTCCAGCGGCGACGCCGCCAATGCCAGCTCGTTGGGCGTGCAGAAGGCGGCCACCGCCATCGCGCAAACGATTTCCGCCGCATTGGGTTCCCTGCAAGCGCGCAGCATCGTGGTGGGCGCGGCGGGTTCGGGACGCAACGATGCCGCCGCGCGCCTGACCGCGGCGCTGAGCGAACGTTTTCCCGAGGCCGCCATCGAAGTCTGCGACGATGCGACGATCGCGCTGCGGGCCGGGGTCGCGCGCGGCGACGGCATCGTATTGATCGCCGGCACCGGATCGATCGCCTGGGCCAACGTCGACGGCAGAAGTTATCGCAGCGGCGGCTACGGGTACCTGTTAGGCGACGAGGGGTCGGGATTCTCCATCGGTTGTGCGGCGGCGCGCGTACTCGCGCGCGCGTTGGACGGCCGAGCGCCGCGAGAGGCCTTGGTCGAAGCGCTCGCGAGCGCCCTGGACGTCGACGATCTCGGTGCGGCCTTGGAGGTCGTCTATTCGGCCGCCCACCCGGTCGGCCGCCTGGCCGGTCTCGCACCGTTGGTTATTGAAGCTGCGGGCAACGGCGACCGCACCGCGAACAAGATCGTGCAGGCGGCGGCGCTGGAGTTGGCCGATCTCGTTCGATCCGTCGTACGCGCCGCCGGAGTCGGCGGCCGCGACCTGCCGATCGTGTTTGCCGGCGGACTGCTCAAGACCAACAGCATGTTGACCTTCCTATTGGAGACGCGCTTGAACAACGAGCTTCCCAACCTGCAGCCCGTCAAGGACGCACCGCCCCCGCAGTTCGGCGCGCTGGCGTTGGCGCAGCAACGGTTGGAGACGGCCTCGTGAGCGAGCCGGTTCCGCAGACCGAAGCCGTTAATCCCCGCAGTGTCGGACTGGATCGCCTTTCCTCCACCGACCTGGTAGGGCTGCTGATCGACGAACAGCGCCTTGCCGTTGACGCGGTTTATGCGCAGCGCGAGATCGTCGGCGAAGTCGTCGACGCGGTCGCAGCGCGCATGCGCGATGGCGGACGGCTGCACTACGTCGGCGCCGGGACGAGCGGGCGGTTGGGGTTTTTGGACGCCTCGGAGATGCCGCCGACGTTCGGGACGCCGCCAGACTTGATCTGCGCGCACATCGCAGGAGGCCTGGCGGCGCTCACGCACGCCGTCGAAGGTGCCGAAGACGACGGCGATGCCGGCGCGGCCGAAATGCGCGGCCACGTCGGATCGGGTGACGCCGTCATCGGCGTGTCGGCCAGCGGCGGCGCGCCCTACGTCGTGTGCGCGATCCAAGCCGCGCGCGAGATCGGCGCGTTGACCGTCGGCGTCTCCAACAGCGACGGCGCGCCGCTGCCGCGAGCGGCGCAAATCGGCATCGTTCTGCGCACCGGGCCAGAACCGTTAACCGGTTCGACGCGTCTGAAGGCGGGCACGTCGCAGAAGCTGCTGCTCAATGCGATTTCGACGGCGGTGATGGTCCGTTTGGGCAAGGTGCACGACAACTTGATGATCGACGTCGTCGCCACCAACAAGAAGCTGCGCAGACGCGCGCTTGGTCTGGTCGAACAGTTAACCGGCTTGGACGGATCGCGCTCGCAGGATCTGCTGGACGCTTCGAGCGGCAGCGTCAAGGTCGCGGTCGTCATGGGACTGCGTGGGCTCAAAGCCGAGCAGGCGCGCGAGCTCCTGGACGAGCACGGCGGCGTTCTACGCGCCGTGTTGTAGGGGCCCGTCGAGCGATGATCCTCGCGCGAACGGCGATCGTCGCGATCGCAGCGATGCTGGTCTGCTCCATCGCCGCAAGCGCGCGGCCGCCCGGGACGCCGATCGTACTGGTCCCCTTAGACGATCGGCCGGTGACGCGACAGTTGCCCGTGCTCTTAGGCCGGATCGCGGGCCGAACGGTCCTCGAACCGCCCGGCACATCGCTGGGCAACTACTTGCAGTTCGGCCAGCCGGATGCAATCGTCGCGTGGCTCAACGGCGCGTCGTTACGCCGCGCAAACGACTACATCGTTTCGACCGACATGCTGGCCTATGGGGGATTGGTGGCATCGCGCGCTCCGGGGCCCTCCTACGCCGATGCCTACTTTCGTTTGAACGAATTGGCGGCGATTCGGCGTCGCCAACCCCACGCGCGCATCGTCGCGTTCGCGACGATCATGCGCTTGGCACCCACCGGCGTGCCGGCGATCGGCACCGCCGCAGGCTTTTTTGCCTCGTACCCCGCGTGGACGTACGTGCAGCAGTACGCCAACTTGCCCGATCCGATTCCTCCAGCCGACGCGGCGTTGGCGCAGCAGCTCGTCGACAAGATGGGCGCGCCGTTGCTGCAGGCCTACCTGCAAACGCGCGCGCGAGATTACGGCGTCGATGTCCGCGCGTTGCAGATGACCCAAGCCGGGACGATCGATCGGCTGGCGTTGCGACAGGACGATGCGGGGCCCGTCGGTTTGCACGTTCCCGAAGTCGTCGCATTGCAAGCCCTCGTCGGGCGGCTGGGAATCGGCGATCGCGTCTCGATCGCTCCGGGCGCAGACGAGATGGGCATGGTCGACGTTGCCGCCGCGCTGGCGCGCGGAGCGCAGTGGACGCCGCACGTTGCCGTCGTCTATTCGACGCCGTCGGGAGCGCAAGTACAAGATCCGCTTGAGTTCGCCCCGATCTCGTCGGCAATCGGGGACCTCATCGCAGCCTGTGGCGGCGTGCGCGACGATGCCACCCCCGATCTGACGTTGTACGTGCGCGTCCCCAACACCGGCGCGATGCTCGACGATGCGTTTCTGGCTGCGTTACGCACGGCAACGATGGCGGGCCAGTCGGTCGCGCTTGCGGACTTATCGTTCCTGGAAGCCCAACCGACCTCGCAGGCGGCCTTCGCCGCGCGATTGCTGGGAAGCGGTGTGGCGTCGCACCTGGATGCCTATTCGTCGTGGAACACCAATGCCAATACGGTGGGAACGGCGCTGGCCGAAGCGGTTGCCGCCGGCGCGGGGCGGCGTACCGGCCGCTACGATCTGCTGGCTCATCGAGAGTTTACGTTCGACCGTATCCTGGACGACGTCGGTTTCCACACGGTCGTGCGCCCGGATCTCAATGCGACCTTAGACGCCCAGGGCATCGCCGATCACACCTATCTGCTGCCCGATGTCGCCGCGCCGATTTCGGAGCGGAACAACGCGCTGCTCTGGCATCAGGCCCAGACGATCCTCGCCCAACTCTATCCGGACGATCACATCGCCGCGATGCGGATCACCTTGCCCTGGAACCGCACCTTCGAGACGCAGATCGACGTCGGCCTCGCACCGAACTTGTAGCTTAGGGCGTTCCGGCGATCTCGTTCACGATCCGATCGGCGTGATAGACGTGGGTGAGTCCGGCGACGATCGCGCGGCTGTCTAGGGCCACCGAGCGATTCAAGACCGGATCGTAGCCGAAGTCGCCCCCGAGTGAGTGGATGTTGCCGTCGAAGATCAACCCGACGACGTCGCCGTTCCTGTCGATGAGCGGGCTGCCGGAGTTGCCGCCGATGATGTCGTTGGTCGTGCTCAGGTTCATCGGCGTCTGCAGATCCAGTGACGACTTCGCATCGAGCCAGCTCTGGGGAAGGACGTACGGATCGGCGTTGCTGGCCCGAGCGAAGAGACCGCCGATGGTCGTGAACGGGCCGATGACGCCGTGACTATCGGTGAAGCCGGCAACTTTGCCGTAGCTCAAGCGCAGCGTGAACGTCGCGTCGGGGTACACGCTGGTCCCCTCGATGGCAAAGCGGGCCTTGGCGATCGCTTCGGAAATCTGTCGCGTCGGATTGGACACCTGATCTTCGTATTGCTTGCGCACGGCGCGCGTCTCGGCATCGATGCTTCGAGCTAGCTGGATGAACGAATCGTTCGACGCCGCAATGGCGGGCTCTCCGCCGGCATAGAGCTTCTTGCGCGCGTCGATGCTGCCGAGCTGCGTATTGGCGATCAGGTATTGCGCCTGATCGGCCGGAGAGCGGCCTTGCAGCATCAATTGAACGAACGGATCGGCCGGACCGTACTCTCGACGGAGGTTATCTAAAGCAAAGGTGAGATCGAGCTGTTCGACCGCCGGGTAGATCGGTGTGGGGTCGAAGAGTTCGTAGGGAAGAAACGGCAGCGCCGCGTCGCTGAATTCGGGCAGGCGCTGCGCGTTGGGTTTGGCTTTCTCGACGGGTGCGCGCACTAAGGTTTGGGCGATGCCGAAATAGGAGCTGCTGCGCAGGAACGCACCGCTCTTGTAGCCCTCGAGGGTGTCCAGGCGCTCGCGCAGCTTTTGCAGCGCGGCCATTTGATTCCAGGCACCGCCGTATTGCTTTTGCAACGCGGGCTGTTTGGCCACCAGCGCTCGCAGTTTTCGTTCCTTGGCGACCAGGCTGCCGAAGAGCGTCGGATCGTCGAGCGCCTGGAGCTGCCCGACGATGACTTTGTAATCGTTTTCGATGAAGAAGAGCGAGTCGTTGGTCGTTCGCTTTTGCTCGGGGCCCAGTGTCTGATATTCTTCAAGCAGTCCGCGCAGCTCGGCGAGCTGTGCGACTTCCTTGGGCAGCGAGACATCGCGTAGGTAGGCGAGTTGGGCGACGGTCAACTCGCGCTGGGTCGAACCCGGATTTCCGGCCACGAAGACCAAGTCTCCGGCCTTGGAGCCGTTCTTGCTCCAGCGCAGGTACGACGGGGTAGCGGCCGGCTTGTTATTGTCGTAGACGCGCAACAGCGCGATATCGAAATCGAAGCGCGGGAAATTGAAGTTATCGACGTCGCCGCCAAACTGCGCTACGGCGAACTCGGGCGCGAAGACCAAGCGCACGTCGCGGAAGCGATTGTACTTGTAGATATCGTACACGCCGCCGTGATAGAGCGAAACGACGTCGCAGCGAATCGCGGGGTTCGTGCCGCCGCACTGCTTCTGGATCTTCGCGTTCTCCACGCGGTTAGCGGCAGTGAACGCGGCACCGGTGAGCCCTTTGGTTGCCGCCAGCATCTGCTTGGTGACGTCCTGGATTCCCGTCAATTGGTCGATTTCGAATCCGGGGCACTTGGTCTCCTCATCCTGCGTCTTTGCGTAGAAGCCGTTTTGAACCAGGTTCGTCTGCGCCGTCGACAGAGAGTTTTCGCAATCGACAGCACAATGATGGTTGGTCATCACCAGGCCGCCGGGCGAGATGAACGACGCCGAACACCCTCCGGCGATCCGCAGCGCCGACGCTCGAACGTGATTCAGCCACGCTTGTGAAGGCGTGAACCCGTACTTCGCTCCTACGGTCTTGCTGGGGAAATGATCGAACGTCCACATGCCCTCATCGGCAACCGCGGCAGACCCAAGCGCAAAAAACAACGCCATCGCAAAAGCAGCAATCTTCATGTTACCGCGCTTCGTTTCGGCGCATAGTTCGCCCTTCGCCATCGGCCGCTGTGCCGCCGCGATGTCACGGGCGAGGCGGATTTGGTGCTGCCGCTGCGAAAGGCGACGGGGTGCGAATGCCTGCGATCTTTGCCGGGCACGGCAACCCGCTCAATGCCTTGGCGTCGAACGACTACACGCGCGCGTGGCGAGCGATGGCCGATGCGATGCCCAAGCCGCGCGCGATCCTCTCGGTCTCGGCGCACTGGTACGCGCCGGGCGTTGCGGTCACGAGCATGGAACGGCCGCGCACGATTCACGATTTTGGCGGCTTCCCGCCCGAGTTGTTTCGCTTCGAGTATCCGGCCGCCGGCGATCCGGGGCTGGCGCGGCGGGCGGCCGAGCTGCTTGGGGCGTCGACGCGGCTGGACCAAGCGTGGGGGCTCGACCATGGAACGTGGTCGGTGCTGTGTCACATGTATCCAGACGCCGACGTCCCCGTGGTGCAACTCTGCATCGACGAAGCGCAGGAGCCCGCGTTTCATTACGATCTCGCGAAGCGATTGGCGCCGCTGCGCGAGGAAGGGGTATTGATTTTCGGCAGCGGCAACATCGTACACAATCTCCACGCCTACGCGTGGGGCCGTCATCCCGCCGAGCCGTTCGATTGGACGTTACGCTTCCAAGAACGCGTTCGCGATCTACTCGTCGCTCGCGATCACGACCCGCTGATCGACTACGAATCGCTGGGCAGCGACGCGCTGCTGTCGGTGCCGACGCCGGATCACTATCTGCCGCTGCTCTACGTCATCGCCACGCAAGACGAGGACGAGCGCGTCACGTTCCCCGCGGAAGGCGTCGACGGCGGCTCCATCTCGATGCTCTCGGTTCGAATCGGATAGATTAACGCGCCGCCGTCGCGATCGTCTACGTCATTGAGCCTCGCAGAGTTCGATCAGAACGCCGGCGGTGGATTTGGGGTGGAGGAAGGCGATGCGGTTGCCGTGCGCGCCGATGCGCGGGGTTTCGTCGATTAGCCGAATGCCGCGAGCCTTGAGTTCGGCGAGTTTGGTTTCGAGATCGTCGACGCGGTAGGCGGTGTGGTGGAGTTTGGTCTCCGCGTCGCCGCGGAAGCGGGCGATCGGCGACGTTTCGTCCAGCGGCCGCAAGAGTTCGATGACGCTATCGCCGGCGCGCAGGCCGACCGCCTCGACGCCTTGATCGGCGACGATCTCGCGATAGACTTGCTCGAAGCCCAGCACTTGCGTATAGAGGCGCAACGTCTCGTCGAGATTCTTGACGACGATCGCGATGTGATCGATCTTCACGAGACGCTCTGCTTGGCTTGATAGGTGCCGAAGACGTCCCGCAGGACGTTACATATCTCGCCCAA
>DATCDS010000152.1:0-9859 GCA_036510515.1 Vulcanimicrobiaceae bacterium
TCTTCGAGTTCATCAACGGCTGGTACAACCCGCACCGCCGGCACACCGCACTCGGCATGTTATCCCCAGCCGAGTTCGAACGACGGAATCAAGCCGCCTGATGTCCAATGAAATACTGTCCACCGGACCGAGCCAGCTTCATACGTCACTTTGAACGTAGTACATCCGGCGGCCAACGAACTTCGGGGCATGTTGCTTCGGATCGCGGGTATTTACGGTTTCGCTCGTCCCAGCGGGGCAAGCATCGCGGGCGACATCGATGTACCGGTAAAAGCCTGGAGCAGCACGAACCTGCGGTACACCTTTGGAGACTATTACAGGACGCTGCCGCTCCTTGTTTTGCACATCCTTGGCGAGGCAGGTATCGTCGAGATTGCGCGGGCAGTTCCGACCATGAGTCGCGAAGCGGTTAGCCAGATTCTTTGGATGTATCGCGCGTTTGGGATTCTCAAAGGCGAGAGCCGCGGCAAGCTCTTGCGGTTTCGGTTTAATCGCGAACACGCTTTGACTTCTGATATTGAGGCCGTCCTTGCCGTTCTCGACGAGGCGAATCCACTCTGGCGGATGGTGGCTGACCATAATCGCTCAACCGCGCCCCTGGTAAAGCATGAGATCCGATCAGGGCGGAAGCAGAAGCGATGGAAGTGGTGAGCGCCTCAAACTGGTCCAATAACTAACGCGCTGAATTGAAACAGGTCCAATAACTAAAGAGTTATTGGACCTGTACAGGTTGCGGGGGATGGATTTGAACCATCGACCTTCGGGTTATGAGCCCGACGAGCTACCGGACTGCTCCACCCCGCGTCGGCGAGCCACTTCTTGGCGGTACCAGGTGAAAGACCCTCTCGCCCTCGTAAGGGTTGCGGGTGAGCCTTCCTAAAGTCCATCTGCACTGCCATCTTGAAGGAGCGTTGCGCGCTGCGACGTTTCTCGAACTGGCGGCCAAGCACGGCGTCGCGACCACCTATCGGCCGCGCCATGGCGATGCCTTCGAAGGACCGCCGGGAACGGCGCCGGCCTCGCCAAGCGACGTCTACCGCTTCGCGACCTTTGGCGAGTTCTTGCTGACGTTCGCGGCGGTCAGCCGCTCCCTGCGCGATCCCGAAGACTACGCTCGGCTGGCGCGCGAGTTCGCCCAAGACGCCATCGCCCAGAACGTCATCTACGGCGAGCTGTTCATCTCGCCGTCGGTCTGGCAGTTCTTTCACCCCGACATCGACGTTCGCGTCTGCGTCGAAGCGATCCGCAGCGCGCTCGATGAAGCCGGCGGCGGCGTGGTCTTCAACCTCATCGTCGACCTCACCCGAAACTTCGGCGTCGAGAGCGCGATGCGCACCGCGCGCCTGGCCGCCGATCTCAAAGATTGCGATGTGATCGGCATCGGCCTGGGCGGCGACGAAGCCAAGTATCCACCCGAGCTCTACGTCGATGCGTTTGCCTACGCGCGAGAAAACGGGTTGCACGTGGTCGCGCATGCGGGCGAAGCGGCGGGGCCGCAAAGTATCCGCGATGCGATCGAGCTCTTGCACGTCGAACGCATCGGACACGGCGTTCGCGCGCTCGAAGACCCGTCGCTGGTTGCGCTACTAGCGCAACGCAAGATTCCGTTGGAAATCTGCCCGACATCAAACTTTCTCACCGGCGCCGCGGTGCGCGAACGGCCGCACCCGTTTATGGAGTTGGATCGCTCGGGCTGCATCGTCACGATCGACGCCGACGATCCGGCGCTGTTCGGGACGACGATTTCCGCCGAGTACGCCTATGTGGCCGAACAAGCGGGGCAAGCGACGCTCGTCCGGCTGATCGGCAACGCCATCGATGCGTCCTTTGCCTGCGCGGAGCACAAGGCGGCCATGCACGATTGCCTGGCCGCGGCCGCCGCGGAACTCCCGGCCGATTCGCGAAGTTAAGGAAGGCAATGCCCGGACACAGTCATTTTGCCGAGTCGGTCGAGGAATATCTCGAGGCCGTCTACCGGCTGGAGCGCGAAGGCCCCGGCGTCACCACGTCGGGGCTGGCTTCGGAACTGGGCGTCGCACCGGCATCGGTCTCGGGCATGCTCAAGAAGCTCGCCACCGACGGCTACGTCGAGCAGATCGCGCGTGGCGAGGTCAGGCTGACACCCGCAGGCTTAGCCATCGGCGTGCGCGTCCTGCGGCGTCACCGCTTGGCCGAACGTCTGCTGACCGACGTACTGGGCATGGGCTGGGAAGAAGTTCACACCGAAGCCTGCATGCTCGAACACGCGATCTCCGAAAAGGTCGAGCAGCGTCTGATCGAGTTTCTCGGCGATCCGCAATCCTGTCCGCACGGCCACCCGATTCCGCCAAAGGACCTCAGCGATCCCGTGCGCGTCGGAATTCCGCTCGCGCAGTTCGCGGAGGGCTCGCGCGGCGAAGTGTGCGGCGTCACCGACGAAGTTCCGGAGATCTTGCGCTATCTGGGAGAATTAGGCTTGCGGCCCGGACGCAGCGTCGTCGTGCAATCCAAGGCTCCGCTGGGCGGCCCGATCGTCATCGAAATCGACGGGAAGACGGTCCCGATCTCGCTCGAACTCGCGCGCATGGTGATCGTCGACGGAGCAACCGCAACATCCGACGTCCGATAGTCACCCAAGTCCTGATCCTGCTGAATCTCCTGGGCTTCGGTTTCGAGTTCCTCAAGATCGGACCGAATCTGCTGGGCGGGAACTTCACGCGGGGCGGTTTAGACGCCATCGGGGCCCTAGACCCCGCGCGGGTGCTGCAAAATCACGAGTATTGGCGCCTGATCACCGCGGGTTTTGTACACGCCGGCGCCCTCCACATCGCCGTCAACATGTTTTCGCTGTGGATGATCGGGCGCGTTATCGAGCAGATCGCCGGCTCGCTGCGCATGGCCATCGTCTACTTCGTCTCGCTCGTGCTCTCGAGCTTGGCATGCGTTTACTTCCAGCCCGAACTGGGCCTAGGCGCGAGCGGCGCGATCTTCGGCATCTTCGGCGCGTTCTTCGCGATCGGGTTGAAACACGGAAAGCCCGGCATGGACATGATCAAAGCGAACGTGGGCATCCTTGTGCTCAACTTGATCTTCACGTTCGCGGTCCCCGGGATCAGCAAGGCGGCACACGTGGCCGGCTTGATCTCGGGGTTCATCTTGATGTACGCAATTTATTTTCCGCCGCGCCCGGTGCCGGCGCGCGTGGTCGACGCGCATACCGGCGCCGTGCTCGATGCGGAGTTCGAACCCGCCGACCAGCCGCCGCCCGCATGAACCAAACGATCGAAGCGACCTTTGCGCCCGACGGTCCGATCGCTCGCGCGTTGCCTGGCTTCGAAGCGCGGCCGGGCCAGGTGCAGATGGCGCAACTCGTCGAGCGCGGCTTTCTCGAGGGCATGCACACGATCGTCGAGGCCGGCACGGGCGTGGGCAAATCCGTCGGCTATCTGGTGCCGGCGCTGCGCAGCGGCAAGAAGATCGTGCTTTCGACCGGCACGATCGCGTTGCAAGAACAGCTCTTTACCAAAGATATTCCGCTGGTTGCCAAGGCGCTGGGCATTCCGATCCGCGTTACGCTGCTCAAAGGGCGCAGCCATTACCTGTGCAAGCAGAAGTTCGAACGGGTACGCGCCGAGCGATTGATCGCGGGTTCGGCGACGATGGAGCGCACGTGGGCGTGGGCCGAACGCACCCAAACCGGCGACCGCGCCGAACTCCCGTTCACGCCGCCGTCGGATGAATGGGAACAGCTCGATGCCGACGCCGACGATTGCGTGGGCGAATATTGCGAACGCTTTCGCGACTGCTTCTTTTTCAAGAAGCGCGACGAGGCCAAGTACGCCGACGTGATCGTCGTCAACCATGCGCTGTTCTTCCTGGACTTAGCGATGGGCGGCGGGTTGATTCCACCCTACGATTTCGCGGTTCTCGACGAAGCGCACCAATGCGAGCGCTGGGCGACCGACGCGTTGACCGCAACGCTCTCCCGCGCATCGCTGGGCCGGATGCTGCGCAAGTTGCACCGTCACTACGACCTGCCCAAGCAGTACGACGCGCAGTTCGACGACGGCATTCGCGGTCTGGAAGCCGTGCTGGCGCGCGTGCCCGGCGATCGCTACCCGCTGCGCGCCAACGAAGATGCCGCGCCCGCCCTGGAGCGCTTGCGCGATTCGCTCTACGGCTTGGAGAACTGGCTGTACGCCAACTGGCACGACGCGCTCAACAAGAAGACCGACAACGACGCCGAGGCCGAGCGTCGCCGCGATCTGGCGCTGCGAGCGATCCTGGCCCACCAGGCGACGATCGAACGCGCGCAGTTGCCCAGCGATGAGGCCATCGCGTGGGTCGAGCGCTCCGAGATCGACGGGCGCTTCGAGGTCAACAGCGCGCCCTACGACGTCGGCGAGTTTCTCTCCACCGCGTTGTTCGCGCGCACGCAAAGCGTCGTGCTGACCAGCGCGACCATCGCCGACGGCGCGCCGGCCGATGGCAACGCCTTCGCGTTCCTGCGCCGGTCGTTGGGCGTCACCGATGCCCAAGAGTTCGTCGCGCCGTCGCCGTTCGACTACGCGCGCCAAGCGCGCTTGTTTATCGCTCCGCCCGAACTCAATCCGAAAGCGGTCGATTTCGCGCGTCGGGCGGCGCCGTTGATCGAGGAATGCCTGGATCGGACCCGCGGGCGCGCCTTCGTCCTGTTCACCTCGCACGCGCGGTTGCGCGAGGTCTACGCGCTGGTGCGCGACCGCATCCCGTTCCCGATTCGCCTGCAGGGCGAGCTGCCGCGACTGCGCCTCCTGGAGTGGTTTCGTGAGACCGACGGCGCCGTGCTCTTCGCCACCGGCACGTTCTGGGAAGGGATCGACGTCGTCGGCGATCGGTTGTCGTGCGTGATCATCGACCGCTTGCCGTTTCCGTCGCCGTCGGATCCGCTGGTGGCCGCGCGCATGCAATCGCTCGAGGCGCGCGGCTTGGACGGGTTCGAACGCTACATGCTTCCGGCCGCGACCGTGCGCCTCAAGCAGGGCTTTGGGCGTTTAATTCGCAGTACCAAGGACCGTGGCGTGGTCGCGCTTCTGGATGGCCGAGCGATATCGACGCGCTACGGAGCAACCATCCTCGCAGCGCTGCCGCCGGCGGCCCGCATTCATCAACTCGCCGAGTTAACGGAGTTCTTTGCCACATGAAACGAATTTGCTCGCTGCTCGTCGCCGCCTCGTTCCTGGCGACCGCGGGTCCGGCGATGGCCTGGGGAAGCAAAGGCCACACCATGATCAACAAGGTCGGCGCGACGCTGTTCCCCGCGTCGATGCCCGCATTCTTGCATTCGACTAGCGCGATCGCCGAGATCGCAACGCTGGGCCCCGAAGAGGATCGCCTTAAAGGCGCCGGAGGTTCGTGGGACGCCGACAACGATCCAGGTCACTTCCTGGATATCGGCGACGACGACACCGTGGGCGGCGTCGTGCGCTTGGATAGCTTACCCCTGAGTTTGGATGCCTACGATGCGGCCCTGCGCGCGGTCAACAACGATCCGTATAAAGAAGGCTACGTGCCGTACGAAATCCTCGACGGCTGGGATCAGATTCGCGAGGACTTCGCCTATTGGCGCGTCGACAACTACGGGGCGACGCACGCCGCCACGCCCGCGCAGCGCGGCTATTTCGTCACCGATCGCACGTTGCGGCAAACGCTGACCCTGCGCGACATCGGCGTGTGGGGCCACTTCGTCGCCGACGCGTCGCAACCGCTGCACATCACGATTCATTTCAACGGTTGGGGCAATTATCCCAATCCCAGCGGCTACACGCAGGCCCACATCCACTCGATGTTCGAGAGTCAGTTCGTCAATCGCGTCTCAAACGACGCCGACGTGACCAAGTTGGTTCCCGCTTACGTGCCGACCGATCCGACCGATCTGCTGACCCAGCGCCAGATGCTCTCGATGATCGGGAAGTACTTGAGCGACAGCGCGGCCGCCGTCGACCCGCTCTACGACCTCGACAAAGCCGGCGCGTTTGACGCCGCCACGCCGCAAGCCGTAACATTCGTCGACACGCAACTCGCGCACGGTGCGGGCGAGTTCCGTAACCTCACCGCCCTTGCGTGGGAAGATAGCCTCAACGACGGCGTCGGCTATCCCACCGTCAAAGTCCGCGACATCATCACCGGCAAAACGCCCTTCACCTTCAAAGCCTTCGGCGACGACTAGCAGAGACGCGGCCCGCGCGTTATTCTTCTTTGCTGGATTCGCTGCTGGCGCGGTCTTGGAGTTCTTTGACGACGGTGGAATCGGCGAGCGTGGTGGTGTCGCCCAGCGTGCGACCTTCGGCGATGTCGCGCAATAGCCGGCGCATGATTTTGCCGCTGCGCGTTTTGGGCAGTTCGGGCGTGAACGTGATGTATTTGGGCCTGGTGAACTTGCCGAGTTTTTCGGCGACGAAATCGCGGAGCTGGTCGGCGAGCTCGGGCGAGCCGGGATTCCCGCCGCGCGGCGTGACGAACGCGTAGATCGCCTGACCGGTCACGTCGTCGAGTTTGCCGCAGACCGCGGCTTCGGCAACCAGCGGGTTCTCGACCAGCGCGCTTTCGACTTCGGTGGTCGAGATGCGATGGCCGCTGACGTTCATTACGTCGTCGATGCGCCCCATGAACCAATAGTTGCCCTTCTCGTCGCGGCGGCATCCGTCGCCGGCTAAGTATTTGCCCTTGAATCTCGACCAATACGTCTGCACGTAGCGATCGTCGTCGCCCCAGATGCCGCGCAGCATGCCGGGCCAGGGTTTGGTGAGCACGATGTAGCCGCCGCCGCCAAGCGGAACGGACTCGGATTGATCGTTGACGATGTCGGCGTAGATGCCGGGCAGCGGTTTGGTCGCGCTGCCGGGCATCGTGGTGGTCACGCCGGGCAGCGGCGAGATCATGATGCCGCCGGTTTCGGTCTGCCACCACGTATCGACGATCGGACAGCGGTTGCCGCCGATATGCTCGCGATACCACATCCACGCTTCGGGGTTGATCGGTTCGCCGACCGATCCCAACAGGCGCAGCGACGACATATCGTGCTTTTCTGGGAATTCGGTTCCCCATTTCATGAACGTGCGGATGGCCGTCGGCGCGGTGTAGAGAATCGAAACCTTGTAGCGCTCGACGATCGACCACAGCCGATCCTTGTCGGGGAAGTCGGGTGTGCCTTCGTAGATCACGCTGGTCGCGCCGTTGGCCAAGGGGCCGTAGACGATGTAGGAATGTCCGGTCACCCAGCCGATGTCGGCGGCGCACCAGTAGACGTCGGTCTGTTCTTTGAGATCGAAGACCATCTTGTGCGTCGCGGTCACGTGCGTGAGATATCCGCCGGTCGTGTGCTTGATGCCCTTGGGCTTAGCGGTCGTGCCGCTGGTATACAGCAGGTACAGGAGATCTTCGGCGTTCATCGATTCGGGTTCGCAGGTGGTGGATTGACCGTTCACCACATCTGCCCACCAGTGGTCGCGTCCGTCGTTCATCTCGACGGGATCGCCGACGCGCTTGGCGACGATGCAATGTTTGAGCGACGGCGTCTGGGTCATCGCGGCATCGCAGTTGGCTTTGAGCGGAATCTTCTTGCCGCGGCGCCAGCCATAGTCGGCGGTGATCAGCGCGACGCACTCGGAGTCGTTGACGCGGTCGACGATCGAATCCGGCGAAAAGCCGCCGAAGATCACCGAATGCGGCGCGCCGATGCGCGCGCAGGCCAGCATCGCGACGGGGAGTTCGAGAATCATCGGCATGTAGATGGCCACGCGATCGCCGCGCTTGATGCCCAGCGCGCGCAGGCCGTTGGCAAAACGGCAGACGTCGTCGAGCAGCTGGCGATAGGTGACCGTCCAGCGGTCGCCGGGCTCGCCTTCATAATAGTAGGCGATCGCGTCGCCGCGGCCGGCCTTGACGTGGCGATCCAAACAGTTGACCGAGACGTTGAGCTCGCCGTCGGCGAACCACTTCGCAAACGGTTCCTTCCACTCCAAGACCTTGGTGAACGGCTTGCTCCACTCGAGCTTGCGCGCCCACGACGCCCAGAACGCCTCGTAGTCGCGGTTGGCCTCGTCGTATATTCCGGGCTGCGCGTTGGCCCGGGCGGCGAACTCGGGCGGAGGCGGAAACGTGCGGCTCTCTTCGTAGAGCGCTTCGATCGCTTGCGTGTTCATGGGCGCGACTTAAAGGGAAGCGGAGGCGGCGCCTGCTTCGAACGCTTGGATGGCGTCGACGAATGCCGGGCCGTAGCGTTCCAGCTTCATGTCGCCGACGCCGCTCACGCCGCGAAAATCGACCAGCGTCGCCGGCTTGGACGCGGCCATCTCGCGCAGCGTTGCGTCGGAGAAGACGACGTACGGCGGAACGCCCTGTTCGTCGGCCAAGCGCTTGCGCAGGCGGCGCAGGTGTTCGAAGAGGTCGTCGGCCGCCTGCGTGACGGCAGCCACCGCACGTTTCTTGCGGCCCTTCCCCTTGCCGGCCAGCACGCGCGGCCGCGCGAACCAAACCTCGCGCTGTTCCTTGAGCGCCGCCAATCCCTCGCCCGTCAACAGTACGGTGCGATGGGTGGGCTCGCGTTCGAGATACCCGAGGCGCAGCATTTCGGAGAGCAGCGCGTTCCATTCGTCATCGGTGTGTTCGGCGCCGACGCCGTAGGTCGAGAGGCGGTCGTGCCCCCACGAGGTCATCTTCTCAGACGTCCGGCCCATCAGCACGTCGATGACGTGCTTGGCGCCGGTGGCAAACCCGCTATGCGCGCGAATGCGATACACGCACGACAGCAGCTTCGCGGCGCCGATCGTGCCGTCGATGCGTTCGGTCGGTTCCAGGCAGTTATCGCAGCCGTCGCAGCGGTCGGCGACGTTGGGTTCGCCAAAGTAGCGCAGAATGAAGGCACGACGACATTGCGAGGTCGCGGCGTAATCGAGCATCTCGCGCAGCAGCCGATCGGCGCGCGCGCGTTCGGCGTCGCCGGGAATCTGGCGAATGAAGAAGCGCTGCTTGGCGGCGTCCCCGCCGCTGAAGAAGAGCACGCAGTCGCTAGGCAACCCATCGCGGCCGGCGCGGCCGGTCTCCTGATAGTAGCCCTCGAGATTCTTTGGAACGTCGTAGTGGACGACGTAGCGAACGTTGGGCTTGTCGATGCCCATGCCGAACGCGATCGTCGCGCAGACGACCTGAACCTCGTCGCGAATGAACAAATTCTGATTGCGAACGCGCGTGTCGGGCGAGAGGCCGGCGTGATAGGGCAGCGCGCGAATACCGGCAGCACTCAAGCGCTTGGCTAAATCATCGGCGCTCTGCCGGCTGGCGACGTACACGATCCCGCTCTCGCGGGCGCGCGCGGTCGCCAGCGCCAGCAATTGCTTGAACGGATCGGTCTTGCCAAGGACGCGGTACAGCAGGTTCGGCCGGTTGAAGCTGCCGACGAAGCGCCGCGGGTCGCGCAGTTGCAAGAAGCGTACGATATCGTCGCGTACGTGGTCGGTTGCCGTCGCCGTGACCGCGATCATCGGGACGGTCGGAAAACGTTCGCGCAGAACCGCGATCTGTCGGTATTCCGGGCGAAAGTCGTGCCCCCATTCGCTCACGCAGTGGGCCTCGTCGATCGCGATGCGATGCACGTTCCATCGCTCCATTTGGCTCAGGAACGACGGCATCACCAAGCGTTCGGGCGCGACGTAGAGCAAGTCGTACGCTCCGCGGTCGAGCGCGTCGAGTCGCTGCGCGCCGGTGCGGGCGTCGATCGAGCTGTTCAAAAACGTTGCCGGGATGCCGTTGGCGGTCAGGCCGTCGACCTGGTCCTTCATCAACGCGATCAGCGGCGATACGACCAGGGTTAGGCCCGGGCGCACCATCGCGGGCAACTGGA
>DATCDS010000153.1:0-12014 GCA_036510515.1 Vulcanimicrobiaceae bacterium
GACGAGCATGCAGGTTCTCGGAAGGACGCGCGACGATGCGGCCGGCGAAGCCTACGACAAGACCGCGCGCTTGCTGGGCCTGGGATTTCCCGGCGGACCGCAGCTCGATCGTCTCGCGCGCGAGGGCGACCCCAAAGCCTACGCCTTTCCGCGCCACAAGCCCGATGGCGACGCGCTGGACATGTCGTTTTCGGGTCTCAAAACGTCGGTGCGGTATTTTCTGGAATCGCCTGTCGGCAAAGAGGCGACGGCGCAAGACGTCGCCGCGTCGTTTCAAGCCGCGGTGATCGACGTGCTGATCGCCCGCGTCGATGCGGCGTTCTCGCGCGACGCATATACTGGCGTCGTCCTCTCGGGCGGCGTCGCCGCGAACTCGGGCCTCCAGGCGGCGCTACGCGCGTGGGCGCACCGACGCAACGCCCGCGCCCTTATCCCACTCCCCAAATACTGCACCGACAACGCTGCGATGATCGCCGCGGCCGCCTTCTATCAGGCCGGTGCCGTCCGCGCCGACGCGATCACCCTGACCGCCGACGCCAACCTCCCCTTCGAACTCACCCCTACGTAGCAGTGTCATGGCACCGCGCGCAATTACATCTCGGCCGCGACCTCGTCGAGAACCGCCAGCGCCCGCGCGACCTGCGCGGAGTCGATGACCAGCGGCGGCGCGACGCGCACGACGTTGCCGCCGGCGGTACCGAAGAGCACGCCGCGTTCGCGTGCGCGCGCGACGATCTCCTTGGCTTCGAGCGGCGCAACGACGGGCAGCGCGGCCAGCAAGCCCATGCCACGCGGCGCCTCGAAGACCGCGGGGTAACGATCTGCCAACGCTCGCAGCCCGGCGAAGAGCTCCGTCTCCCGCGCCAAGACGTGCGCGCCCAAATCCATCTCATCGCGAACGCGCAGATGCGCTAACGCGGCCGCGCACGGCACGGGCGAGCCGCCGAAGGTGGAACCGTGATCGCCGGGCTGGAGCCCCACGGCGACGCGCTCGGTGCAAAGCATCGCGCCGATCGGCAGACCGTTGCCCAATGCCTTGGCCATCGTGATGACGTCGGGCCGCACGCCGAAGCGTTCGAACGCGCAGAACGTTCCAAGCCGCCCACTGCCGCACTGAATCTCGTCGAAGATCAGCAGCGCGCCGCGATCGTCGCAGAGGCGGCGCGCCGCTTGCAAGAACTCGACGGTCGCGGGATTGATACCGCTCTCGCCTTGAACCGGCTCGACGATAAACGCGGCCGTGCGCGCGTCGATCGCCCCGTCCAAGGCGCCGACGTCGTTAAACGGCGTGAACGCAAAACCCGCGGGCATCGCGCCGAAGCCTTCTTTGTACGCGTCGTTCGAGGTCGCAGCCAGTGCGCCGTACGTGCGGCCGTGAAACGAACCGTCGCACGCCAGGATCGTCGTGCGATCGCGTTGGCCGTTGCGCCAGGCGAACTTGCGCGCCAATTTGATCGCTGCCTCGTTGGCCTCCGTGCCGGAATTGCAAAAGAAGACGCGGTCGAAGCCGGTGCGTCGGGCCAGCTCGTCGGCGAGCGTCGCGGCCGGCTCGTGACCGAACAGGTTGGAGGTATGGACCAGCTTGGCAGCCTGCTCGGCAATCGCGCGCGCGATGGCGGGATGCGCGTGCCCGAGCGCACAGCATGCGATGCCGGCGATGCAATCCAAGTACTCGCGCCCGTCGATATCGGTCAGCACGCACCCCGACCCCGAGACGAACGTCACCGGCGCGCGCGCGTAGTTTTGGAGGAGATGCGCTCCGCTCACGTGCGGTAGCTCGCGTTGATGCGCACGTAGTCTTTGGAGAGGTCGCAGCCCCAGGCGGTGGCCCGCATCTCGCCCAAGCCCAAGTCCAGGCGCATTGCCACGCTGGCTTGTTCCATCTGTTCGTGGCCTTCGGCTTCAGAGAGTGCCTCGATCGCGCCGACGCCGACCCAAAGCACGTCGTTGACGTAGAGCGACCACGTATCGGGATCCAAGCCCGCGTTCACGCTGCCGGCCGCCGCGATCACGCGCCCCCAGTTGGGGTCTTCGCCGTAGAGGGCCGTCTTGACCAGGTTGCTGTTGATGATGGCGCGAGCGATCTTGCGAGCTTGCGCGACGCTCTGCGCGCCGGTAACGTGCATCGTCAGCGTTTTGGTCGCGCCCTCGCCGTCGGCCACCATCGCCTGCGCCAACTCCAGACACACCAAACGCAGCGCGGCCGCAAAGCCGGCGGGCGCCTCGCCCTTGCCGGCCGGCGCGAACGCGTAGACCGCGTCGTTGGTCGACATGTCGCCATCCACCGAGATCATGTTGAACGATTCGTCGACGCATTCCAAGAGGTGACCGAACAAGACGTCGCGGGTCATCGGCGCGTCGGTGGCGACGAACGCCAACATCGTCGCCATGTTGGGAGCGATCATCCCCGAGCCCTTAGCGATCCCGCCGACGACGTACTTCTTGTCACCATCGCGAAAGGAATACGCCGCGAGCTTTGGCACGCGATCGGTCGTCATGATCGCTTCGGCGGCGTCGAATGCCGACTTGCCGCCACCCTCGAGGTGCGCGACGCAGCGCTCCAATCCGCGCTGAACGCGATCCATGGGCAGCGGCACGCCGATCACCCCGGTCGAAGCGACGATGACCGCGGTCGGCTCGATGCCCAATAGCGCTGCCGTCTGGCGCGCCGTCGCGCGCGCGTCGCGGTCGCCGCGCTCGCCCGTGCACGCATTGGCGCAGCCCGAATTGCAGACCAGCGCGCGCATCCCGCTGCCATGCTTGGTCAAGTGTTCGTGGCTCACCAGCACGGGCGCCGCCTTGATCTCGTTGGTCGTTACGATCGCCGCGCAGACCTGCGGCGCGTCGAAGGAGAGTAGCGCGAGATCGCGTTTGCGCGCCTTGATGCCGGCGTGCACGCCCGCCAACTTCAAGCCGGGCACGACGCCCAAGCCGCCCCGCAGGGCGACCAACCGCGAATCATCCATCTAAACCGCACTCCTCGGGATAGCCGTGCATCACGTTGAAATTCTGCACGGCTTGACCGGCCGCGCCCTTGCCCAGGTTATCGATCGCGCAGATCGCGCGTACCGTCGTCCCGTGCACGGTGGCCGAGACCTCCGCGCGATTGTTTCCGGTGACAGCCGTCACGCTGGGCGCGCGATCGGCGGGCAAGAAGCGCACCATCGAACGGTGCTCGTAGGCCGCTTCGTATGCCGCGCGCACGACGTTCTCGTCGAGCGCGTGATCGTAGACGACGTAGGCATCCACCAGCATGCCGCGCGCGATGGGCACGACGTGCGGCGTGAAGACGAACGGCGCGGTCTGCCCGACAGCGGACAACTCGTGGGCGATCTCTGGCTCGTGGCGATGACCGTTCAATCCATACGCGCGCACGTCGCCGTAGACTTCGGCAAACAGCGAGCCGACCGCAGGATTGCGCCCCGCGCCGGTGATGCCGCTCTTGGCGTCGATGACGATCTGTCGCGCGACACCCAGCGCCATCAACGGCAACAGCGCCAGCAGGGCCGCGGTCGGATAGCATCCGGGGTTGGCGACCAAACGGGCCGACGCGATCGCGTCGCGATACCGTTCGGGAAAACCGTAGACCGCCGACGGATCCAAGCGGAAGTCGGCGGAGAGATCGATCACGCGCGCGCCACGCGCCAGAAACGCCGGCGCGTGTTCGCGCGCGGTGCCGTTCGAACCGCCCATCAGCACCACGTCGCCGGCAGCGACGGCCGCTAGAACGGCGCCAGGTCCGTCAAAGCGCAGCGCGCTCCAACGCAGCAGCGGAAAGTGTTCGGCCAGCGCTTGTCCGGCGTGCGACGCGCTCTCCAACGCGCCCAGCGTTGCGTGCGGATGCGTTTGCAACAACCGAATCGCCTCGGCCGACGCATAGCCCGACGCGCCCCACACGTGAACGCGCGTCACGATGCGCCGTCCGGCATGGTGCGCGCGGCGGCTTCCAACTCCGCTTCCAACGCGTCGAGCGCACGGGCAACCTCGCCCGGTGACGTTGACCCGGCGGTCTTCTTCTCGTCGACGGCCGCGCGCGCGCCGAGCGGAAGATCGCGCCCTTCACGTTCGGCCGCCGCAACCTGCTCGCCGACCTGCGCGTGTGCGTCGCGCGCGGTCGTGCCGACCGCGATGAGCGCGTCGGCCAGATCGGTTGCCACCGTGAAGCCGTCACCGGCGCGCTCGGTCATGCGTTCGCGATCGAACGTGACGTTCGATAAGGCGCGCCCGAACGCGCGCATCGTCGCGTTGCCCTTCACGATGACACTCATACAGAGGGCTTTCGTCGTCTGCAGGTCGCGATGATATGAAAGGGCCAGGCCGCAGAGCGTTCCCAGGGCACCCGCGTAGGCGCCGTTGAGCGCAGCCCCCTGCGAGCGCACCAATTCGAAGGGATCGGGGTTGCGCTTCTGCGGCATCAGCGAAGAACCGGTCGACGCCTCGTCGGATAGGCGCGCGTAACCGAACGCCGGCGTACACCAAAGCACCAGTTCCTCGCTGACGCGCGACGCATCGACGACGGCGCGCACGTAGGCGTGCGCGACATCGAGCGCTAAATCGCGCGTGCCGATGGCATCCATCGCGTTGCACGATGGCGCCTTGAAGCCCAGAGCTCGCGCAGCCGCGGCGCGATCCAGCGGCAAGGACGATCCCGCTATCGCGCCAGACCCCAACGGACACGCGACCGATGAATCGGTGACGACGACATCGAAGCGACGCGCCGCGCGGGCGAACATCTCGCCGACTGCTTCCAGCCAAAATGCCAGCAGAATCGGCTGGGCTGGCTGCCAGTGCGTGATCCCAGCCACCAACGTACCGGCGGCTAGCTCTGCACGTGCCTTGGCCACGATGTCCCCGGCGATCGCACGCGATATAGCTGCGCCGTCTCTGGCGCAATGGCGAACGTACAGCAACAAGGTCGTCGCGACCTGATCGTTTCGGCTGCGGCCAGCGTGCAGCAAGTCCCCGGAACCGGGAGCGATTTCGCGTATCCGGGCGTCAATGGCGCCATGTATGTCTTCGAAGGGGGTGCCGCGAGCGAACCTTGCAAACTCGCCAGAAACGATCTCACCCGCAACTACCGAGAGCGCATCATTCAGAGCGTCGGCATCGGCTTGAGAGATGATTTCTCCGCCCCGTAACGCCGCGACGTGCGCACGCGAGCACGTGAGATCGAACGGTGCGAGCACCAAATCCTCTTCCAGGGACGACCCGAACGCCAGCAGCTCCGCGTCGGGCGGCGCGCTGAAGCGCCCGCCCCATTGCAGGCTCACGAAGCGCTCACACGCCGGCCTTCGACGTCTTATGCGCGACGCGCGCGGCGACGTCGATCTGCAACCCGTGCAGACGAATAAACCCGTCGGCGGCGCGATGATCGAAGGCGTCCTCGTTGCCGTAGGTCGCCAGGGAAGCATCGTAGAGCGCGAACGGCGAGCGCACGCCGGTCACGGTCGCCACCGCCTGATGTAGGCTCACGCGCACGTCGCCGGTCATCCGGCCGGACGACGAGGCGTTGAACGCGTCGAGCGCGTCGCGCAACGGCGAGGTCCACAAGCCATCGTACACGAGTTGCGCGTACGTGCGATCGCACGTGGCTTTGAAGCGCAGCTCGTCGCGCGTGAGCACCAAGCGTTCGAGCGCCTCGCGGGCGGCGATCAGCGTGACCGAGCCCGGGCATTCGTACACCTCGCGCGACTTGAGGCCGACCACGCGATCCTCGACCATGTCGATGCGTCCGACGCCGTGCCTGCCCGCGATCGCATTGGCGTCCGCAACCATCCGAGCGCCCGTGGCGCCGTCGATCGACGGAACGCCGTCTTCAAAGCGCACCAGGAGCTCGTCGGCCTTTGCCGGGCGGTCGTGCGGCGAGGCCGTCCACGCATACGCGTCTTCCGGCGGCGCGTTCCACAGGTCTTCGAGCAACCCGGATTCGATCGAACGTCCCCACAGGTTCGCGTCGATCGAGTAGGGCTTGGCCGCGGTGTGCGAGACGGGCACGCCGTTGAGCGCGGCAAATGCGATGGCATCCGGGCGCGACAGCGGCGATTCGCGCAGCGGCGCGCGCACTTGGAGATCCGGCGCGAACGAGTGCACCGCTAACTCGATGCGGACTTGATCGTTGCCCTTCCCGGTACAGCCGTGCGCGACGACCTGCGCGCCGTACTTCTGCGCGGTCTCCACGAGCAACGCGCCGATCAGCGGCCGCGACAGCGCCGCCGAGAGCGGGTAGACGTTCTGATACTTGGCATTGGCGGCCAACGCTGGCAGCGCGTAGTCGGAGATAAAGCGCTCCTTGGCATCGACCAGCTCCGCGCCGAAGGCGCCCAGGGCCAACGCTTTGGCTTTAACCGCCTCGAGTACGGCCCACGCGCCTTGGCCTGCGGTGCCGTCGCTTTCGCCCAGATCGAGCGTCAAGGCGACGACCTCGTGACCTTCGAGAATCATCTTCTTGAGGAGAACCGACGTATCCAAACCGCCGGAGTAAGCCAAGATCACGCGAGCCATGAGAAGTTATCCGTTTCCTTGTAAGTCGAGAAAGCGTTGTTTGACGATCGGCATCGCTTCGGCCGAACGCACGATCACCAGTACCGTGTCGTCGCCGCCCATGCAGCCGAGAATTTCCGACCAGCCGGCTTCGTCGATCGCCGATGCGACCAGCATCGCGCTGCCCGGCGGCGTGCGCAAGACGATTAGGTTGACGCTGCCTTCGATGGAGAGCGCGAGTTCGGCGACCGCACGATGCAGACGGCTGACGTAGTTCACCGTCGCGCTGGGGACGACGTATTTAAAGAGGTGCCCTTCGCCGTCGCCATTCTTGAGCGGAACCTTGGCCAATCCCAGTTCTTTGATATCGCGCGAAACCGTCGCCTGCGTCGCTTCGAAGCCCTGTTCCTCGAGCAATGCTGCGAGCTGTTCCTGCGAGTGCACGGGTCGCGTCGCGACCAGCGTCAAGATCGCTCGTTGTCGGCGCTCTTTCATGCCAAGATTCCTTTCCGATCGGTCAGTAACGCGACGAGCAGCGCTTTTTGCGCGTGAAGACGGTTCTCCGCTTGGTCGAACACCGCACTGCGCGGGCCATCCATCACCGCGTCGGTCACTTCCTGACCGCGATGAGCGGGCAGGCAGTGCATGAAGATGGAGTGCGGAGCGGCATACGCCATCAGCTCGGACGTGACCGCGAACGGACGCAGCAGCGCCACGTTGCGCTCCGAGTGCGCCTCGTCGCCCATCGACGTCCAAACGTCGGTGTAGACGACGTCCACGCCGCGGACGGCGCGCACGGCCGCGCCGAACGCGCGAGCGCTGCCGCCGGTCGCCTTGCCGAGTTTCTGCAGGTGCGCCAGAAACGCTTCGGCCGGCCGGTGCGTGGGCGGCGAACCGAAGTGGACGTGCGCGCCGGAAAGCACCGCCGCCTCGGCCAGCGAGACCGCGACGTTGTTCTTGCCGTCGCCGACGTAGGCGATATGCAGGTCCCGCAGCGCGCCAAAACGCTCGTGAATCGTGAGCATATCCGCCAGAGCCTGGCACGGATGTGCCGACGCCGACAAACCGTTGATGACCGGCACGGTCGACGCGAGCGCGAAACGTACCAGCGGTTCGTGCGCGTGCGTCCGAATGACGATCGCCTCGGCGTAGCGCGAGAGCACGCGCGCGGCATCTTCGGGCGACTCGCGCGATCCCACCATGAACTCTTGCCCTTGAGCGAACAGGACGTCGCCGCCGAGCTGATGGACCGCGACCTCGAACGACACCCTCGTGCGCAGCGACGGCTTCTCAAAGAGCATGGCCACGGTCTTGCCGGCCAGCAGATTGAGACGGGGTCCGAGGCGATGCGCCTTGAGATAGGCGGCCAAGCGCAGGATTTCGTCTAACTCGCCCGCATCCAGGTCCGACAGCTTTAGCAGCGATCGTCCTTGAAGCGCGGGGCCACGGGCTTCGGCCAGGGCTACCGCTTCTCCAAACATTATCGTATATTTATACACAATATGAATAATAATGCAAGCACCGAGGGGGTCTGTCTGCGGCCGGGCGGCCTGCTGGTGGTGAAGTTCGGCGGCAACGCCATGACCGACCATGCCGAGGCCGCGCTGCTCGAGGGTATCGCGACCCTCTGGGGAGCGGGCGTATGGGTTGTGCTCGTTCACGGTGGTGGCCCGCAGATCGATGCCGCCTTGGCCGTTGCGGGCCTAGCCACCACGCGCATCGATGGCCTACGGGTGACCGACGATGCAGCCCTGGCGGTCACCGAATCCGTCCTCTGCGCCAGCATCAACAAGCGCTTGGTTCGGGCTCTGCTCGCCCGCGGGGTCCGGGCCGCCGGGATCAGCGGCCAGGACGGTGCACTGCTCGTCTGCGGCGTCGAAGGCGAGGGGAAGTTCGGCTTGGTGGGCGCGGTCGCCCAAGTCCACCCCGGGATTCTCGAATCGCTGCTTGCGGGTGGAATTCTCCCCGTGGTCGCTCCCCTGGGAGTCGCGCGCGACGGCGCGACGGCGTACAACGTTAACGGCGACACGGCGGCTGGAACAATCGCCGCCGCCCTGCGCGCCGATGCCCTGGTTTTCCTAACCAACGTCGACCGGCTGCGCCGCGATCCGGACGATCCGGCCAGCGGCATCGACAGCCTGGACTTGGCCGCCGCTCGCGCTTTTTGCACCACGCCGGCGTGCGCCGGTTCGATGAAGCCCAAGATGAACGCGATCGTTTCCGCGCTCGAGGGGGGGGTCGCCCAAGCGCTCATTACCAGCGAGCTACGCCCCAACGACGACCGCGCGCTATGCGGCGGGACGGTCATCTCGGCATGAGAACGCCCGCCGGAGGTCGTATTTAGGTTCACCTAACAACTTTCTTAGGGGCGGAACGATCTTCATGAGGCTTCTCCGGGCGTGCGTTTTTCTTGCGGCGGCCGCATTGGCGTGCGGTTTTCCGATCGTCGCGCAGGCCGATGCGGAAGCGCCCCCCATCGGGGTCAGTACCAGCTCGCTCGGACTCCAGCCGATCCTCGGCCCGATTCCGTCGGCAACCGCCGCGCCCGGCGAATCGCCGTTGATCCGTCGTGACGATGGGAGTTTCCAATACGTCCCGCAAGTACGCGGGCACACCAAGACCTTCCACATCGTCGAGCGCGACGCGCCGTGGACGCTCAAGCCCGGCCTCACGGTCATGGCCAAAACCTACAACGGCGTCGTTCCCGGTCCGGTCATCCAAGTCGATCAAGGCGACCGCGTCGTCATCGACTACACGAACGATCAGGCCGTCCCCGACACGATTCATCTGCACGGCATCCACGGCATTCCGGTCGACATGGACGGCGTTCCCGGCATCTCGCAGCCTCTGGTCGCGCAGCGTGGGCATTACGTCTACCGCTTCGCCGCCGATCGGGACGGCACGTTCATTTACCATACGCACGACGACGAAGCGATGCTCGAGTCGGGCCTCTACGGCGCGATCGTCGTTCTGCCGGCACATCCGCGAGCGGTCGAACGCAACGTCGCGCACGACTATGTGGAGTTGATCTCGTCGTGGATGATTCAAAGCGGCGTGGAGAATCATTTCACGATCAACGGCAAAGAGTACCCGGCGACGACGGCGATGGAGACGCGCCGTGGCCAGCGCATGCGCATCCGCTGGATCAGCATGTCCGGCGAAGAGTGGCACACGATGCACACCCACGGCCACTACCAGCAGATCATCGCGCGCGACGCCGCGCCCGTCGATTACGACGACGTCGAAGACACGGTCGCCCTTGGCCCCGGGCAGCGCGTCGACGTCGTCGTCAAGGCCGATCAGGCGCCGGGGACGTGGCTGGTCCACTGTCACGTTTCCGATCATATCGAAGACGCCAATTCGATGCCGGCGGGCTTGGTCACCGCCATCCACTATGCCGGAACGCCCGAAACGCTGGGCGCGATGGGCGCGGCGATGATGGCCGGCATGCCGCCGTCGACTCCAAAGGGCCTGAGCTTTTGGATGACCGCCTTGCTGGGGGCGATCGCCGGGTTCACGATCTTCATCGGGCTGCCGCTTGCGCGCGCGCGCAAGCTCAGCGCCCAAACGATGGCCGCGCTCAACGCCGTCGCGATCGGCATCCTGGTGTATCTCGTCATCGAAATCGCCGGCAACGCGACCGCGCCGATCTCCAACGGGTTGGCGCTCTGGCGCGGCGGCCATGCCGGCTTTCCGCTCGCTCTTTGCACGCTGTTAATCGTGGGATTGCTAATCGGCTTGGTCGGGCTGGGAAGCCTGACGTCACAGTTCGTCAAGCGCAGCGCCAAGGCCGCCGACAATCCGATGGTGCTCGCGACGGTTATCGCGATCGGCATCGGCGCGCACAACTTCGGTGAGGGCTTGGCGATCGGCGCGTCGGCCGCCTCGGGCGCGACCGCGATCGCCATCGGGTTGATTATCGGCTTCGGTTTACACAACGCTACCGAAGGCTTCGGCATCGCCGCTCCGGTGGCCGGTCGCGTAATGCCGTCGTGGCCGCAGATCGCGTTGTTCGGGCTGATTGGCGGAGGGCCGACGTTCGTCGGCACGATCGTGGGTTATCGTTTCGATTCGCCGCTACTTTCGGTGTTGTTTCTCTCGATTGCCGCAGGCGCGCTCGTCTACGTCATCGGTGAACTCTGGGCCATCCTCAAGCGCACCGGCCTGTCGCCGCTGATGACGAGCATGGTCACGCTCGGATTCGTCGTCGCCTTCGCGACCGAAATGTACGTCGGCCTCAACGGCGGCTAACCGCGCTTATTGCGTGGTAAACGAGCTGTCGCTCACATCAAAACGCCTCGGGGTCGTCGATCGCGTCGCACCGCGAACTCGGCTGCTAGGTTGCCTAGGGGCGGACCGCACGTGCCAACTCGGCTCCGGCTAGTACCGCTAAGCTCGAATAATAGAGCCAGACAAGAAGCACGATCACCGAGCCCGCATCGCCGTAGGCATTGCCCACGTTGACGTAGTGCAGATAGACCGCAAACGCGATCTCGCCGAGGATGACCAAGGCCGAGGTTACGATCGCGGCCAGGAAGGCCTCACGCCAACGTGGGCGCGTCTGCGGGACGGTACGGTACACGATCGTAAAGAACGCCAGCACGCATATCGCCGCTCCCACAAGGACGGCGACATGCACGAGCGGCCCGAAGCCAAAGTTGAATCGCGAGAGCGTGACATCGACGATGGTCAACACCAGGAACCCGGCAACAATCGCCAGCAAGGCCAGCGCGGCCGCCAACCGTTCGCGCAGCATCACCCAAAAACCAACTTTGCGCGAGGGCGCTTCCCAGATTTCGTCGATCGCGCTTTCGAATTGCAACGTCATGCCCAGGCCGCCCACCAGGGCGAGGATCGCGCCGACGGCGATCGAGAGCACGCCGGAACGGTGCGCGGTACTATAGGCGATATGCAAGGCTTCCTTGGCGGCCGAAGTCCCAGCGACGTCCGCGACGCGCGCGTACAGCTCGCTGTCGGCAGAATGCTTTCCAAGGAAGATCGTCGTCGCTACCACGATCATCAGCAAGACCGGCGCCATCGCAAAGAGGGCCGAATAGGCCAGCGCGGCCGCGTGCTGGGTAGGACGATGGCCCTGCCAGCCCTCCCAAAATCGTTTGAGGATTGCCTTCACGTCGTTCCTGTACCCCGTCCGTGCGCTTGACTCCCATTCAAGGCCGTGCTATGGTACGGCCAATGTTTGGGCTTATTACGCGAATGTCGTGTCCGATGTGCAGCATTACCAGTGCGGCGCGGACGGTGTTTGCCTAAGACTCGAACGTAACGAAGTCAAAGTTTAGCAGACGCCCCCGCCGCACACGGCGAGGGGCGTTTGTTTTTCCTCGCTTTCCCATCTTAACAGGAGGCACGAGGAGTGCAATCGATCGCAGGCATCGCACTGCTGGGTTGCGGGACCGTCGGCGGAGGACTCGCCGAACGGCTCCTGCACGAGCGTGACGCCATCCAACGACGCAGCGGCGTCCGCTACGACCTTCGCGGCATCGCCGTCCGCGATCCGCATAAGGATCGCGGGCTGC
>DATCDS010000154.1:0-5320 GCA_036510515.1 Vulcanimicrobiaceae bacterium
GGGCCGCGGGTATATGTCCAAAATCTTCAACGACGAGTGGATGATCGCTAACGGCTTCATCTCCGAAGGCAAACGCCGCGCCACCGTCGGCGACGTGCTGCGCAGTAAGACGCCGCTGCCGCCGCTTCTGACCGTGAACGAAAATGACACGGTGAAAACCGCGCTGGATTTGCTGCGTAAGTACGAGATTTCGCAGCTGCCGGTCGTGCGCGGACACGAACAGGTGGGATCGATCAACGACATGGCGGTGATGCGGGCGGTCTTCGACCGTTCGGACATTCTGCACAAGGAAGTGCGCGAGGTGATGGGGCGCGCCTTTCCGACCCTGGAGCAATCCGAAGAGATCGACCGCGCGTACAAGCTGCTGACCCTGGCCAACTCCGCGATTGTCGTGACCGATGCCGGAGAGCCGATCGGCGTGATCGCGCGTCAAGACATCATCTCGTATCTTTCGAACATCTCGATCGGGGCGCCGGTCTAATTATGAAGTTCTCGACCAAAGCCATCCACGTTGGACAAGGCGCCGATCCGGCCACCGGCGCGACGATCGTGCCGATCTATCAGACCTCGACGTACACGCAGGCCGGCGTCGGCGACCATAAAGGCTACGACTACGCGCGCACCGCCAACCCGACGCGCTCCGCGCTCGAAGCACAGTTAGCCTCGCTGGAGAACGGGCGCTTCGGCACCGCGTTTGCCAGCGGGGTTGCGGCCACTGCGGCGGTCGTCAACCTGCTCTCGGCCGGCGATCACGTCGTGGTCGGCGATGATCTGTACGGCGGCACCTACCGCCTCTTCTCGCGCGTCTACGCGCGCTACGGCGTCGAGTTTACCTACGTCGATATGAGCGATGTCGATGCCGTCACCGCAGCGGTTCGCCCGAACACGAAGCTCTTCTGGCTCGAAACGCCAACCAACCCGCTGCTCAAGTTGATCGACATCCGCGCGATCTGCGCGCTGCGTAAACCCGGGCAACTCGTCGCCGTCGATAACACCTTCGCTTCGCCGTACTTCCAGCAACCGCTGGCGTTGGGCGCCGACATCGTCGTGCATTCGACGACCAAATACATCGGTGGGCACAGCGACGCGGTCGGCGGGATCGCCATCACCAACGCCCCCGAGATTCACGACGTGCTCAAGTTCCACCAGAACGCCGTGGGCGGCGTCCCGAGCCCCAACGACGCGTACCTCACGATGCGTGGCGCCAAGACGCTGGCGATCCGCATGCGCGAGCACGCCGCCAACGCCCAGCGCGTCGCCGAATTTCTCGACGCGCACGATCAGGTCGAACTCGTCTACTATCCCGGGCTGCCGTCCCATCCGCAGCACGAGCTGGCCAAGCGCCAGATGAGCGGCTTCGGCGGCATGGTGTCGTTCGTCTTAACCGGTCCTCAAGAACGAGCGCTGGATTTTGCGCCGCGCATGCGCTACTTCAGTTTGGCCGAATCGCTGGGCGGCGTCGAATCGCTCATCTGCCATCCGGCGCGCATGACCCACGGCTCGATTCCCAAACAAGAGCGCGAACGCCGCGGCATCACCGACGGCCTGCTGCGCCTTTCGGTCGGCATCGAAGACGCCGACGACCTGATCGACGACCTCCGCACCGCCATCGAGGCCACCGCCCTCGCCAACCGCTAGTCCGTATCCATAACCGCCAAAAGTGCGGGGAGCGAGACGCGCTGGCGGTATCCGATGTTGCGATGGTCGTCCTCGAACTCTTCGTGGACGACGGTCAAGCCGAGATCGCGGATGCGCGCGGCCATCGCGCGAGCGCCGATGTCCAAACCGTATTCGTCTCGACGCCCGCAGTCCAGATAGCGCAGGCGAAGGCGAGACAACTCGGACCGTTTGTGCGGCGCGCGTTCGACCGGATCGAAAGCCAGCCAGCGCGCAAAGACTTCGTCGCGCAGCTCGCCGGTGACGCGATCGAACGGCAGATCCAGATCGAAGGCGGTCGCGCTGCGCGGGGAGTAGGCGGCGGCGTAGCCGAGCATCTCCATCGTCGCGTAGTCGCTCTGCGGGCGCTTATCAGCCTGCTCGAAGCCTTCCACAAACGCACGCAGGTTCCAATCCTGACGTTCCAGCGTGCGCTGCGCCATCGGAAACGAAATCGGGTGGGCGTAGCGGAAGTACGCGTCGCCGCTGTGCGAGGCAAAAGCGCAAAAGATACCCGGATGTTCCATCGACAGGTGCATCGCTCCGAAGCCGCCCGACGATTTGCCGAAGACGGCGCGTCCGCCTTCGTTCGCGATCGTGCGATAGGTCGCGTCGAGGTGCCCGACCACGTCTCGCACCACATAGGTCGCGTAGGCACCGTTGTGCAGCGAATCAACGTATTGCGAACCGCCCAATCGGTTGAAGCCGTCGACGAGCACCAGGAGCGCCGCGGGCATTGCGCCGTCGGCGATCATGCGATCGGCCATCTGCACGACGTTGCTCTCCCAGGGACGCGCGGCCAGCAACGCGGCGGCGTTGCCGGTGTAGCCGTGCAGATCGTACAGCACGGGATATCGGCGCGACCCGTTCCCATCGTAGCCGGGCGGCGTGTAGACCACGACCGGACGTCGCGAAGGATCGCCCAGCGGATTGCCGCGTAGCGCCGGGCTCTCGATGAAATCGACGTTCAGGTCGCCGGCAAGTCCGAGCAGACGCGCGTAGGGTGAAATCGACGGGAGCATGAACGAGCCTTCAATGCAACGGGCGGTCGGCCTGCGAGGCGCACTCGCGGTCAACGTGATTACGATGGTGGGGATCGGACCGCTCATCACCATTCCGCTCGTCCTCGCCTCGCTCAACGGTCCGCTCGCGCTGTTGGGCTGGATCGCCGGAGCGGTGGTAGCGCTGTGCGACGGGCTGGTGTGGGCCGAACTTGGATCGCGCTATCCGGGCTCGGGCGGAACGTACGTGTACTTGCGCGAGATCTTCGGCGCGCAACGTTGGGGACGTTTGTTCGCCTTTCTCTTCAATTGGCAGTTTCTGCTCTACGCGCCGTGCCTGTTAGCCAGCGGCTACATCGGCTTCGCGCAATACGCGGCGTTCGCGTTTCCGATCGTCGGCGCGTCCCCGTGGCTAGCCAAAGGCATTGCAATGCTCGTCGGCGTCGTCACCGTTGCCGCGCTCTACCGGCGCACCGGCCGCGTTGCGGCGCTGGGTGTCGGCTTATGCATCTGCGCAATCGCGACGCTCGGCTTGGTGATCGGCGCCGCATTGCCGCACGCCGACTTCCATCGTGCGCTCGCGCTCTCCGCTCCGGTGCATTTCAATTGGGGGTTTCTTGCCGGCTTCGGCAGCGCGCTGTTCGTCACGCTCTACGATTACGTCGGCTATGCCGATGCTGCGCTGATCGGCGACGAGGTTCGCGACCCGCATCGCACGATTCCGCGCGCCATCGTGCTCTCGGTCGTTCTCGTCGCCGTGTTGTACCTGCTCTTGCAGATCGGCGTGCTGGGCGCCATCCCGTGGCAATCGCTGATCGGCCGCGACGGCCAACCGCTGCCCAACGCGGGATTCGTGGGATCGACGGTCGTGCAACTAGCCTGGGGTCATTGGGCGGCGCTGATCGTGACCGGCCTCGTGCTGATCACCGCGTTCGCGTCGGTCTACGGCAACCTGCTCGGCTTCTCTCGCATTCCGTTTGCCGCCGCGCGTGACGGCGCGTTCTTGCCGATCTTCGCACGGCTGCATCCCACGAAGGAATTTCCGAACGTTGCCCTGCTCGCCATCGGCGCGCTTTCGCTGATCGCCTGCCTGTTTTCCCTCGGACAAGTCATCGCGCTGTGCACCGCAGGCATCGTGCTGGTGCAAAGCGTCCTGCAGATCATTGGGCTGGGCCTTCTCCGAGCGCGCCGCGAACGTGCGCCGTTCCGCATGCCCTTCTACCCGCTGCCCGCGATCGTCGCGTTGGCCGGCTGGCTGCTAGCGTTTGCTTATACCGGGACCGTGGCAATCGCGTTGGGCGTCGGCTGGCTCGCCGTTGGCGCGCTGGTGTATTTGGGCGTCGGCATAAAGGAGCGATGGTGGCCATTCGCCGCGACGCTGGTCATCGCACTAGCGCTGCTGCCCGCCGTCCGGGCGCAGGCCGCGACGGTCGGATCGTGGTCGACCTGGCAGACGTCCGCGATCCGCAACGATCGCGGCACACCGGTCTTCACAGTGAACGGACAACCCTTCTTCGTCAACGGTGCGGCATTCTTCTACGAACGTATTCCGCGCGCGCGGTGGACGGCCAGTTTGAAAGCCTACCGCGCGCTCGGTGTGAACACGATCGATCTCTATCTGATTTGGAACTGGCACGAACTCGCCGACGGCCGGTTTGATTTTTCTGGCACGAGCAACGATCGCCGCGATCTGCACGCGCTGTTTGCGACGATCCACCGGCTGGGCATGAAGATCGTCGTGCGGCCCGGCCCCGTCATTCGCAACGAGTGGCGCAACGGCGGCTATCCCGCCTGGCTCTTGAAACGTCCCGCGTATGACATGCCGCGGCACGACATCCTCGAAGGCCGCTACCCTGCCACGGCGACGCTGCAAAACGCGCACGCCGATGCGGCTGCGGCGCAATGGTTGGCCAACGATACGCATCGCTATTACGCGGCACGCTGGCTGCACGCCGTCTTGGGAACGATCGCGCCGTGGTCGCACGACGTGATCGCGATCGCCCTGGACGACGATCAGGGGGCCTATATCGACAACGACACCTGGCCCGGGTCGCACTGGCACCGCTACATCGATTGGCTCCGGGCGACCGTGCAGAGCAGCGCCGGAACGCGCGTGCCGCTCTTCGTCAATACCTATCAGATGAAGGTGACCGCGGCATCGCCTGTTTGGGCCTGGGGCAACTGGTACCAAAGCGATGCGTACCGCATCGGCGATCACGATTTGGCACAGCTGATGTTTTCCGCCGCGCTGCTGCAGACGCAGCCACACCTTCCCGTGATGGCCGGAGAGTTTCAAGCCGGCTGGCTGCAGGGCGCCGACGAGGTCGCGCCGCGAGCCGCAGATCCGAGCAATACGATGCTGGCACTGCACGAACTCTTGCAGATGGGCGCGCACGGCGTCATCGACTTTCCGCCGCAGGACACCGTCAATCCCGCGGGCTGGGAAGCACCGTGGGCCAACCGTTCCTATGCGTGGGGCGCGGCGCTCGACGCCGGCCTGCGCGCGAGCCCCCGGTATCGTCCGACGCGCGCGTTCGGCGAGTTCGCCCAACTCGGTCCGTACCTTGCGACGCTGCAGCCCAAGGCCGATGCCGCCATCGCGTGGCTGCCCAGCGCGTACGATCCCGTGCAGATGACCAACGCGCGCGTCGCCGCGATCGGGG
>DATCDS010000155.1:0-46424 GCA_036510515.1 Vulcanimicrobiaceae bacterium
AGAACGTCTGCGCGCCGGAGTTGCCGTTGACGTCGACGATGAAGACCATCGTTTCGGTCACGCCGGCCGGAATAACGACGACTCCACTGCCGCCGCCCGTCCCATCGGAGACGAACGTCGGCATCGGGATCGCTCCCAATACCGCCGTGCTTGCCAGCGACGCGCTGGCCGTGTAGGTGACGGGCGATGCGTTGACCGGGTTGACGGCCGCCGCGAGGGTATACGTTCCGGCAACCGGAGCCGTTTCGAACACCGCGATGCCCGGGGAATATCCGGCGAACGACGGCGGGAACGTACCGTTGTTAAAGAACGGTACGGCCGGCGGTCCGTTCAGATAGACCATCGGGTCGGTTGAGAAGAACGGATACGGTTGGAACGCGTTGCTCCCGCCTCCCAGCAGAGCGGTAATCTGCGACGAGGCGAGGGTGTCGTATTGCGAACTTTTGAATCCGTTGCCGCCGCTCGCATTGGGATTTCCCGGATAGTAGCCGCCGTTGACCACCGACGCATCGGAGTTCAACGGGCCGAACCCGTTGGCAAAGATGCCCGTGAATGTGCCCAACGTGCTTTGCACCAGGCCCGCGTTATTGAGCGGGACCTGGGGCGATCCGGTGATGTGATTGGTTCCGATGTCCGGGTTGGCGCCGTGCGCCGACGAATATGCGCCTTTAACGCCCGCCGGCACGGTGAAACCGGCCGGGCCGGTCAACGTCGGAAGGCTCGCCAGGACGCCCGAGAGACCATTGGTCCCCCGGAGCGTCGAGACGACGTTCAAACCGACGGCGCCGTCTTGTCCGATATTCGCCGTTCCCACCGCGACTTGGAGCACGTTGCTCGCAAGCGGCGCCTGGGATGTATTGGGGATATCCGATCCCCCGTTGGTCGAGCAGGCAGCAAGCATCGCCGCGGCGATGGCGATGCTGCTAACCTTGAAGAGCCTTTTTGCTTGGCGCATTAGTTACAGCCTCGCCTGGATGTAGAAGTAGAATGAGCGCTGGAAACCACGCGGGATATCGACATATACCTGGTTACCATGCATGTAGCTGCCATAGAACGGCCACGCCGCGGGATTGGACGACGTCGGCAGATAGTTGCTACTCGATGTCGAGTAGCCCGTCAGCGGGCCGGCAATACCCGTCGCGATCGGCTGGTACCGGGCGTTGAGCGTCGCACCTGTGTAGATCTCGTTGAACAGGTTGTCGACGTTAAAGCCGTAGGTCAGCGCCGATTTCGGCGGAGCGTATTCGATGGTAAGCGACGTGAACGAATCGGGCTTGCTCAGCTTGCCGCCGGCCGAGGCCGCTTCGGGGTTGCCGCGCCCGGCAACGATATTGGGAGCGAACACCGATCCGGGATTTTCCGGGTCGATGAAGTACGCCGGACCGTTGGGCGCGCTGCCCACCAGACCGTTGGTGTTGGGAACGTTGACCGCGACGCCATTGACGATGGCGGGTGCCAACTGCCCAAGACCCGTCGGATAACCGATATCCCAGCTATAGCGCGGGTTGATGCGCCAGCCGCTGTGCGTCTTATACGAGAACGCAAACGTCGATTGGAACGGGGAGACGAAGCCGACGCGATAGACGTTGCCGGCGAGAATCGATGCCGGAACGATCGTCGGATAGAAGTCTTCCGAACCGCTGGTTGGGATGACGCTGGAGAACTCGTTGATGTACGACATCGTCACCTGCGCGCTGATGCCGTATGGGCGTTCGCGCGTGATGTTGACGTCGACGCCGCCGCCATGTTCCTTGCCGGCGTTGGTCAGCAACGGCGGTCCCGTTTCGATCGCACCGTTGATGGTCAGGGGCAAGCCGTTAGGCCCGAGGATCGGCGATGATTCCGATGCGATCGTATCGTGCTGGTAACGGTACCACGGCGCGACGCTGAGCGCGACGCCGTTGAGAATGCCCTTGGTGAACTGCTGTTCGAGCGTGAACTGATAGTTATCCGTGGTCGTCGGACGAGCCGGTTGATACGGAGTGCCGTCGAAGTTCTGGTTCGCCCAGTAGATCTGCTCGCCGAAGTTCACGCACGGTACCGTGAAGCCGGGCAGACCGCACGCGGTCGTCCCCGAGAAGGGACCGGGATTGGGTGCGTAGTGACCCCACGGCGTGTTGATGTACGCGCCTTGATCGACTTCGCCGAAGTCGACCGAGGCGATCGGAACGAACTGCACGCCGCGATCGTAGGTCAGACGCAGCGCGGTGTTCGGCGCGAGGTGATACGAGAGCGCGACGCGCGGCTGAATGACCACCGGCTTCACCGCATTGTTCGGTAAATCGAACTTGGCGTTGAAGGGACAGTTGGCGCCGCCAAAGGCCGCTGCCGGATTGTAGTTCGGGTTCGCCGTCCACGCCGTCGGGATGTACTGCGTCGTGCAGTACGTGGGATCGACTTGCGGCGTGGGCATCCGATAGGTCGCGGCGTCCACTCGAACGCCGACTTCGGCGTTGAGCTTCGAGTTGATCGTCATCTTATCTTTGACGTAAAACGAGTAGTCCTGACGTTGGACCGTCGATACCTGATCGAACTGGGGATTCGTCAGCTGCGCGCTGGCCGAGACGACGCCCGGCCCGTACGCATAGCCGCAGCCCCCGACCGAAGGTCCGCCCGGACCCAGCGGGCAGTTAGGATCGTTGGGATTGACAAACGCGTATGGAATGCCGTTTTGATCGGCCGTCCCGACCAGTTCGGCATAAAATCCATAGGAGTCCGACATATACGAATCCACGGGATGCAGATGGCTGATGTCCACGCCCGCCTCGAAGAGGTTGGCATCGTTCAGCTGCTTCTGAAGCGACAGCGTGAAGCCGGTCGTCTGTCCGCCCTGATAGAGGTAAAGATCGCCGGCGTAGCTGCCCTCGGTGCTCGGGCCGTCGAAGATCGTGACCGAGTTCGTACGATAGAACTTGGCCGAGAAGAATGTCGAGGAGTTGAAGTTGTTCGTGTAGGCGATCTTAAACGCCTGATTCGGCTGGAAATACGTGAATGGCGCGCGGTCGGAGGCCTGCGTCAGGAACTCGTTGCCGCTCGTCTGTCCGGGATAGAGCGCGGAAATAGCGGTAACTTCCGCTTGCGTAAGGCCGTAGATACCGGCCCACGTGCTCTTATAGGTCGCGTCGCAACTCGCAAAGCAGAGGCCGTGCAGGCCGCCATTGCCTTGATAGAAATCGTGCTGCGCGAGATCGGTGAACAACTGAAGCGATTGGCTGTTGTCGTGGCCGAAACGGAACACGAAGTTGTCGATGAACTCGCGATCGGCATCCATGCGGCGATTGTAAAACTCGCCGAGTTGCGCGTCGGGAATGCTGCCATCGCCGAACTTGTAGGCTTGATTGTCGCCCGCAAACGAGGCGTAGTTGGAGAACCGGCCATCTGGGGTCGCCCAGCTGGAGTCGGCCTGCAGGCGGTGGTTGAAACCGATCCCGCTTCCGGCCGCAACGCCGACGTCGGCGTATCCCGGGAACGTGCCGCGCTTGGCAACGATGTTGAAGGTACCGGTTCCGCCGCCGGCCTGGCTGGCATCACCGGCGCCGGCCGTTAGCTGAACGAGGCTGACGCCCGAGGTCGGGACGGCCAGGCTGTTGTTGAATTGGTTCGAGTACGCATCGGTGTACGGGATGCCTTCGAACTCGAAGCCTTCTTCATATTCGCGGCCGCCGTGAATGACGGGATAGCCGCTGGAGTCTTTGGTGGCACCGGGCAGCGACGTCAGCAAGTTCGTCTCGCTGAAGTTGAATGCCGTACCCTGCAGTTGCTGGATCTGCGTCGCGCCGACCGTGACCGTATTGGTCGTCTGGTTCGGCTGGAACGCGCTAGATTCGCTGCGCGCTCTGACGGTAGCGATCGTCTTGAGCGATGCCACCAGCTGTTCGTTGACGCTGGCAACCTGGTCTGCAAAGACCGTGGTTCCCGTAACGGAAACCGGGTTGTAGCCGTCGAGTTGGAACGAAACCGTGTACGTATCGGCGTACACGCCCGCCATCGAGTAGAAGCCGCGAGCGTTGGTCGTGGCGTTGTACGAGCCTGACGGCGAAGACGCCGAGACCCGTACGCCCGCGATCGGTGCGCCCGAGGCACTATTGGTGACGGTACCGCTGATAACACCGGTCGTGTCCGCGAGTGCCGGGGAAACCGACAACGCGACCAGGACCAAGGTGAGGAAAGCAGCGGAGATGGCGGTGACGAGGCCTTCCCAATGCCTCCACCTGCGCGATTGACTCATTATTGAGATACTCCTCATAGCAAAACCGTGATGCCGAGGACGCATCCTTGAGGATTCATTCGCCTTTTCCAATGTTGCCGACGAACGAAAATCTGCCCCAAAAATTTGGCCCCGGAGCCATGGTAAACGACAGCAATTATGCTGACACCGGTCATACCTTCTCAGGAGGCGCTAATCTCCCTCTAGCAGGCGACCCAATTCCCCCCTGGCAGGGCCTTAGGGTTTGGCCAGGCGATCGGCCAGGAGCCCGGGGATTTCGCTGGGCCGGGCGGCGACGGGGATGCCCGCGGCCTCAAAGGCCTCGATCTTGGACTTGGCGGTCCCGAATTTGCCCGAAACGATGGCCCCGGCGTGCCCCAGCGACTTCCCAGGCGGGGCGTTGCGCCCCCCGATAAAGCCGACGATGGGGGTCCCGGGCAGGTGCTCGGCGACGAAGGCGGCGGCATCTTCCTCGTCGGAGCCGCCGATCTCCCCGCAGACCACGATCGCCCGGGTCCCCGGGTCGTTGGCAAAGCTCCGCAGGCAATCCACGAAGGTGGTCCCGATGATCGGGTCGCCGCCGATGCCTACGCAGGTCGATTGGCCGAAGCCGGCTCGGGTCAGCAGGTCGACCACCTCGTAGGTCAGGGTGCCCGAACGCGAGATCAGCCCGACGTCGCCTTCTTTAAAGATGTGCCCCGGCATGATCCCGATCGAGGACTTTCCCGGCGAGATCAGTCCGGGGCAGTTGGGGCCGACGATCTGCATGCCGGGGGTCGCCCCGACCACCCGCAGGACGTCGTGGACCGGGAGCCCCTCGGTGATGCAGACCGCGAAGCCGATGCCGGCGGCGTGGGCCTCGAAGAGCGCGTCGGCCGCAAACGGAGGCGGCACGAAGATGCAGGTGTGGGTCGCCCCGGTCGCGTCGACCGCCTGTTGGACCGTATCGAAGACCGGAAGGCCGTGCGAGCTCTTCTGGCCGCCCTTGCCGGGGGTGACGCCGCCGACGATCTTGGTGCCGTAGTCCAACATCCGGCCGGTGTGGTAGGAGCCTTCGGCCCCGGTGATGCCTTGGACGATCACCTTGGTGTTCTTGTCGAGATAGATGCTCATCGCTACGCTCCCGCCGCCAGTTTGACGGCCCGCGCCGCGCCTTCGTCCATCGTTTCCACCGGGGTCATGCCGGCCTCGGCCAAAATTTTGCGTCCTTCTTTCTCGTTGGTCCCGGTCAAGCGAATCACCAGCGGCACCTTGCGCGATTGCGTCTCGGCAAGCGCCTGGACGATGCCCTTGGCGACCTCGTCGCCGCGCGTGATCCCGCCGAAAATGTTGATGAAGATCGACCGCGCGCCGGTGTGGTTGACGATCAGCTCGTAACAGTTGCGCACGCGCTGGGCGTTCGCGCCGCCGCCGACGTCCAGGAAGTTGGCGATCTTGCCGCCGGCAAAGTTCACCGCGTCCATCGTCGCCATCGCCAAGCCCGCGCCGTTGGCCATCGTTCCGACGGTTCCGTCGAAGCGTCGGAAGTTGCGCACGCCCAAACCGGCGGCGACGGCCAGCGTTTCGTCTTCATCTAACGGCAGGGTCTTCTGCCACTCTTTGAACTCCGGATTCTTGAACAGGCCGTCGTCGTCGAGTTCGACCTTGGAGTCCGATGCGAAGACGCGCCCGTCGTCGGTCAAGACCAGCGGATTGATCTCTACCAGCTTGGCGCCATAGGTAAAGAAGAGATCGTAGAGCCCGGCCAGGATCGCGGGAAGCGCTTTGCGATAACCGGGATCCAAACCCGAAACGAACGCGAGATCGCGGCCGACGTAGGGCCAGTAGCCGGCGGCCGTGTCGATAAACGTCTTGGCGATCGACTCGGGATGCTGCTCGGCGACTTCTTCGATATCCATGCCGCCGAACGGGCTGACCATGATGACCGGCTTCTTGGTCGTGCGATCGATCGTAATCGCGCAATAGGCTTCTTTGGCGATCGGCAACTTTTCTTCGATGAGGACGGAGTTGATCGGCTCGCCTTTGGGATTTTGGCGGTTGGGCGGCATCGGCGTGGCCATGACGTCGGTCGTCATCGCACGCGCCTGCTCGGCGTCGTCGGCAAACTTAATCTTTCCGGCCTTGCCGCGCCCGCCCATAAGCACCTGGGCCTTGACGACCCACTGCCCGGGATTGCGTGCGACAAACTCGGCGGCTTCTTGCGCCGTCGCGCACTGCTGTCCGCGAGGCACCGGGATGCCCGAGCGACGAAACAGTTCCTTTCCCTGATACTCCATGAGGTTCACGAAATTTTACTCTAACTTTCCTAGTAGCGAGCGGGCGATGATGATCTGTTGGATTTCGCTGGTGCCTTCGTAGATCTCGGTGATCTTGGCGTCGCGATAGTATCGCTCCACCGGAAACTCGGTCGTGTACCCGTAGCCGCCGTGAATTTGGATCGCTTCGGCGGCGTGCTTGCGCGCGGCCGTCGACGCGAACAGCTTGGCTTTGCCGGCCGCGACGACGAACGGCAATCCGGCGTCGCACAACGCGGCGGCGCGGTACGTCAGCAAGCGCGCGGCGTCGAGGTCCGTTGCCATTTGTGCGAGCTTGAACGAGATGCCTTCGAACGCGCCGATCGGTTTGCCGAACGCGCTTCGTTCCTTGGCGAACTTTACGGATTCCTCCAGGCATGCAGCCAGGATACCGCACGCCTGCGCCGCGATACCGATGCGTCCTCCCTGCAGAGCCGTCATGGCGTTGCCGAAGCCGTCACCAGGAGCGCCCAGCAACGCGTCGTGCGGCACGACCGCGTCGTCGAAGAGCAGGTCGCACGTGTTGCTGGTTCGTATGCCGAGTTTTTCGGTCACCTTTTCGACGACGATGCCGGGCAAAGCGTTATCGACCAAGAACGCGCTGACGCCTTTGGCCCCCGGCGCGCCGGTGCGAAACATCGCCATCGTCACCGCGCCGTAGCCGCCGTTGGTGCACCATTGCTTGCGTCCGTTGAGCACGTAGCCGGCGTCCGTGCGCCGCGCGGTCGCGCGGATGGCGGCGGCATCCGAACCGGCGTCGGGTTCGGTCAAGGCGAACGCAGCGATCGCGTTGCCGCCGGTCAGCGGCGGAAGCCAACGCGCTTTCTGTTCCTGGGTGCCCAACGTGAGGATCGCGTTACAGATCATCGTGTGCACCGAGACGGTCACTGCCGTACCCGCATCGACGCGCGCCAACGCTTCGATCGCCAACGCATACGAAACGTAGTCGGCGCCGACCCCGCCGTAACGCTCCGGGACGACGATCCCCATCAGCCCGGCATCGGTGAGCGTCGCGTAGAGATCGCGCGGAAAGGCGTGCTCGCGATCCCAGCGCGCCACGTTGGGTGCGATTTCGCGCTGCGCGATCTGCGCGGCCAACTCGCCGATCTGGCGCTGTTCGGCGGTGAGTTCGAACTGCACGTCGCCGGTAGACATTACGGGTAGCTGTAAAATCCGCGGCCGCTCTTCTTCCCGAGCCATCCGGCGGCGACGTATTGTTTGAGCAGCGGACACGGGCGATATTTCGAATCGCCAAACCCATCGTGCAAGACGTTCATGATGGCCAAACATGTATCCAACCCGATAAAATCCGCCAGCTGCAGCGGTCCCATCGGATGGTTCATGCCCAGCTTCATCACCGTATCGATGGCCTCGACCGAGCCGACACCCTCGAAGAGTGCGTAGATCGCCTCGTTGATCATCGGCATCAGCACGCGGTTGGATACGAAGCCCGGGAAGTCGCGCACTTCAACCGGCGTCTTGCCGAGTTGGTGCGCGAGCGCTTGCGTGAAATCGTAGGCGGCCTGCGAGGTCGCGATGCCACGGATGATTTCGACCAACTGCATGACCGGAACGGGGTTCATGAAATGCATGCCGATGACGGACTGCGGCCGCGCGGTCGCCGCGCCTAACGCCGTAATCGAGATCGACGAGGTGTTGCTGGCCAAGATCGCCGCCTGCGGCGTCGCGGCGTCGAGCGCGCGGAAGAGGTCGAGCTTCACGTCCAGGTTCTCGCTTGCCGCTTCGATCGCGATATCCACGTCGAGATTCGTAATGGCCGGAGCGAACGCGATGCGATCCAACGTCGCATCGCGCTGATCTTGGGTGATGCGGCCCTTTTCCAGCGAACGCGCCAGGTTCTTTTCGACGACCGCGCGGCCGCGTTCGTAGAGCGCGGACGTGCGATCGTTGAGCAGAACGGTGTGTCCGGCCTGCGCGGCGACCTGCGCGATGCCGGCGCCCATTTGGCCGGCGCCGATGACGGCGATGCGATATGCGATGACGAGGCTCCCTAGTCGACCCGAATCAACATCGCGTCGCCCTGACCGCCGCCCGAGCAGATCGCCGCGATACCGATGCCGCCGCCGCGTTTGCGGAGCTGATTGATGACCGCGCCGACGATACGCGCGCCCGACGCGCCGATCGGATGCCCCATGGCGACCGCACCGCCGAAACGATTGATCTCCGCAGGGTCCAACCCGAGTTTGAGCGCCGACGTAATCGCCACCGACGCAAACGCCTCGTTGATTTCCCAGACGTGCACGTGTTCGCGCTTGAGCCCGTGTTTCTCGAGCAGTTGCTGCGCGGCCATGGCCGGCGTCAATGCGATGTATGGAGAATCCCATCCGACCGTGACGTGATCTTGGATGCGAGCCAACGCCGTTAGCCCGTGGGATGCAGCGTACTGCGCGTCGGCGAGCACCAGCGCGGCCGCGCCGTCGTTAACGCCCGGCGCGTTGCCCGCGGAGATCGTTCCGCCTTTTTCTAACGGTTTAAGTCTTGCCAGGGTTTCCAAACTGGTATCGGCGCGAACCGCTTCATCACGGTCGACCAACGTGTTGGGAACGTCGCCGGTCACGAACGGCGCGTAGGCTTCGTAGTCCAATGAAAAGCGCTCGGACGGCTGATGGCCCCACGACGAACTTGCGCCGCCGACGGTGGCGGGGACGCGTATTTCCCCGCGGCGCGGAAGGCGGTCGACCACGACCTTGCCGCGCGCTTTGGACGCCACCTTCACCGGAACGATCTCGACGTCGAAGTGGCCGCCCTCGTGCGCGTCGTGCGCGCGGTGGTGGCTTTCGTAGGCAAAGCGATCTTGCGCTTCGCGCGTGAGCCCGAGTTCGTCGGCAACTAGGCTGCCCTGGGTCGCCATCGTCATCGGAAAGTATTGATCCCACAATCCATCGGCGATCATCGAATCGACCAACGCGCCGTCACCGAACCGGTAGCCGAAGCGCGCGTCGCGCAACAGGTAGGGCGCGTTGGACATCGACTCCATGCCGCCCGCAACGATCAACCGATTGGCACCGGCATCGATCAACCGCATCGCCGAGGCGATCGCCAGCATCCCCGACGCGCACACCTTGTTGACCGTCTCGGCCGTCACGGTCTTGGCCAGACCGGCCTTAAAGGAAGCCTGGCGCGCGGGGTTCTGGCCGGCGCCGGCCTGGAGCACCTGGCCCATGATGGCGTGCTCGACGTCGCTGGGGTCGATCCCGGCACGCTCGATCGCGGCCGCAAGGGCCACGGCCCCCAGCGTGGTCGCCGAAAGCGGCGCGAGGCCGCCCCCCAACTTCCCAAACGGCGTGCGCGCGGTGGACAAAACGACGGTGTGACGATCGACGGTACCCATAACCCTCAAACCCTTCGCTTGGCATACCAAGCCCCCCTCGAAGGACCCGGCGCCGGCTAGGACGCCCTCATCACGCAGGTCTTTGTGTCGCAGCGTTGGCACTCGAACTGGATGGTGATGTGATCGATGGCGTAGTCGGCGCGCAAACACGCTTCGATCGATTGCAAGATTGCGTCGGATTCGCTGATGCGGCGATCGTCGAGATCGACGTGCGCGCAGAGTGCGCGGGCGCGAGAGCCGATCGACCAGACGTGCAGATCGTGCACGCCGGTCACGCCGGCGATCCGCGCGATGTCGGCGGCGACCGCGGCCGGGTCGACGTCGCGCGGGACGCTTTCGAGCAGCACGTCGGCGGCGTCGCGCAACACGCGCCAGACGCCGGCCACTATAATCGCAGCGACCAGCAGCGAGAGCAGGGGATCGATCCACAGCGCGCGCGTGGCTAGGACGAAGGCACCGCCGACGATGACCGCAATCGCGCCGACCGCGTCGCCGGCGACGTGGAAGAGGGCGGTGCGCACGTTGAGATCGCTCTTGCCGTCGCGCAAGAGCAGCAATCCGACGCCGAGGTTGACGACCAAGCCGATCGCGGCGACGCCGCTCATCAGGCCACCCTGCGGAAGGAACGGATGCCCGAAGCGCTGGAGCGCTTCGTAGACGATGACGATGGTGGCGGCCAGCAGCAGCGTGCCGTTGGCCAGCGCGCCCAGAATTTCCACGCGGCCGTAGCCGAACGACTTGCGCGCGTCGGCCGGGCGCGACGCGCCGATTGCGGCAAACAGCGCGACGCCCAGCGCGAAGGCGTCCATACATACGTGGACGGCGTCGGTAAGCAGCGCCAACGAGCCGGCGCGCGCGCCGCCCCAGAACTCGAACGCCGCGACCGCCGCAATGAGTACGAGCGCGACGACCAAGCGACGTCGCGAGTCCACGTTACGTCTTGAGCGCTTTCAATGCCAGGACGCCCAGCATCACGCCGAAGGTAGCAAACGTCTTGCTTTCGGCCTCGCGAATCACGCTGGGATTCCACGTGCCGTTCCCGCCGTCCACGGGTTCGAGCGACGGCACGATCGGCGGAACGCGATCGCAATACCGATCGAACTCCTCGCCGAACTGCGAGCGCAGATATTTCTCTTCGTGCGGCACGATCGTCGCGTAGACGCCCAGCATCGTTCCCAGCGAGGCCGCGAGCAGCGCCACGCGCTGCGCGCCGGAGTTCTTTCCGGTGAACGCGATCGCGAAGCCGAACGCGGTAATGAAGTTGCCGACGTAGAGCGGATTGCGCACGTGGGCGTACGGCCCGGCGGAAATCAACTCCGGCGCGATCACCTTGTTATCGCGCGTCGTGACACCCGAATACCCCACCGCCCAGCAACGCACCAACTCGCCGGCCAACGCAATCGGCAGCCCGACGGCGACGCTAAAGGCGCTGGGCTTGCCCAGCACCGCCAGCAAGACGGCGGGCGCGGCCAACAGCGCGCCGCGATTCTTAAAGACCAGCGCTTGCAGGTCGTCGTTACGGAAATCGGTCACACCCGCTCCTTCGCCATGCGTGCTTTGGCGTCCTCATAGATATCGTGCAGCGAGCGCGAGAGCGGGATCTTCGGCTTCCAGCCCGTGACCGAAACGATCTTCGCGTTGGATCCGATCAGCAACGGTGTGTCGGCCGGCCGCATCTGTTCTTCGTCGTCGCGAACTTCGACCGGTACGTGCGCGATACCGATGAGTTCTCCCAAGACCCGCTTGAGCGAGACGGCGCTCTCCGAACAGACGTTGTAGATTTCGGCGCGCCGGCCGCGCGCGGCCAAGGCAATATAGGCCTCGACGACATCGCGCACGTCGAGAAAGTCCCGTTCCGCATCGAGATTCCCAACGAGCAGAATGGGCGGCGCCCCATCGGCAATGCGCGCCAACTGGAGCGCGAAGGACGCGACGGCAAAGCGGGCGTCTTGTCCCGGCCCGATATGGTTGAACGAGCGTGCGACAACCACATCCAGATCGAAGGTGCGCGCCTCACCCAAAAGGATCGCTTCGGCGGCAACCTTACTTGACGCATACGGGTTGGCCGGCCGCAATTCCAGCAGCTCGGTCAGCGGATAGTCGCCGCGATCGCGAGCACCATAGACGTCGGCCGAACTGGAAAGGACGACGCGCGGCGCGGCGTGACCGTCGTCCCGATAGGACCGAATCGCGCGCATGAGACGCGCGGTCCCCATGATGTTGACGTCGTAGGTGGTTTGCGGATCGGTCTGCGCATCGTGCACCGACGCTTGAGCCGCGAGATGAAAGACGATGTCGGGCTTGGCCACATCCAATGCCGCCCGCAACGTGTCGCCGTCTCCCAAATCGATCGGGAAAAAATCGCCGGCGCCCTGCGGCCCGCCGGCGCCCAAAACGGCGTCGTAACCGGTGCGGGCCAGGGCCTCGAGCAGGTGGCGGCCGACGAACCCGTCGGCGCCGGTGACGAGCGCTCGCACTACGGCCGCAGCTGCCGAGCCAGCAGCTCGATGTCGGCTTCAACCATCATCTGCACCAGTCGTTCGAACGACACTTCGGGCTCCCAAGCCAGCAGTCGCTTGGCCTTGGACGGATCGCCCACCAGCAGGTCGACTTCCGCGGGCCGGATGAAGGCCGGATCGATCTTCACGTATGGCTCGTACGAGCCCAGACCGGCGACCTCAAAAGCGATCCGCACGAACTCGCGCACGGTGTTGGTCCGGCCCGTCGAGATAACGAAGTCTTCGGCGCGATCCTGCTGCAGCATCATCCACATCGCGCGCACGTAATCGCCGGCGAATCCCCAGTCGCGCTGCGCGTCCAGATTCCCAAGGCGCAGCTCCTTGGAGATACCGCGTTGGATTTGAGCGACGGTACTCGAGATTTTACGCGTAACGAATTCGCGACCGCGTCGCGGGCTTTCGTGGTTGAACAAAATGCCGGACACGGCGAAGAGATCGTAGGACTCCCGGTAGTTCACCGTGATCCAATGACCGTAGACTTTGGCAACGCCGTACGGGCTGCGCGGATAGAACGGCGTCGTTTCGGTTTGCGGCACTTCGACCACCTTGCCGAACATCTCCGACGACGACGCCTGATAGAATCGGATCGACGGATCGACGACGCGAACGGCCTCAAGGACGCGCGTCACGCCCAATGCGGTAAACTCGCTGGTCAGCACCGGCTGGGTCCACGAGGTCGGCACGAACGACTGCGCTGCAAGGTTGTAGACCTCGCTGGGATGCACGCGCTCGACGAGCGACGTGATCGAGGTCTGATCGAGTAGGTCGCCTGAAACGAACTCGATATCGCCGACGAGATGGGCGATACGCTCGTGCACGTCGGTCGACGTGCGGCGCGTCATACCGACGACCCTATAGCCCTTTTCAAGCAAGAACTCGGCCAGATAGGATCCATCTTGCCCGGTGATACCGGTGATCAGTGCCGTCTTCTTCAAGAATCTCTTTCGTAAGGGCGGGGGCAGGCGGCGGTTGTTTGACGCCGACAAGGGAGACTACTCTTGGAGAGCGTCCAGGTCGCGCAACGCCTTTTCCCGGTCGGCAAAGCGCCGAAACCCGGATTGAACCAGTGTCGAAGACGCGCCGCCGTGAAAAATTAAGTAATGCCCCTGGATCGACGTCACCGTGGTGGTCGTGGCCCAAAAGCCCGGCAACACCTCGCCGCGCGCTTGGGCGACGCTTTCCGAGGTGGCGAACTGCTGCAAGACGTCGGGCGAATAGGTGATTTGCGTGACGTGGCCGGCGCCATCGACGGTGAAGGTGCCGTCGCCGTGGAAAGCGTCCCGTTTGATGCCCCGAAAATGGACGGTCGAGCCCTCGACCGTGTACGAATAATCCGCAAAGGACCGGGCGTCGAACGGCGCGGCAAACCGGCGGGTCTCACCCGTCAAGCTGGCCGCTAGGCTGGCCTTGGTCTGGGCGCTCTGCTGTTTGCCGTTCTCGACGTAGTTAAAGATGCGCACGCCTACGATCCTGTCGCCGTCGGCAACGACCACCATCGCGATGTCGTCGCGCTTGTGGATCGGACCGCCATCGATCTGGGAGGTTTGATGGATGCGGTACTCGATCACGCCGGAATGATCGGCGACCGCAACTTTGGCGGCCAAAACGACGACTGCGGGAATCATCTACACGCGCACCTTCGCGCGTTCGACCAGCGTGGTGGCGACGAACGCTGCGACTTCGCTGGGGAGCGTGCCGCGGCCGAAGCCGGCGTCGTATCCCAGTTCGCCGGCCAAGAGGTTGGTGACGCGCGGGCCGCCGCAGCAGAGCACGACCCGATCGCGCAGGCCCTCGGCCTCGAGTAGCTCGGCCAACGCCGTAAAGTTCTTGATATCGCTCCCTTTTTGCGTGACGACTTGCGAGGCCAAGAGCGCGTCGACACCCTTCTGCTTGGCGATGCGAACGAAATCCTCGACCGCGACCTGACTGCCGAGGTTGAACGTTTCAAAAGCGCGATAGCGCTCGAGGCCGTAGTCGCCCTTATACCCCTTCATGTTCAAGATCGCATCGATGCCCACCGTGTGCGCGTCGGTACCGATGCAGGCACCGGCGATCTTGATCTTGCGCCCCAGACGTTCGAAGACGTACGCATCGATTTCTTCCATCGACATCGCGTGCGATCGAGCCGACGGTGCCACGATCGCATCGGCGTCGACCGACTGCGGCGTGCTCGCGTACACGACGAACAGCGAGTATCCCGTGGCGATCTTGCGGCCATCGACCACCGCAACGTCGGAAAAGCCCATCTTTACGACGAGCTGACGGGCGGCCTCGTCGGCGGCTTCGCTCCAATTGATCGGCAGCGTAAACGACAGCTGAACCTTGCCGTCGTCGAGCGTGTCGCCGTACGGTTTGATCGGGCGGCTCATCGCACCGCCGCCGTCAGCGCTTCTTCGAACGGGTTAAAGTAGCCGGCGGAGCGCGCGAAGACACCGTCGAAGCCGCGTCCGCCGTCGGGCGGCCGCGAGACGTCGGCAAAAGCCGCGGACTCGATCGCGGCCATGAGCCCGCTCTCGCCGACGCGTTCGAGCAGCCGTTCGCACTGGCGCAGAACGTGGGTCGCCCGCGCTTCGATCTTGCCGCCGGGCTTGATCTCGATCTCGTCACCGAAGCTACGGGCGGTGTTCATCACGTAGCGAGCGTTTTCGATCGAGAGCGCCCGATCGCCCAGGAACGGCGTGTGGATCGCTTCGGTCAGCATGCCGCACAGATGGATCGTTTGATGCGTCATCACCGATGTGAGGTTGAACATCGCGTCGATCAAGTGACCCTTGAAGACGTCGCCGGTCATGTGTTTGGTTGGCGGCATGTACTTCAGCGGCGCGTCGGGGAAGATCTGACGCGCCAACTGCGCTTGCGCGACCTGGTACAAGAAGCCGTCGGTTACGTCGGGGTCGATTTCGTACGCGTCGCCCAAGCCGATTTGCCCGTCGGGCATGCCGGCGCGGTGCGCGAACGCTTCGTTGATGAACTGCGAAGCCAGCACCGCCGGCGCTTGCTCGACGGCGTCGGCGGTGGTGAGGTAGTTATCCTCCCCCGTGTTGATAATGATCCCCGAATGGGCGTTGAGCATTCGGCTGAAATGCTGATCGACGAACGTCCGCTTCATGTTGATGTCTCGAAACAGGATGCCGTACATCGAATCGTTGAGCAGCATATCCAATCGCTCGAGCGCGGCCATCGCCGCGATCTCGGGCATGCACAATCCGCTGGCGTAGTTGGTCAGCATCACGTAGCGGCCCAATTTTTCGGAGACCTCGTCGAGCGCCTCGCGCACGATCTTGAAGTTCGCCTGGGTCGCATAGGTGCCGCCGAAACCTTCGGTCGTGGGGCCGTACGGCACGAAATCCAGCAGCGATTGACCCGTCGAGCGAATGACCGCGATGATCTGCGCGCCGGCTTCGGCCGCCGCCACCGCGGCCGAGCGATCCTCGTAGATGTTGCCGCTGGCGACGATCACGTAAAGCAGGGGTGGGGGTTGCTGCGGCAAGCGCTCCATCAACTCGACGCGCCGGGCACGCCGTTGCGCGATCTGCGCCAAACCGCGCCGCACGTACGGTGCGAGCGCGCCGCGAGCCGCCGCTTCGGGCGCATGGGCGTACGCGCTGAGCGCCACGCGCTGCGAGCCGACCGCGTCGGCCAGCGCTTGGGGCTCCAGCCCGGTCTCGGCCAGCGCGCGCCCGAACGCCAGCGCCGCCCCCTCGGGCAACGCGCCGGGCCCGACCGCGTCGACTAGGATGTTGGGGAGGGGGATATCGTCGGAGCCGACGCCGTCTACGCCGAGCAATCGCAAGACCGCGCGCTCGACCGAGACGGTCGAATGCTCGCCGATAAAGACGCCTACCGGTGCGACCACCGCGCTTGCCAGCTCGCGGCAGCGCGCGACGGCGGTGCCGTCGATCCGCAGTTCCATCGTCCTATCCTACCGGGGACGCGGTCGCCGCTTCAACCCTCGCGGTCGCAGTCGGCCCCCCGGCGGCCACGATCGCCGCGACCGTGAGGAGCGCGACGGCATTGGTCGCGATCAGCAGGCCGATGACCGAGCCGATGCTAGGATGATAGGCGACGATGGCCCCCAGACCGGCCACGCAGACCACCATCAGCGGGAGCGCAAACGCCATCCGATGGATGCCGATCGCGTAGGTCGTCAGCAGGTTGGTCAGGCTGAGCAACACCATCGCCCCCGCGTAACCGAACAGGTAGGGTATCGCGGCCGAAAACTTGCCGCTGTTGAGGACGTCGACGATAAAGCGCGGAAAGAGCGCGAAGCACGCCAGACCGACGGTCGAGAGAACGAAGACGACGCCCAAGACCGCAAACAACGTACCGCGCGTGCGCTCGCCTCGCCGAAGACGGTCGACGACCTTTGGAAGCAGCAGCGCCGGCGCGAAGCCGACCAAGAACAGCATCATCTTTCCATCGAGCGACGCGGCCGAATAGATCCCCGCATCCGTCGCGTTGAAATAATGCTTGACGATCGCCACATCGCCATATCCGAGCAACGTCACGCAAGCGGTCGCCACCGCCGCGCCATACGTCGTTATCGCGACGCGCCGCCAGTCCACGTGCAACGGCACGTCTTGTTCGCCGCGCCGCGGAAGCCGCAACAGCGCGGCGATCGAGCCGCAAACGCCCGCGACGAGCAGACCGCCCAAGCCGCCCCCGATACCCCATCCAAGCACGACCAAGACGGCGCCCGCGATGAGGCGCGCGCTCCCGTCGGCGATCGTCGCCGCGGCGTAGCCGACGAAGTCTTGGCAGCCTTGGACGATAGCTCGCAGCGCTGCGGAGATGGCAAAAAGGCCGGTAGCTACCGCGTTGAGCACAATGGCCCAGGACGGCACGTGAAAGAAGGCCGCAAGCGGCGCTGCCAGCAGGGCGCCAGCAAGCGCATACGCCAGCGCTAGCCACAGGAACCAGCGAACGACGAACCGCGCCAGCGCGCGAACGTGTGCCGACCCTCCGGTCGCATACAGCTCGGCCGAGAACTTCGTGATCACGGGGCTTAGAATGGAAGCGGGAAGCAGCGCGATCACGGAAATCGAGATCAGGGCATAGAGGACGCCGTAGCGGGTCACGCCCAACTCGCGGCTGACGACCACGTGGTACAAGAAGCCGAAGATGTTCGCGCCCATCACGGCCGACATCACCAGGGCGCCGTGGCGCAGCATCTCGCTCGAGCGCATGCGCGCGAGCATGGTTCCCGCGATCCGGCCCCGCTCGTTGACCATGCGAGCCTGTTGCGCCGCTGTTGGGGGGCAATCCCGTCCCGGCGCGTGTAACAACGGGGCCTCGCGGCGGTAAGAAGGCGTGAAGGAACCGAATCGGGAGGGGATGACGACCGGGGAGCGGAGTGACGAGGCCCTCGTACGGCAGATTCAAGAAGGCGACCGCGAGGCATTTTCGGTCCTGGTGGACCGTTACAAGCGCGGCATCGCCAACTTCATCGGCGCCGCCGTGCGAAGCCCGTCCGACGTGGCCGATCTCTCGCAGGAAACGTTCTTGCGAGCCTACGCGCACCTGGGCACGTTCAATCCGCAACTGGGAAAGTTTTCGACCTGGATCTTCCAAATCGCCCGCAACGTGATCCGCACGCATTTGGGCAAGTCCTTGCGTCGCCCGGCGGCCCAAGAACTCCCCGAAGATCGGACGCTCGAAACCGCCCTGGCAGACCTCTCGACCGAATCGGATCCGTCAGGGGGAGTCCTGCGCGAGGAAAGCGAGCGCGAGTTGCGCGAGGCCTTGAGCGAACTTCCGGAACGAACGAGGACGGTACTGGCTTTGCGTTACTTCGACAACCTGGAATATCACGCGATCGCATCGGCGATGGGATTGTCGTTGGGCAACGTGAAGACGTTGATTCACCGCGGAAAGATCGCGCTGGCGCAAAAGATGCGCGCGCGCGAATCCCGCGCGATGGCGCGCCCGCCGATCGGAGGTGTCCGTGCGCTGCTCCTCGTGTGAACGTCTGCTCGCCGCCTACGCCGACGCGACGCTGACGCCGCGCGCGTCGGCCCAGGTTGCCGGTCACGTGGCCGGATGTGCGACATGCACCTCGCTGCTCGAAGAGTTGCGCGTCGTGGACGCGCTGCTGACGACCGCCAAGCCGGCCGAGTTGCCGATCAACTTTACGTTCGCGGTGATGGCCGACGTGCGCGAGCTGCCGTTGCCGGCTGCGCAGCGATTCGCCTGGTGGGCCGCGACGACTGCATATTTGGCGCTCGCGTGGGCGGTCGCCATGGCCTTGCTGCTGGGCGCTAGCGCCGGCGCGCGCGCCGCAACCGTTTCGCTCTTGGCGACGCTCTGGTCGCAGACGGCAAGCGCGGGTGCGGCGTTGACGGCTGCGTCCCACGCGCTGGGAACGACCACGCCGGTCGCCATGGCCGTCGCCACGCTAGTCTTGTTCGCCGACGCGCTCGCGTTCGCGGCCATCTTTTATTTCTACCGAAACGTTCGGCCGCGGCTGGCCGCCGTCGTCGTCAGGAGCAGGGAGGTCCGATGAACCCGCGCGTTGCGATGCTGTTTTCTTTACTGACCGGTGCGCTGCTGTTGGTCTGCGCGCGCCCGGCGCTTGCAACGCCGCAAATGATCGATCACGGCGGCGTCTACTGGGGCGACGTCTTCGTCGATCGCGGTCAGGTCGTTCACGGCGACATCACGGTCCTGCGCGGCGACGCGATCGTCGAAGGTGTAGTCGATGGGAACCTCAACGTTCTCGATGGCAACGTCGACGAACGCCCGGGCTCGCAGATTCTCGGCCAGGTCAATCAGGTCGGCGGCGATGCGCCGTTCGTCACGCCCTTCGCACCGCACGGATTGAGCCACTGGCGCCTGACGTGGGGAATCTTTGCAGACGTCGTCGTCTTGCTGGCGTTCTTGCTGTTTCCGACGCGCGTGCGCACGGCGCTCGGCCGGCTCGAGCATCATCCGGGATTGTGCGGCGCCATCGGTCTGGGCGGTTTCGTGGCGGTGATCCCGCTCATGATTTTCCTGATCATCACCATCGTACTCATCCCGCTCATTCCCGTGGAAATGATCGCGCTGGTCGTGGGCGTCTTTATCGGCAAGGCCGCGATCTCGCTGCTGGTCGGCCGGCGGTTGTGCGTGATGCTCGGACCCAACGCCGCCCCATCGGAAACCGTCGCCCTGATCGTCGGCTTGGTCCTGGTGACCGCGGCCGAACTGGTCCCCGTGCTCGGAGGCCTGGTGACCCTGCTGGTTTGGCTGATCGGCTTGGGCGCGGCGATCCTCACCTTCGTCAACGAGCACACGTTCAGCGGCCAAACCCCGGCGACCGGCACGGTGCCGCCGCCCATAGCTGGCCCGCCCATGACCGTCGCCTAGGACCGGCTCCGAGGAAGGTCCGGAGAAGTCTGAAACTACTGGCCTGATGTCTGCCATCTCTCGGGCCGCTCGATTCGCGGAACGCACCTCGCGATTGCGCGCTTCGTCTATCCGCGAGATGCTCAAGGTCACCCAGCAACCCGATGTCATTTCGTTCGGGGGCGGCCTGCCGGCTCCCGAACTCTTCCCCATCGAAGCGATCGTCGAATGTACGCGCGAGGTGATGGACCTCTACGGACCGCAGGCGCTGCAGTACAGCCTGACCGAGGGCATACCGCAGATGCGCGAGTGGGTCGCGCGGCGACTGACGCAGCGTTTCGGTCGGCCGATCGGCGCGCGCGACGCGATCATGGTCAACGGCTCGCAGCAAGGGCTCGATCTGCTCGGCAAGATCTTTCTGGATCCCGGCGATCACGTCGTCCTCGAACATCCGTCCTACCTGGGCGCGATCCAGGCCTTCGACGCCTATCAGGCGCGCTATCTCGCGGTCGATACCGACGAAGACGGGATGATTCCAGAATCGCTCGAGCGCGTGATCGAGCGCGCCGACCCGTTTCCCAAGATGGTCTACCTGATTCCGAATTTCCAAAACCCCACCGGGAGAACGCTGGCGCTGGACCGGCGCGAGCGCATCGTGCGGATCTGCGAAGCCTTCGACGTTCCGCTGATCGAAGACGACCCGTACGGCGAGTTATGTTTTGAGAACGAAGCGCTGCCCGCGCTGAGCTCGTACGCCTCGACCGGAACGATCGTTTACCTGGGCACCGGCAGCAAAATCATGGCGCCCGGTCTGCGCGTCGCGTGGGCGGTCGTTCCGGACGCCGACGTTCGCGAGAAACTGGTGTTGGCCAAGCAGGGCGCCGATCTTCACTCAGGGTCGCTGGCGCAGTACCTGTTCTTTCAATACGTCTCGCGCGAGGATGCGTTTGAAGCCCACATACGGCGCATCGTCGATACGTATCGCCGCCGGCGCGACGTCATGCACGCCGCCCTCACCCGGTTCATGCCCGCGGGCGTCGGCTTCAATCGCCCGCAGGGGGGCATGTTCCTGTGGGCGACGGTCGCCGGCATCGACACGCAGGCGCTGCTCGAAGTCTGCGCGCGCGATAAGGTCGTCTTCGTGCCGGGGGTCAGTTTCTATCCCAATCGCGACGTCCACGACGGCATGCGGCTAAACTTCTCGAACTCCGGGGAAGAGTTGATCCAGGTCGGCATAGAACGCATGGCCCACGCCGTCCGTTCGTTCGCCCGTTAGGAGGTTTTGGAGTGGCACTGGTAACCGGAATTTTGGCTACCTGCGATCCGCAGGAGATCGCGCGAGCGTTGTCCGCGCAGAATATCGACCCGGGCACGGTCAAGGTCGTCACTAAAGATGCCCCGTCGCAGGCGCACGACGATTCGATCATCGATTTCATCTACGTGGCCCAAGCCCAAGAGGCCAACGATTTCTCGGACGACATGACGCACGGTACGGGCATGATGTCCGATTCGGGCGGCACGGGCGTCCCCGGAATCGGTGGGCGCAGCGCCAGTCTTTCCTCGATCGCGTCGTCGCATGGCGACCGGCTGAACTTTCTCTCAGCCTTCGCCATCCCGCGCGATCAAATCGAAAACTACAACGACGCCATCGCCGACGGCCGCTGCGTGGTCGTCTGCCAAACCACCGACGCGGCCACGGTCGCCGACTCGTTCCGCGCCGCCGGACTGCGCAACGTCAAGACGTTTTAGCCTTAGGGTACGATCTTCCCGATCTTCCCACGGTACTCCGTAAACCAGAGGTTGCCGTCGGGTCCGGCGGCGATCGCGCCCGGTTCCGAATTGAGCGTCGGTGTGGGATATTCCACGAAGCTTCCGGTCGTCGTCATCTTGCCGATCCGATCGTAGGCGCCCTCGCTGAACCACAAGTTACCGTTCGATCCCGTGGCCATGCGCAAAACGGGCGGCCGTGCCGACGGCAACCCAGAGCATCCGCCAACGAATATCAATCCAAGCAAACCGGCTATTGTAAGGTCGAAATCCTCATTGTGCAAACGCGTTCCAATAAAGATTGTCCGCGCCTGCTCCGATGGGTTACGGCGTGATTTTCCCGATTTTGCTGCGAATTTGTTCGACGAACCAAACGTTTCCACCCGGACCCGCGGCGATCCCATAAGGGCTCGCATCACCGGTCGGAATCGGATATTCGGTAATCGTTCCCGCCGTCGTTATTTTCCCAATGTTGTTCACGCGTCCGCCGCTTTCCGTGAACCACAGGTTGCCGTCCGGACCCGCCGCAATGCCAAGCGGTTGAGCGTTCACCGCAGCAAGCGAATATTCCGTGGTCACGCCGCTTGTCGTGATCTTCCCAATCTTGTTCCCAAACGTTTCAACAAACCAGAGGTCGCCATCCGGCCCCGCCGTGATACCCGTGGGGAACGCGTCCTTGGTCGGAGTCGGATATTCGGTGATTTCGCCGCTTGGCGTGATTTTCGCAATCTGGCTCGCAAATTGTTCGGTAAACCAGATGTTGCCGTCGGGCCCCTCGGCGATGCCGACCGGGCTGGGGTTGCCCGGCGCCGGAATCGCGTATTCGGTAATCGAGCCGCCCGTTGTGATCTTTCCGATTTTGTTGGCACTGTTTTCGGTGAACCACAAGTTCCCGTCAGCGCCCGCAGCAATCTGGAACGGGGCACTATTTTGCACCGGAAGGGCGTATTGGGTAAGCGATCCGCCCATCGTCATCTCGCCGATGCGGCCGTCGCCATTTTCAGCAATCCACATATTGCCATCCGAGCCCGCGGCGATACCGTAAGGCCCAGAACTCTGCGGAAGCGAGAACTCGATAAAGGCCCCGCTGGGCGTTATCCTGCCAATCTTGCTTGAGGTTCCTTCGGTAAACCACATATTGCCGTCGGGGCCCGCGGCGATTTGGGAAGGAGTCGAATCGTTCGTCGGAATTTGATACTCGGTGATCGGCGTGGAGGTGACCGTCGCGAAAGAGATGGCGCCGGCGGCATCGACGCGGTAAACCTTCCCACCATTGCTTGAAATGCTGGTTGCACTTGCTGGCTCCGCGCTCGGGTTCTGCGTCTTCAAGTCAGAGTAGGAGATAGCGTTGCCCGCCGAAGTCGCCGGATAGCTGAGTGCAAACAACCCACCGATCGTCGTCGGCGCGACCGTTGAGGCGGCGCCGGGCAGTTGCGCGAAGCTCTCGTCGCCGTTCTCGTAGTAAATGGAACCTTGCGAATTCAGCACGTAGAAGCCGCCGGGCGAAATCGTTCCTCCCGAGAGCGTGTATGCCCCGGTGTCGAACGACGCAGCAATTGCTACACCTTCACCCGTGACCTGCGACCAGGCTCCGCCGACGTTGTGCCAGATGGCTTGATCGCGCCCTAACGCATTTCCGTTGGAGAGGACGTAGAAGGAACCGTCCGCTGCGGCGGTGACCCCGCTCGCACCTCCGGCGATGCCAGTCCATACGCCGTCGCTATACCGGTAAATGCCGCCGGCGGAGTTGACCGCGAACAGCGTGCCATCGGGTGCGACGGATATCTGAGAGGCCATTCCCGAGATGTTGGCCCAGCTGCCGCTTGCGTAGTGCCAGATATATTTGTCGGGGCCGCTGGGGCCATCGGAGAGTACCCACAACGAACCGTCGGGAGCGGCGGCCGCAAGGCTCGCGGATCCCGGAATCGGCGTCCACTCTGGCTGAACGACGGCCTGAGGTCGCACGGCCATCGCACTTGCCGGAAGAATTGCCGTGTGCGCCATTGGCGGCGGAATGATCGATCCGGGCGAGATCGACCTCGGCGTCCCCATGCGCGAAGCGCGAGGGGGACCTGATTGCAATCCGGAACAGCCGGCGACGAATATTAGCGCAAACAAGCCGGCGGTTGTAAGGCGCGAAATCCTCATCATCCGGGTGCGTTCGAGCAACGGTTGTTTGCACCTTCGACGGCGACTATGAGAATGACGTTACGGCGTGATTCTTCCGATCTTATCGCCGTTGAGCTCCGTGAACCAGAGGTTTGCGTCGGCACCGACCGCGATGCCGCTTGGGCTCACTCGGCTCACCGGAAGCGGATACTCGGTAATGATTCCGCCGGTCGTGATCTTTGCGATCTTGTTCCCGCCCAGTTCGGTAAACCAGAGGTTGCCGTCTGGACCGGTGACGATGCCCATCGGCTGCGGACTCCCCGTTGGGATGACGAATTCGGCGAACGCTCCGGCCGGCGAAATCCGTCCGATCTTGGAGCCGTTGAACTCGGTAAACCAGAGGTTCCCGTCGGGGCCCGACGTGATGGAGGCCGGACCCGCGCCGCCCGTAGGGATCGCATACTCCGTGATGCTTCCGGTCGGCGTGACCTTCCCAATCTTGTCGGCGTTAAATTCGGTGAACCAGAGGTTCCCATCGGGACCCGCAGCGATGCCCTCGGCCCCCGCGCTCGCCGTGGGGATCGCGTATTCCGTAAACGAGCCGCCCGTGGTCACTTTCCCGATGTTGTTGTCGCCGTCGAACTCGGTGAACCACAGGTTCCCGTCGGGACCCGCCGCGATGAAGTACGGTTCCGGAAACGAAAGGGTTGGAATCGTGTATTCGGTGATCGCGCCATTTGGCGTGATCGTCCCGATCTTGCCCCCGAACCGCTCGGCGAACCAGAGGTTGCCATCCGGCCCCGCGGTGATCCCAGCCGCGCTCGCTCCGGAGGTCGGAATCACATATTCCGTGATGGTTCCACCGGTCGTAATCTTGCCGACCCTGTTTCCGATATACTCGGTGAACCAAAGGTTGCCGTCGGGACCGGCCGCGATGCCCTCGGGCCCCGAACCCGACGTCGGAACCGAAAACTCCGTGATAACGTCCGACGTGCTCGTGACCGGCGACGAGTAGATCGCCCCGGTGGCGCCAACGACGTACAACTTTCCGCCGTTGCTGGAGATGCTGACGCCGCTTCCGGTTTGCGCGCTCCAACCCGGCGTGTCGAGATTGTAATAATAGAGCGCGTTCCCGCCGGCGTTTGCGGGGTAGCCCAACGCGTAGACGCCGCCGACCGTGGTCGGTGCGAGGGCCGACGCATTGGCCGGCAGCTGTGCGAAGCTGCCGTCGCCATTCTCGTAGTAAATGGAACCGCGAGCATTCAGAATATACAATCCGCCGGGCGAGATCGTGCCGCCCGACGCCGGATACGAGTGGCCGTCGAACGACCCGGCTATCGAGACGCCCGCGCCGGGCACTTGGGACCAAGTTCCATTGACGTTGTGCCAGATGGCCTGGTCGCTGCCCGCCGCGTTGCCGTTGGAAAGAACGTAGAACGAACCGTCGAGGGCGGTTGCGATCGCACTGGCGCCGCCGCCCAGCGCGGTCCAGGTGCCGCCGCTGTACGAATACGCTCCGCCGCCGGAGTTAATCGCATACAGCGTGCCATCGGGAGCGATCGCGATCTGAGAAGCCAATCCCGAGATGTTCAGCCAACTGCCGTTGTTTGCGTAATGCCAGATGTACTTATCCGCACCGCTGGGCTGATCGGAAAGCACCCACAGCGAGCCGTCCGTCGCGGCCACGGCGAAACTTGCCGACCCGGGAATCTGCGTCCAGTTCGGACCTTGGACCGTGCCCTGCGGTCTTACGGCCATGACGCTAGGCGGCAGAATGGCGGTATGCGCCATAGGTGCCGGATGCACCGACGCCGGTGAGATGGACGCGGGCATGCCCATGCGCTCCGGGGAGCGGTGGAACGTGCGAGCCGCTACCCGTCGTGGAACACCCGGCAACAACCAGTATGCAGACCAGCACGAACGCCTGGGGTCGTTTCATGCGATCGTACCTCCGGGACGAACCGATATCTTACGTCGACGTCACCGTTAACCCGGTGTGCTGCAAGCGACCGCGACGCCTTGCTGTCCGGGTTGAAAGTCGACCGTATTCCCCGGTGGCAACGTAGCCGCGTTCACGGTTGCGGTCGTACCCGAAACCGAGCCGGTCACACCGACAGACTGCCAGACTAGCTGGTTCGAATTGTTATTCGTGTAAACGTCCAACTCGCACGGGCCGCTGCCCCCGAACCCGGTGGCTTTCGTCAACGTAAACGACGGCGTCAGCGAACCAAAACTGATGGTCGCCGGACCGGGATTATAGATCGAAAAGTACATGATTGGCGAGTAACCGACGGTGGCATTATCCGCCGGCAACGTGTTGGGGGAAACGTCGCCGTTATTGAGCGCATCGCTGCCGGTCAGCGTTCCGCTCCCGGAAGTGACCTGTCCGAATTGAACGCTTGCAGAGATGCCTTGATAAGCGGCGAGGTTCATAGCGGCCGGTGTTTGACCGGCCCTGGCGGAAAGCGTCGCGGAGGATCCGCCAAACGTATATAACTGAGCGGCCTTCACGGGCGACGAATAGATGCCTCCGCTGGCGCTAATCACGTACAACGTCGAGCCGTCCGTTGCTACGTTGACGCCCGCACCCGGCTGCGTCGTCCATGCGCTCGAACTCGAATCTAAATCGAAATAGTAAATGGAATTACCCGACGCGTTGCCGGGGTATCCGAGGACGTATACGCCGCCGTCCAACGTTGGAGCAATGGCCGACGCATTGCCCGGCAGTTGCGTAAATCCGGGCGTTCCTTTGAACTCGTGGTAGATGCCGCCGACGGAATTGAGAATGTAGAGTCCACCCGGAACGCTACCGCCGCCCAGCCATCCGTAACTCCCCGGGTCCCACGACGCGGAGATACGCACGCCGGAGCCATTACTTTGGGTCCACGCGCCGGACGAGTAATGCCAGACGGCCTGATCCGTTCCGGCCGGGTTGCCGTTCGATAAGACAAAGAGGGAGCCGTCATAATCGATCGTCAGATCCGAGGCACCGCCGCCCAGGGCAGTCCACGTGCCGCCGCTGTACGAGTAGGCACCCCCGCCGGAGTTGATTGCGTACAACGTACCGTCGCGACCGACGGCGAGACGCGACGCTAGGCCCGAGATATTCGTCCACGTCCCGCCGACGTAGTGCCAAATATATTTGTCGTTGCCGGCCGGACCGGTCGAAAGCACCCATAGCGACCCATCGGGAGCTGCGGCGGCGAAGCTCGCGCTGCCGGGGATCTGCGTGTATGAAGCATCTTGAACCGCGGTCTGCGGCTTTACGGCCATAACGCTGGCCGGAAGGATCGACGTTTTCGCCATCGGTGCCGGCGAGATGAGGGCCGGCGAAACCGATGCCGGCAGACCCATGTTCGTAACGGCCGGCGCGCGCGCCCCGATTGACGCCGACGAGCAGCCCGCGACGATCGTGATTCCGGCAATTGCAACGACTCGAAGTAGCTTCATAAGGAAACGCAGCCTCCATCCGAACGCTCTGGTAACCTCGGTCATCTTCGACCGACCAGGCGAGGCTCCCCCCGCATAGCGCTAGTGTTGCGCCAAGCCCCCTGCCAGTCCAAAGCCGGCCGTCGGATTGGTATCCGTGATCGAAAACGCCTGGCCCGCCGTTGAGTGGAAGAACGCGAAGCCGCCCAAAGGCGCCGGTCCGCTCGCGGTGTTGTTGGCTTGAAGAACCCGAGCGTTGAGACCGGTGAGATCGGGGGTTCGGTAAATCGGCAACTGCGATGGGTACGAGCCCCCGTCCAAATTGAGCGTTCCGAAGGAATATTGCGCCGATTCACCCGTCACGCCGACGGTGTTGGCGGCCATCGCCAGCGCAAAATCCTGGAGCAACTGCGGTGCCGTCTCCGAGCATTGACAGCTTGCGACCAGATTGGCAAAGCCGAGCGCGCCGTTCGTCTCCATACTGTGCGTGTAAGTGTCGCCGCCGAAGCGGTCGCGCATATACCGCTCGAAGAGGTAAGCGCCGCCGTAGCAACCGCCGCCGCAGTTATAGGAGACGGTCGAGCCGTTGCCATAGGGTGAGCTGTCGATTCCGATGAAGCCGCTGATCGAGAAGTTCTGGGGCGCATTGAGGTAGGCTGCCGCGTGGTTGAGTGCATCCAACGAATCGAAGGGGATGCTCGGGAACATCGTGTTGACCGCCAGGTCCTGCGCGAGCATCGAGAGGCCTTCGTTGATGAACGTATCTTCGGTACCGCCGTAGGACGCCGAGCTGGCTCCGCTGGCCAGGATCGAGTGGTTGACGAAGTTGATGAGGTGCTGCGATTCGTGCGCGGTTCCCCGCACCATATCTTCGTTCAGCTCGTAGCTCGCGCCGTTTGCTTGGAACCATCCGACGTAGATCATCGGCGCCTCGTTGGATTTCAACGTCTGCGATGTGATGCAGTTGAGGATGTTCTGCGGATAATAGTTAATCGACGAGAAATAGCCGCCCACACCGGCCCCTAAGTTCGCACTATTGAGCACCATGACGTTGATGCGTTGATCCGCAGGTTGTGCGATATACTGGGCGCCGCTCCCGATCGGCGTTCCGGTCGCTCCGCAGGTTTCATAGATAACGCTGCGTCCGGGCGAATTCGATGCGTAGTTCGGCGTGCCGAAGTGGGTCGTGTCGGAGCTATAGCCGTTTTCGAAATCGGCGTCGATGCTCCCGGCCGTGGTTTGCGCGTTGCCGGCGTTGAACGACGACGATGAGTTCGCGCCGGAGATAAGCGAACTATCGATCCAAATATTCCCGTGCGTGCTTTGCGCTTCCAGCGTTGCCGGGACCGTCTCGAATGAACCCGTACTGGAACCGATGGCAAAGACGTCGACCCAAATGCTCGCCGTGCTGCTCCCGACCGTCAAGGTGGTTGGGATCGTGCTGGCTTGCGGACCCCAGCGCGCCGCCTGGTCCACGGTGCCTCCGTGCGGCACGCGCAAGATCATCGTCCGAAGCGCGTGGTCGTCGATCGAGCGCGCTTCGACGGGCCCGCGATCCTGGACGGCGATCGGCGCACGCAGCATCGGCGGTTGTCCGCCCAGCGACTGCACCGATCTCCCCGATCCTAGGCCCAGACTCGTGACGGCAAACGTGCCATTCAAACCGGCGGCGGTTTGATCGCCGGCCCCCGATATTGCCGCAAGCATGACGCTCGAGGCCGAAGCGCTTCCACTCCCGCGCACAACGTTACCTTCGGCCGGGATCGTTTGCACCGAAGCCGCGGGCGCCGTGGTGGTCACCGGCGTCGAATAGATGCCGCCCGACGAGCTGATGACGTACAGTTCGCCGGCGGCACTGGAAATGCTGACGCCGGCGCCCGCGACCGAGCTCCAGCCGGGATTGTTCAGATCGTAGTAATAAATGCTATTGCCGGCAGCGTTCGCAGGATAGCCTAACGCAAACACTCCGCCGACGGTTGTAGGCGCGAGCGCGGATGCGTTGGCGGGCAACTGCACGAAAGTGCCGCCGGCATTCTCGTAATAGATGATGCCTTGCGAATTGATAATGTAGAATCCGTTGGGCGAAACCGTCCCGCCGGACTGCGCGTACGTGCCCGTGTCGAGCGTCCCGGCAATCGAAACGCCCGAGCCGGGAACTTGTGACCAAGTGCCGCCGACGTTGTGCCAGATCGCCTGATCGTTGCCCGCTGCATTGCCGTTGGAGAGAACGTACACCGAGCCATCCGCCGCGATCGTGATGCCGGTTGCCCCGCCTCCGAGTCCGCTCCAGGTGCCGCCGCTGTATGAGTAGGTGCCGCCCCCAGAGTTAATTGCGTACAGCGTGCCGTTGGGGGCGACGGCGATGCGGGAGGCCAACCCTGAAATGTTCGTCCAGGCGCCGCTCGCATAGTGCCAGATGTATTTGTCCGGACCACTCGGTTGGTCGGACAGCACCCAGAGCGAACCATCCGGTGCTGCAGCTGCGAAGCTGGCGGAACCCGGAATCTGCGTCCAGTTCGCGCCCTGAATCGCACTCTGGGGTTTCACCGCCATCGTGCTTGGGGAGAGAATCGACGTCTTTGTCATGGGAGCTGGGTGGACGGAGCCCGGCGAGATCGACGAGGGCATAGCCATCTGCGAGCCGGCACGCGGGCTGGATGATAATCCAGAGCAGCCATTCAGCAAGACCAAACCCAAGGCGGCAACGGCTAAACACGAGATCTTCATTAGTCAGACTCCATCCCGGCAACGTCGCCAGCGTTTTCGCCTTCAAGAGGCAGAGGCCTTGACCTTCCCGAGCCGCGGCCCCGGGGCGATTCAATAAGCGGCCCGGCGCCCAAGACGGGGCTTTTGTTCGCCGCGGCTCGAATGCGTTGCCTACTACTACTATGTCCACACATACACGGGTGCTGCATACCGATTGTGCACTCTACCGCGGCAGTATGCCCTGCGCCCCGCATAAGGCGTCGGGCCAACTGTGCGCCGACTGCCCTGAGTACAGCCCCTTTTCAGAACGCATCTTGATCGTGAAACTTGCCGCGATGGGCGACGTTTTCCGGACCACTGCTCTTCTGCCGGATATCGTCGCCAGGCACGAGCGACCGCAAGTCGTCTGGCTGACGCGTGGCGACAGCCGCGAATTGCTTCGCGGGAATCCCTTGATTCATCGCATCGTCGCTACGACCGACGCGATGTCGCTGCGGGCCGAGCGGTTCGACGCCGTCTACGCTCTCGACAGCGATATCGAGGGCATGGCCTATGCTCGAGGCGTGCAGACGTTGACATATCACGGGTTTATTCCCGGAGCTTTCGCAACGTGCGTTGGCGTTGCGGACGGAGGCGACCCGACGCTTTTTGAAATCGGTATATGGGACGATCTCAAGCGAGCTAATCGTCGGTCGTACCTCGATCTCTTAGCATCATCAGCCGGCGTGAAATATAGCGGGCACCGCCCGTGGATCGCGGTTGATGCGGGCGAGGCGCGGCAAGCGGCGGCCGCGACCGCGCTTCTACCCCGGCCGTTGATCGGCGTGAACGCTGACGCGAGCATGCGTTGGGAACGCAAACAATGGAATGCGGAGTACGTCGTCGATTTTGTGCACCGGGCAACGGGAGACGGAGCCGGCGTCGTTCTCTTCGGAGGGGAAGAGGCATACGATCAGAACCGCTCTCTCGCCAAACGGTTCCCGGGCGTGCTGGCCTTCGAATCGGCGGGGAACGTTTCTCGCCTTATTGCGGGAATCGCGCAGTGCGACGTTTTATTGACCGGCGACACCCTTGCTATGCACCTTGCGTGGGGGCTCGAAGTGCCGATCGTCGCACTTTTTGGGCCAACCTCGCTGTCGGAAATACACCTTGGCCCGCGCGACAGAAAGCTCGCTGCGACCGAATTGCAATGTCTAGGATGTTACCTTAAGACGTGCGCGGTCGACCCCCACTGCATGGACCGTCTGACGCCCGAGCTGGTCTACGGCACCGTGCGAGAGGTCCTCGCTGCGTGCGGATAGGCCTAGTCGTGCCCGAGTTTCCACCCGATACGATCGGCGGAGGAGGGAGGGTGTTTGAAGGGCTCGCTTTGGCGATGCATGCGCGTGGCCACAGCGTACGCGTCCTAACATCGTCGACGGTGGGCGGGCCGGCCTGTAATGACTCTGGCTACCCCTTCCCCATAGCGCGCGTCAAGCAGTTCAAACATTTCACGCCGCAATATCGCACGTACATGCCACCTCTGCCACGCGAACTCTTCCGCTTTAGGAATTTCTTGCGCGGGTCCGACGTCTATCATCTTCACGGGTACGGCGTCGCTTTCGTAGACAGCGTATTCCACTTCCTGACTGATTGGCACAAGACGGTTTTTACCAACCATGGATTCCCGTACACGGCTCCGCGCGCGGGTGGGATGCTAAGCGCAGCGTACAGGCTGTACGACGCCGCTTTTGGCGTCAAAGTCCTTAAGAACAGCTGCCGACTCACGGCCGTTTCTTCGTTCGCGGCCGGCCAAGTGGAATCCGCGATCGGGCGCTCTGTTGAGGTGATCCCCAACGGCTTCGCGGTGACAATCGCGCAGGCAATTGCCGACGCGGCGCTGCGAGAGTTCATGATAGGCGGTCCCTATATACTTTGCGTGGGCCGAATCGAGCCGCTCAAGGGTTTTGACCTCGTCGTACGCGCGCTCCGTAAGTTGCGCGATAACGGCTCCGGTTTACGCCTGATCGTGGCAGGCTCCGATAACTCGCAAGGTGCCTCCCTTGCTCGCCTGGTGTCGGAACTCGGCCTCACCTCCGCGGTAATTTTTGCCGGAAGACTCGAGCACTCGGCCCTAATGAGTCTCTATCAAAGCGCGTCTTACTGCGTCGTCAGCTCGTACACCGAGTCATTCTCCCTCGTGACGCTCGAGGCCATGAGCCAGGGAACCCCGAGCGTCCTGTCCGCCGTAGGAGGCATTCTCGACATCGCTCGCGACGCAGAGAACGCGCTCCTCTTCAGTCCCGGCGACGTCAACGGCATCGCCGCAGCAATTGCTCGCCTTGAATCGTCCCCGCTTCTGCGAGCTCGATTGATTCTGAACGGTCGATCGACCGTCGAGAAATATGCTTGGCCGGAAGTTGCCGCTCGCTATGAGGCGACGTACCTCGCATGCGCGGCAACATCGCAGTTGCAGTGACTTTTTCCGCTCGCATCGAACGACGCGCGCAATGTCACGCAACGTAGACATCAACACAGGCCTTTCGGTCGCGATCGTCTGTATCGCGCCGTTGCGCCGCACTGCGATTCTTGGTGGCACGTACTCGGCCGTTCTTGGCGATGCCTTGTACGACACCGGAACGAATGTCGAGCTTTGGACTAAACGGAGCGCGGAAGCGACTGCGGACCTCGACGTACCCGTGAGGCAAGTTTGGCGTTCCGGCGCCCTGGCGTGGCTCGATATTGTGAGAGCGGTGCTCGCACGTCGACCACGGATAGTTCATCTCCAACACTACTTCTTTCTCTTCGGCAACGGCGCTGGCGGGGAACTCGCTACGTTACTGCTTTTGCTTTGTTTGCCATTGCTGAGAACTCGCGTCGTCGTCACATTGCACGACGTGCCCGGCAAGGCGCAAATAACGCCTGCCTACATAAAGCTCCACAAGTACAACTATCCGGCTCTCTTTGTTCTAGCTGGAATTACAACGTTGATGTACTTGCTCGGAAGCGTCGCTAGCCAAATCATCGTCCACAACGAGCTCTTCGCTGGCCGCCTTGTCGATTTCGGCGTCGATCCCCTCAAAATCAACATAATCCCGCATATGCCGCTGCCCTCGAACTCCATAGATCGAGCGACCGCCCGAAGAGCGCTCGGACTAGACGAAGCCGGGCATATCGTACTATTCTTTGGATATGCGACCGGGTATAAGGGAATAGAACAGCTGCTGGGCGCTTTTGAAATCCTTGAAACGCGCGGCTCGACCGTGCGGTTGTTATTGGGTGCGGGCGTACATCCTAAGATGGGAAACGCAGCCGAATACGCGGAGTACTACTCGGCGATGGAATCCAGAGCTCGCGCGATTCCCCTGGTAAAACCCGTTGGCTTTATCGATCCCGCGGATCTAGATACGTACATTTCGGCAGCAGACCTGGGGGTATTGCCGTATGTTGAGTATCATGGCGCCAGCGGTCCCTTATACTTCTATCTGTCGCACGAGCGCCCGGTCTTGATGTCAACGCAAATATCGGAACACACACCAGGAACCGTAAGCGGGGTTTTTGAGGTCTCACCAACAGAGATCGCGGCAACGATTTCGCGCTTCTTTGAGGACGAGCCATTTCGCGAAAGCGTCTGCCGCGAATCCGCCGATTTGCGCGGCGCGTTGCTTTCCGACAACTACTTGGCGCTAACGCGCGAAGTCTACGGCAAGGCAACGAGGGGGACGCGGTTCGCATGAGTAAGCGCAACCTTCTGAGGCTCGTCGGAACGCTTCTCGTCTTGGGGACGCTCCTTTTCCTATTTCGGCGTTACTTCGATCAGAACGGCCTTTTGTATGGCGACTCGAACCTGCAGTGGGACCGGTCGCTGCTAGATGCGGCACTCGCGCAGCTTGCTCATTCGTGGGCACCTGTTTTCGGCGGAGGTCGCACGTCCATCGTTATCAATTATACGACGGCGGCGTTGACGCTGCTGCAAGAAGCCGTCTCGTTCATGGGGATCCCGTTTTCCACGGTCTTGGTCTACCCGGTGGTGCTCGCCGTCGCGTATGCTGGATGCTGGATAGCGGCACGTAAGATATCCGGCGGCGTCGCGTCGGCGCACGCCGTTGCAATCTTCTTCGTCGGTAATCCGTGGATTTGGGACCGGGTCCTCCTCGGCCACATCCTAATTATCGCCGCGGTCTCTGTGACTCCGTGGATATTGGCCACAATCGTTTACCGCGACAGCCTGCGCTACGCGTTCGCCCCACTACTTTTCGCGGAGTGCGGGATCATGCTGCTTTGCGATACGCGGACGTCATACATGGTCTTCGTCGGGCTCGTCGTTATCGCGATATGCTGGCTGGTTTCATCGCTGCGACGTCATCGACCGGCGCAAGCCGTCCAGGGGGGGGCGATGATCGTGGCGCCCATCGTTGCTCTGCTCCTCAACGCATGGTGGACGCTGCCGTTCCTGCAGCTGGCTGGAATCGATCCCGTGCGGCCGTTTTTCCCGCCACTCGAAGACGTGTTGAGCTATAGCCGTTACTCCGATTTCGCTCACAACATCGTCTTTTCCGGGTCGTTCCTGCATTTCTCGTGGGATCGCACGGCGGCGAACGGTCCGCTATCGTTCGTCCCTTGGTACGTCGCAATGCTCGTCGTTCTGCTTGCGGCGTTCTTTACGCGGGTCGCTTCACGGACGATCGACGTCGTTCTGCACCTCGGTATCGTTGCTTCGCTCTTGATCAGTATGGGAACAGCGCTGGTGCCAGTCGGCGCGGCACTGTGGCTCTACGCGCACGTGCCGATGTCTGAGTTCTTTCGCGATCCCAACAAGCTGGCATTTATCGCAATCCTCTGCATCGTTCCCTTACTGAGCATCCGACTCGGGACGGCATCGCCTGGGTGGCGCGTCGCTATAATGGCGGTGATAGTTGTCGCGGTTCTGCCGACATTCAGCGGCGATCTACGAACTACCGACGGCACCGGTCTGCAATCGTTTATCGAGCGAAGCAGTTTTGTGGATGTCCTGAACTACGTCAGCTCTCAGCATGGTTTCCCCAACTTTCGCGTCGGTCTGATCCCGCCGTGGACTGCCGAGGTCTCGCTCGGGCCCGGGCAGCACCCGGTCGCGGAGCCTTTTGTGTTTCAGTATAAGGTTCCGACGATGGATGCCAAATTGATCAACGTCGCTAGCGACATGAATATGAGCGCCTGGCGCGTGTTCGAGGACCTCTATACGGGCAACGACATAAATCCCGACCGCAATCTCGCGCGCCTGGGCATCAAATACCTCATTTGGGACGACTCGACGACGCTTTCTTTGGGTGCGGCGAATACTCCGTTCTTCAATGTCGCCGACTCCGTCGTAAGGAGTGCGGTGCAATCGACGGGCTTCAAGGAGGTTTATCGATCCGGCTCGCTGCACGTGCTAGAAAATCCCGCGTTCGAGTCGCTCGTGCGCGGTTTAGCCGGCCCGGTGATCGACGGAGCCGTGCCCGAACGACTGTGGGCGGTCCTCCCGTCATCCGCAATCGGCGATTCGGTCGAAGCCGTCGATTCCCGCCATCGCAATTGGCCGTTTCCGACGATCGGCATCGGCCGAAGTATGCTCGACGCATGCCTATCCCGAGCCTCACGGTACGGCGCGATTCTCGCGTACGATCGCGTGACCGCCCACGCGGATTGGAAGACCTATTGGGTTGACAGCGACTACCTTCAGCAAGGAACCGGCGATGCCGTACTCAGTCGATTGCTCGCAGATTATCCGCTACCGTATGCGTTCACCGAGTCAAATGCGACGATTTCCTTCGCGATCGATGTCCCGCGCGGCGCGCGGATCGCAGTGGAGGGCGGGCAACTAGCCGCAGGTGGTCGCGTGGACTATGCGATCGACCAAGGGCCCTGGAAACCGCTGGCATTGCCTGCCGGCGTCTTAGGGTGGGCGGAACTCGATGCCGTCTCTCCAGGCCGCCACCAAATGGTGATCCGCGGCAGCCGCGTCGGCACCGTATTGCGCGAAGTGAGGGTCGAAATGCACAGAGGCTGTACCGGTGCATATCTGGCCGAGCAGTCGCTCCCCGCGACGCCACCCGCCGGTACGGAGTGGATCGTTCCTTCGCCGTTCAGCAGTCTCGTGCTGACCGAAAACCAGGGTAAATTCTCATACACGGCGCGGAATATTTCGCTCAACGTCGCCGCCGTTTCCAAACAATTTGACGCGAGCGCTTCGATTGACGGCCCGGGAGCAGACGGAGTCCTCCTGGACCACTTGACCACACCGATCGACGAATCGTTTAACGTGCTCCTCGGCTACCATCGCGTCGAATTCTTTGCCAAGGGCGCCCCGGTTGCGGCATCGGCTTGGACTCACCTTTTTAACGGCAATCCGACCGGCGAATCGCCGACGGCGGATTTCCACTTCAATGCACGTTATTCTGAGGAGGGTGCATTTACCATCCTGTCCGGCATAGCTCCCGGCTCGACCGTGTTATTGCGGTTGCCCTTCACTGGAACGGGCACGAGGGCCGAGGTTATCGTCTATCAGGGCCAATCCATCTTGGCGCGCTACGCCCTTTCATCGACCGGCTCGTACCTCACTATGCCGGCTTACGGCGACAATATTAAGGTTGTCGTGCGCCGAGAGCGCGCCGCGGGCCGACTTGTTTTGGGACCGCCGCGGGCGTTCTCCGGCGTGCCCTTGGGAGACGCCGTCTTGGATCTGTCCGACCGCGCCGCACGCGTTACGGGTCGCCATCTAGACTATACGCATCGCAACCAAGGCAGTACCCGCCTTAGTTTATTCGACGACAACCGAGCGCTGGTCCCGACGGGAAGCTTCGATGCGTATGCCGCCGTACGTGGCGCGCAAGGAGAGCTCGCATATTCCGGCTTGAGAAGTAGTATCAATACGCGATGCACCGTCACGATCATTTATGAGACCGCGGGTGGTCCCATCACTCGCGCCATCGCAGACCTGGACCTCGGCAGGGACGCGGTCGACGGGGGAATCCCCGTACCGATCTTGCCTCGCACCACCGCTTTCTTACCGCGCTTTTCGTGCGAGGACGAACATGCGATCCTCGGCCTCACATCCGCCACCTTGAGCTTTACGGCGAGGCCCGAGATGGGGATGGTATTCACCATTCCGCCAACAACCCGTGCCATCACGAAACCTGCGACAATACCGTACGTCGACGTGTCGTCGGAAGAGTTTCGAGTTCTCGGCCACCCATCCAACCTTGTTTCCGTTTCCAGCTACGATCCGGCCTGGCAGTTCGGCGACAACGAACACTTCATCGTTAACGGATCGGAAAATGGTTGGATAGACTCCGGAGGCGACCGCATCGACTACACAATCCAGCCCCAATACATCAAAGACATCCGCATCTCGCTGTGGCTATGGCTGCTGCTCGCTCTGTCTTTGCTTGCAGCGCTAATGGCGAACCGCCTCCAAATTGCAAGCCGCTCTCCTGAATAAATCACCCGACTGCGGACTACGCATCTGTTGCATCTCGCCGAGCTACCTGCCGCGAGTTGGCGGTGGAGAGAAATACGCGCACCGTTTGAATGCGGCCCTGGTACGGCGCGGCATCGCGGTGCACGTACTAACCTCGGTGCCGAATTGCCGCGGGAGGCGAGTTCAGGACGGAGTAAGTATCGAGTACGCTCGGGCTCTTCATCTCGTCGGCTTTCCATGGTTTAATCCGGCCGCTCTGTTGCGCACCATCCGCGAGCAGCGCCCCCACGCCGTTATCGCCTACGGACCCAGTCCCTACGACCCGATCGTCGCAATCATCTTAAGGCTGCTACGGATTCCCTTTCTCCAGATTTATCATGCTGACTTCAACGACCGTGGTCCGGCTACGCGCGTCGTTACTTGGTTGCACAATCTCGTGGCATTGCGTCTTGCTTCAGCGATTATTTGCACGAATCAGCGCATGCTACTTGCCCTAGAGCGCCGCGGATTCGTGAGCCGCACGATCGCGGCCACACCCGGGGTTGACGATATTTTCTTCTCCAAGGCTCCTCTCGAAACGACCCGCGAAAGAGCGCTGCTGTTCGTCGGTGCGCTCGATGAAGGGCACAAATACAAGCGCCTGGATATTCTGCTGACCGCCGTCTCGGAGCTGCGTCGGGACGGCGGCACGGTCATCCTACGAGTGGTCGGCGATGGAAATCGTCGCGTCCATTTCGAAGAGCTTACTAAGGAAATGGGTCTCACCGGCTGCGTTGAATTCCTAGGGGGTATCGGCGATGCGGATCTCGCCCTTCAATACGCGGCGAGCAGCGCGTTGGTTCTTCCATCGCCAACGACGCAGGAAGGCTTTGGGCTAGTTTGCCTTGAGGCGATGGCGGCGGGGCTACCCGTAGTTTGCAGCCAAAATGCGGGCGCCGCCCAGATCGTGCGCGATGCTCCCGCAGGCGCCCTCTGGGACGGGGCCAATATCGACGATCTCAAGATCGCCATCGTCAAAGCGAAGAGCGCTACGCCGAAGGAACGCGCGGAATTACGGATGTACGCACGTGCTTACGACTGGGACGCAATGTGCGAGCAACTCCTTACCGATCTTGCGACACTCTTGCCGCAAATATCTCTCAGAGACCGCTAACCGTTGCCGTGAGAAATCCGGGGCGGGACGGGGCGCCGCGCGATTCCTATCAGCCCTTCGGTCCAATCGAGTTCTTGCAGCGATGTCAGCAGCATTCGTGGCAACAGGCCAAATAAGCGCGGGAAGTTGCAGACGTAGTGCGTCTTTGTAATTTCCACTTCTTCGAACCCTAAGCGCAAGATGGCGTAGAGGTCGTACCACGGATAGTTTTGCACGTGCGTAAAATCGCGCACGATTCCACCGGGGACGAGAGGGTTGGGGACGCTCGTAAGCATGAACGCGCCCGGCGCTAGGATTCCTCCGAGCGGCGCGAGGAACTGTGCATAAAATACCTCCGCAGGCATGTGCTCGATCACTTCGCTCGCTATAACCACATCGATGGGCCCGTCGACCTCATCGAGGCGGGCGACGCGCCTGTACGGCCCAGAGACGTGCGGGTCGAGCTCCATGCCGTAATAGGCTTGCACGATGTCTGGAAACCGACGCTGCAATAACGCTGCAAGCACACCTCGCCCGGGTCCAATCTCGAGCACGCGCACGGGGACGCGCAACCGCGAAAACTCAAGAAGTGCAATCTGCGCTATCGGTGGGTAGTCGCTTATGATCATTGGCCCCAGGCGCGCGGACTTATATGGCTCGACGCTTCCAATAGCCGGGAAGTACACCTTGGCTGGCGGCCCGCCGGTCTGCGGGTAGGGCAAGCGGCCGTAACGCTCCAGCGCTTCGCCCCGAAGGGCATGTAGTTCGTGATACCGTTCGTGCAGCGTGCTTTCGCTCGTCTCCACGCTACGCTTCCCGCCGAAGGAGGAGGTTCTTGGCGTTGTGCGTTCCCTCTAGCGCGCTCCGCAATACCATCTCGTTCGGCTCCCAAACTCTGCGAAAAAAGAGAGGGAACGCGATCACTTCATCTCGCAAATCGACTGTTAACGCCTTACCTCGAACCCGGCTGGTAATGCGATCGCCATGAGCCGCCCGCAGCAGCGCGACCGGAACGTGGGCAAGAAACGCGTCTTCGCCGGCACACTTGCGGTAAAGCCCACGCGGAAAATCGATCACGCGCGGCACCTTTGGCAATATGCCAAAAATATCCTGGATACTCCGGACCCTGGCGGGCGCACGTCGCCGGTCACGCGCAATGCCGTTCATAACGCGTTTCACGGATGTTCTCCGATTCTCCCATCCCCGATCCGAGGTGCCGGCAAGGATAGCCCGCGGGTGTTTCTGAAGGGACAGGGCCCACTATCGGCCCTTTTTGAAACGATGCCGCAGGGTATCGCGCACGTTGTCACACAATTCTTCGATGAGGCGCCCGCGAGAAATGAAGTGCGCGCGGAGTGCGGTCGCCTAAGCGGAATAATACTTGCCAACGAATACGTCACGCTGACGTAGAGGCCCTGGCCCAATCACAGCTATCGCCTGTGAAGGCCGCCCGAGTGTACCGGTCTGGAGGATTAACCGTTCGTGAGCGCTCTTAAGAGTCGATACTTCAACCTTCGTCGGCGCCTGCAAGAACATACGCAGCTACGATATCCGCTCTTGTATGGCTTCTTACGCAAGCTCAGGGGAGAACAATTCCAAGTGCTCTCCCTGGAATATCCCGTCAGTAACGTCATGCCGCGATACGGCTATGGGAAACCGCCATATGCCCCCGTTCTCGATGCCATCGAGGCGTCACGCGGTAGAATTCGCGCTGAATTGGATGAAGTCGTAAGGACATGCGAGAGACTCCGCGATATCCCCGAACACCGCGGCCGAGACTCTCGAAAACTCTTTTGGAGAAACGGATGGTTTTCGGGTATCGACGGCATGGTGTTGTATGCATTTATTGGGAAGTATCGGCCCGCGACCTACCTCGAGATCGGTTCCGGAAACTCGACCAAATTTGCTCGGCGCGCCGTTGACGACTTCGCATTGTCGACCAGGATCGTATCCATCGACCCCCATCCGCGCGCCGAAATAGACTCGTTGTGCGACGAGGTAATTCGACTGCCGTTGGAGTCAGTGGACCCGCGCATATTCGGAATGCTCAAGGCGGGCGATATTCTTTCATTCGACGGTTCGCATAGAAGCTTTATGAACACGGATGTAACGGCGTTCTTCTTGGATATACTGCCGTCGCTGCCGCCCGGCGTTCTTGTCCAGATACACGATATTTTTCTTCCGAACGATTATGTGCCCGGCACACCATACTTTAACGAGCAGTACCTTCTGGCAACCTACCTCGTTGCCTACCCGTCCATCGAAATACTGATGCCGAACGCGTTCGTGTGCCGCGATGCCGAACTCAAGAGCCGACCCTTGGCATTGTGGCATAGTTGGAATCAAGAGGAGGAGGTTCTTTCCGGTTGCAGCTTCTGGTTTTCGAAGACCGCATAACGAGGAGCGCCTCGAGTCTCAGCGGTTCGCGCATCGCCATCGGGAGCCGCTGCTGGGCCGGAAACGGGCCGCGACGGATGGGGACCGGGCCAGCTTATCGATATGGGCTGCCTCAGGCGTAGCGTATGCTCTCTTGGCTGCCGCGCTAACGCATCTTGTTTCTCATGGGCAGCATCCGATAGAGTTCGTTTGCAATCCGCGTGCGAATCTTTCCAAATTTGCCTCGCCGCAAGCGAGCGATCGTGCGGACCGATTCCCAAATCTCGTGCACGCCTATTTTTGATTCACCGGCGGAGCGGTCGCAAAACGCAATCGGCACCTCGGTTACGCGACCGCCTTGATCGAGGACCTCGCAGAGCAACTCGACCAGCATCGAATAGCCGCGAGAGCGCAGATCGTTCAAGTCGACCTTGCGCAGCATGTCCGTTGAATAGAGGCGAAAACCCGACGTGCAGTCCTTTATGGGAAGGTCCAGTACCGTCCGCGCCAGGAGATTTGCAATCGCGCTGTTCACGCGTCTGCCGGGCGGCTGATTTGTGTTGCCGCCGCGCACGTAGCGCGAGCCGATCACGAGATCGGCGTCTCCTAGCGCATCGAACATGGCCGGCAGCATGGCGGGATCGTGAGAATTGTCCGCATCCATCGTACACACGCCGCGATAGCCGTTGGTTAGCGATTCCCTAAACCCCGCGATGTATGCCGAACCCAGGCCCATTTTCGCGGGACGCTCGATGAGGATCACCCGATCGGATTGCCGCATCAGATCGCGCGCCACATCGGCGGTGCCGTCGGGCGACGAGTCGTCGATCACCAGAATGTCGGCGTCGGGCGAGGCGCGCAGCACGCGGCCCACGATGCGCGAAAGGTTCTCTCGCTCGTTAAACGTGGGCAGGATGACCAGAAACGATCGGTGCTCAGTCATGTCTTGAGATGCAGCTATGCTCCCCGGCGGTCCCGCGGTCCCCGTAGGTATACCCAAAATAGCGTCGGCAAGGCTGCTAGCGAGACGAGCCACCAGGCATATTGGAGGAAGAGGGCCAGCTCGAGGGGCGCGTCGAGCGCGCCCGCCGCCGCAAGACGGACCGGTTCTCTGCGGACGTTCGACCTGGGCCCCTCCGTAGTCGACAGGCCGGCGAGCATCGCCGGGCCGATCGCCGTTACGGCCGACGCATCCGGCGGAATGAGTACGGCCGCAAAGCCGGGTGCGCCGCGAACGAACTGCGGCCGCCGCCCTCCGCTAAACGACAGTCCGCGCGGCGCGCTGACGATGAGTTGCAGGCCGCCGGAATGCGGCGGCAGCTGGTAGGCGACGTGCCCCAAGGAAAAGATGCCGGGGTTCGTCGGCCCGTAGAAAGACGGGGACCACCACTGCCAGCGATTCCCGTCGACCCATCCGTGACGCGGGTCGGCCGTCACGACGCTTGGGGCGAACGCGCGCGCGAGCGACAAATGCCAGATCGAATCCGTCGGCGTCGCGCGCGTTGCCGCTGCGGGCGGGTTCACTTGGAGGAGTAGGTGCGATTCGCCGCGCCACATCACGCGCACGCCGCGCAACGCGCGCGTCGCCGCACAATCTCCCGAATCTCGGCCGGTCGCCAAGCCGCGCAATCCCGGCTCCAACCGCGCGTCGTAAAAGGATCGCCAGGCGGTGCGCGCGATGACATAGCGCACGCCAAACCCCGCCAGGATGAGTTGCGGATCGCTCTTCACATCGCATAACAACGTCCCGATTTGAGACAACGGCTGCTGCGGAACGAACTCCGAAAGCGCGGCGTGCGATCCAATCGAGAACGCATCGGGGTCGGCGCCGGCAAATACGGCGGTCGGGCCCACCGGCTGCAGCAGCGGCCAGAACAAGACCGAACCGGTGCCACGATCGGCGTTGACGATTTGCGCGACGGCAGCGATCTCGGTCGGATCGTACGTTCCGACCAGTTGCCAAAATCCGCCCGTGAGCTGAGGAAGGGCGAACAGGAACGCCGCGACGGGTAGCACCCACGTTATCGCGCGTACGCGACTCAGCGCGCACAGCGTCAAGAGTCCGAGCATGATGAGGCCGCTGAAATGGTACAGTTCGCGAAAGACCGCGAGTTGCGGAACCTGCACGAATGCAAAGGACATGGCGCCCCACAATGGCCCGTAGACGCCCGCACTCAGCCATGCGGCGACGATCGCCAACAGCAAGAACGCGACCCAGCGCCGCGCCCACAGAACGTTGACGATGGCGATAAGCCAGATGAGTGCCCCGGCTGCGGCCCGAGCGACGAGCAGTGCGGCTGGAACCGACGCATCGTACGGCCGCACGTAGTCCGTACCGACGTATGCCTTCCACACCGCGCTCGAATTCGCACCCTCCCAATGCAGGTTGATGCGATCGGCGCTCAACGCGCTGAGGGGATGGCTAAAGAGCGCGAGGCCGATCTCGAATGGCGAGGCGCACAGGATCGCTACCGCCGTAACAACGACGACGAGGCGAGCCGATGCGGTGCGGGCGCAGGGCAACAGCAAGAGCACGACCAGGGCATCGAAAGCGACGAACTGCGGTTGCGCGATTTGGAGCGGCACCACGACGAGCAACCCCAAGACCGCGAGCGCCCGCTGCGAGCCGAGCGCGAGCTGCAGGCCGCATAATGCGACGACCGGAAGTGCCGCGTACCCGGCCAAATACGTAAGATGCCCCGCTGCAAGTTCGTTCGAGACGACCGGCGAAACCGCATACAGAAGCGCGCAGGACGCTCCCACAATGGTCGTTGCGCCAAGGCGCCGTGCGAACGCAAATGCGGCCAGCAAGGCGCCAAACACGAGGAGCGACGCCAGCACTTTGACGCCGAGCGCCGCACCAAAAAGTTGCACGGCCATCGCGATAACCAGCGCGCTGGGCGCGTTGCCGATGTAAAAATTCAGCTGGCCGAAGTTGTTGCGCGTAAAGGGCGCAACGGCGTCTCGAAACTGCGACCACGCCTGGATCCTATCCGGCGGCCACGACCAGTCGTGATTGAACGCCGGGATGCCGTGCATGGCCCACAACGGCCGCAGGACGAGCCAGACGGCGGCGGCCGCTCCGACCAGTAGGCCTAATCGCAGCACGCGCTCGCGTCGCTCGGACACGCTACGCGATCGGCGCTTCGCGGTTTTCGGGCGGGCTGATGACGTTGCGCTCGAACTTCTGAACGATCGCCTGCCACGCCATCGATAGTTCTTTGACGTTGAGGATGCGCGCGGCGGCCAGGAACGAGAGGCCGCCGATTCCCAACTGGCCGAAGAGATACCACGCACGCGAAACCAGCGATGGATCGGGCGAAGCGCCCAGCGCGCCGATCCAGTGCAGCGATGCGACCATAACGAGCGACGACAGGACGATCTTGGCCGTCGATGACGTCAAGGCGCGCCAATCGAAGCCGCCCAGCAAGCGCCAAACCAGCACGAACAGCATCACGGCCTGGATCGACTGGCTGACCGAATTTGCCAGCAGCAATCCACGGGCGCCCAGCGTCGGCAGCCACAGCACCGAGAGCAGGACGTTAACCAGCACCGAAAACACCGAGATCGCGACCGTCCAACTGGTCTGCTTACAGGCAAAGCAGCAGCGCGTCAGCACGACGTTGGCGGCCAAGGCGACCAGACCCACCGCCGCATACGGCAGCAGCCCGGTGCAAAGGTCGGTGGCCGAGACGCGAAAGTTTCCGCGCTCGAACAGCGTCTGGACGATCGGGTGTGCCAACGCGATCAGCGCCACCATCGATGGAATCGTAATGAAGTTCACCAAACGCAAACCGGTGACGACGCTACGGCTAACGCCGGCCCGATTGGCGCGCGCGAACTGCACGGCCAGCAGCGGAAAGATCACCGTCGCGATCGCTGCCGCAAAGACTTGCAGCGGAAAGTTCACTAGCTTGGTCGCATAGTTCATCCCAGCCATGTAGCCCGGGCTAAGCGTCGAGGCGAAAAAGCGATCGAAGAACAACGCCACTTGCCCGGCCGCCGATCCCACCATAATCGGTCCGAGCAGCATCCACATCTGCTTGAGGCCCGGATGGTGCAGATCGATTTCGAAACGATACAGTCCGATGCGCAAGAATGCCGGTAGTTGGACGAGCACCTGCGCGATCAGACCTACCGTCGTTCCGGTTACCAGCGCGTAGATACCGTGCTTGCCGTAGAGCGTTACCACGCAGCCGATCGTGATCGCATTGACCGCGATGCCGATCATCGCGGTCGCTCGGAACCGCTGGTAAGCGTTGAGCATGGCCGAGAGCACGCCGCTCAGGCTGACTGCCACGATGGTGGGCATCAGCCAGCGCGTGATCGAGACCGCCAGCGCCATTTGCTCGGAGTCAAAGCCGTGTGCGATGACCGGAACGTAGTACGGAGCCGTAAAATATCCGACGATCGCACATCCCGTCAGCACGATCGCCAGCAGGTTCACGATCGTGTTGGCCAGGCGCCAAGCGCCGGCCTCATCGTCGTCGGCGAAATAGCCCGTGAACGTCGGCACCAGCGCACTGACCAGCGCACCGTTAAAGATGCCGAATAATATCGTTGGAACGGTCGCCGCGGCCAGGAACGAATCCATGTACCACTGCGTGCCGAAATACTTGGCGTTGACGACCTCGCGCAAGAATCCCAGGATCGTCGAGCCGAAGGTCGCTACGATAACGAAAAGCGCCGAACTCACTAACGCCCCCGGAGCGCTCGCGCGGCTCGACGCCAGCACGCGTAGGCGCGGCTTAATGCGCACCCTCCCCGCGAAACACGGCCGGTATCGTTCGCAGCAGGATTGCCGCGTCCGTCAGCGGCGTCCACGTGCGCGCATATTCGTTGTCGAGTTCCATCCAGCGTTGGAACGACATCCGACTGCGGCCGCCGATTTGCCAAAGACACGTGACGCCCTGCGGCACCGACAATCGCATCATCGCGCGCTCGTCGTAGTGTTCGACCTCGCTGGGCAGTGCCGGACGCGGCCCGACCAGCGACATGTGCCCGAGCAGGACGTTGAGAAAGTTCGGCAGCTCGTCGATCGACGTGCGGCGCAAGAGCGGCCCCAAGGGATGCAAGCGCGGGTCGTTGCGAATCTTAAAGACCGGCCCGTCGACCTCGTTGAGGTGCATGACGTCGCGACGCATCGCGTGCGCATCTTTGACCATCGTGCGCAGCTTAAACATCTTGAAGCGGCGGCCATGCTGGCCCACGCGTTCTTGCAGATAAAACGGCGAACCGCCCGTGACCGCGACGATGCCGATGGCGGCCACGGCGACGATCGGCAGCGCACAGATGGTCAGCAGCGACCCGACCGTGACGTCGCCCAGACGTTTGATCGCCCACCACGATGCCGGGACGGAACGCGGAACCGGCCTGGAGCCGGCGACGGCCTGCACGACCGAACCCCTAGGCCCCAAACCCGGCGGCCACGGTTTTCCCGACATGGTCCATCCCTTCGATAACCCCAAGGTCGGCGCCCGGCGCCGAGCTCAAATGGATGAACGGGACGAACTCGCGGGTGTGGTCGCTGCCGGGCGCGGTGGGGTCGCAGCCGTGGTCGGCCGTGAAAATCACCTGGTCGCCCGGGCGCAGCAAGGCCTCCAGACGCGGGATCTGGGAATCGAGATCCTCGAGCGCGCCGGCATAGCCGCGCACGTTGCGGCGATGGCCGTACTTAGAATCGAAGTCGTTCAAATTCACGAAGACGAACCCATGGTCGATTCTTTCGAGCAGGTCGAAGGTCTTGGCCATGGCGTCCCGGTTATCGGTCACCCGAACCGACGAAGCGAT
>DATCDS010000156.1:0-7612 GCA_036510515.1 Vulcanimicrobiaceae bacterium
AGATCAGCGTTCCGATCCCTAGGACCCGACGGCGGCCGTAGAGATCTCCCAGGGTTCCCGCGGCCAGCGTAAAGCCGCCTTCCATCAACGGATAGATGCTCAGGACCCACTGCTGGTCTGCGATGCCCGCGTGCAGCGATCGTTCGATGCTCGGCAGCGCCAGATACATGATGCTGATGTTGGTGACCGCCGCAAAGCCCGCAACGTACATCCCGACCTTGGCGATCTGCGATCCGCGAGAAAACGGCATCGCGCTAGTGTTGTGAGTCACACTAGGCGAAGAGGCGCTCGATGTCGTCGAGCTCTAAACGCAGCGGCGCGGTGGTCGCTTCGTCGAACAAGCTCGCCGCCAGGGTCGCCTTGCGCTGCTGCAGCTCTAAGATTCGTTCCTCCACCGTGTCCTCGGCGATCAGTTTGTAAACGAAGACGTGCTGCTCCTGGCCGATGCGGTGGGCGCGGTCGGTGGCCTGCCGTTCGACGGCCGGATTCCACCACGGATCGTAGTGGATCACCGTGTCGGCCGCGGTCAGGTTCAGGCCGGTGCCGCCGGCCTTGAGGCTGATGAGAAATAGCGGCACCTGGAGACCCTGGAAGCGCAGGACCGGCGTCTCGCGGTCGCGCGTGTCGCCGCGCAATTCGACGAACGCGAGTTCTCGCTTCTCCAACTCGGGCTTGATCAAATCGAGCATCGAGGTGAACTGCGAAAAGAGCAGGACGCGCCGGCCGTCTTCGATGAGGCTTTCGAGCATCTCAAGCAACGCATCGAGCTTCTGCGATTCCTTCACGCCCGCCGCGGCCGGCAGTTTCACCAAGCGCGGGTCGCAGCAGATTTGGCGCAGCTTGAGCAGCGCGTCGAGCACGACGATACGGCTGCGTGCCAAGCCTCGGCGGCTGACCTCGTCGCGCACGCGCTTGTGCATGGCCAAGCGGATCGTCTCGTAGAAGTCGCGCTGGGCGCCGGCCAACTCGACGCGCTGAACGATCTCGGTCTTCTCGGGCAGCTCCGAGGCAACGCGATCCTTCGTTCGCCGCAAGAAGAACGGGCGGATACGCGCGGCTAATGCGTTACGGCGCAACGTGTCGCCGCGCTTCTCGATCGGCGTTCGAAAGAGGCGAGCGAAACGCGAACGCTCGCCCAACAATCCCGGCACCGCAAACGCATACATCGACCACAGATCTTCGAGGTGGTTCTGAATCGGCGTCCCGGTCATCGCGATGCGCTGATCGGCCTGTAGCCGCGTCGCGGCCAGCGCGGCTTTCACGCGTGGATTCTTGATCGCTTGGGCTTCATCGAGCACGACGATCGACCAGCGCCGCGCGACCAGCTGCTCGGCGTCGCGCGGAAGCAGCGCGTAGGTCGTCAGCACGACGTCGAAATCGTCGATCGATCCGAAGCGTTCGGCCCGATCCGCCCCGGTAAGCGAAACGACGTTGAGTTCCGGCGTGAAGCGCACGATCTCCGATCGCCAGTTGGGGACCACGCTGGTCGGCGCGACGATCAGCACCGGGGCGTGCAGACGGCCCGCAGCCTTTTCGATCGCGACGTGCGCGAGCAGTTGCACGGTCTTGCCCAATCCCATGTCGTCGGCCAGAACGCCGCCGAAGCCGTACTCGCGCAGTGCCTGCAGCCACGCGACGCCATCGCGCTGGTAGGGCCGCAGTTCGGCATGAAACGTCGTCGGCACGTCGATCGGCCGTCGCTCGATGCCATCGAGTGCCGCGAGCAGATCTTCCAGCTCCCGCGCTTTGCTCCACAGCACCTCGGCGGCGCCCTCCAAATGCTTGAGCGACGCGGCTTGCATCGGCGCGATCGGCAGACGCCCACCTTCGGTGAGCGCCGCGGCACCGTCGAAAAGATCGACCAGCGTCGCCAGGACGCGCGCGATCCGCTCGGCGGGCAGCGCGACGTACGTGCCGTTGGGAAGTTTGCCGTAGACGGGCTCGCTGCGCGTCGCCAGCGCGCCCAAATCGTCGGCCGAACCGATGCCGTTTTTGCCCAGCGCATCGACGAGGATCGGGAGCAGCGGAATGCGGCCGCCCGCAACATCGATGCCCAAGTCCAACTCGAACCAGGAGTGCTCGCCCGGCGTCAGTTCGGCATGCCAGACGTCGTCGGGCTCGACGATCGTATACGGAAAATCGTCGTCGATCTCCACGCGCCAGCCGTCGGCGCGTAAGACCGCTGCGCCGCTGCCAAGAAAGCGCAGCCAGCGCAGCTCCTCGGGCTGGGGGAAGCGCAGAACCATCTGCTCGCGTTCGAATCCCAGCTCTTGCAAACGCGCGAACGCCGCGTTTTCAAATGCAGCGCGACGCGGCGATGCAGGCTCGGCGTAGACGAACTCCAGGTCGGCAACCGCGGCGCCATCGCGCACGTTCAAACGCATCGACGGCGTCGGGCGATCGTCCAACGTGCGCACGTCGATCTCGGCCGCTGGCCCATCGATGCCGACGGCAACGAACACGTGCCGCAAAGCGCTCTGCGCGCGTTTGGCCTGCTCGGGCGTCAATGCGGGTGCGGCGGCAAGCAGGGCCGCGACCGTTGGATCGAGTGTGGTGCGCGCGGGGCCCGCCAGCGCGTGTTCCGCATCGACGTACCACAACGGGATCGCGCCGATCAGGCGGGTCGATGGACGTTCGTCGAGATGCAGACGCTGTCGACCATCTTCGTCCACGCTCCACGAAAAGCGCACGTCGTCCAACGCCTCGCGATGCAAGGTGGGACCGCGCAGCGAACGCCAATGCAGGCGTTCGGTTCGTATTAGGACCTCCAGGAGCGTCCCCAGCACGATCGGGGAAACGTTGCTCCCCAAGCCGCCGACCAATCCGCTGGCATTGATTAGCCTTCCGATCGTGCGATCGATGGGAAGAATCTGCTTGGCGCTGCCCGCGGCCAGACCGTGGATCGGGAAGGACCGCGCGGCGCCATGCAGGCCACTCTTGAGCACCGGCACCATGTGGGCTTCGAGCGTGAAAGCGGGCACGTAGAAGCGCTCTTGCACGTCGACGACGTAGCGCAGGTGCTCGTGGCCGGTACTGGCCACGCCGCGAACTTGCGTCGCTGCGACCGCTTCGGCCCAACTATCGACCGCGCCATCGGCCGCATCGCGTCGAGGTTTTCCGTCGGTTCCGGACGTCAGCATGAAAGTTGGCGAATTGGCATAAGGCGAATCCCCAGACTACGCTACGTCGAGACGAAACTCCTTTGCGGAGGAAGATTGCTAAGGATGCTTCGCGCGCGCGCCGAGGCCTTCGAGCCCCCGTAAGGCCGCCGGTGCGTTGGGCATCTTCACGAGCTCTTCCCGATAGAGCGCGAAGGCTCTCTCCGGATCGCCGTTGGCCGCGAGCATCTGCGCGAGCGCGATGCGCGGCGGGTATTCCCAGAGGATCGGTATCTCGCTGTCGTACGCATCGACGGCCGCAATGCTCTGCTGCAGCAACGCTCGCGCGACCGCGTCCTTTCCATCGACGACGGCGATGAGCCCCGCGCCGTACACCGCATCGATACGAGCGGCTCGCACGTTGGACCCGGGGTCGCGCGCTAATGCGGCGAGCTCGCGCCGTGCCTGCCAAACCTTCCCCGTCTGCGCCAGAGCGATCGCGCGATCGAATCGCGCGCCGCGCTCGCCGACGGCCGGGCGCAACGCCAACACGTCGTTCCAACGCTGCTGGGCGACGAGCGTGGCGGCTTGCTGAGGGACGTCGTTTTCGCGCCGGGCCAATGCGACCGCTTCGCCGCCGCGCTGCAACTGCGTGAGCGCGTAGACGGCGTACGCGATGTTGTGGCGGCGATAGTACGGGCCGGAATCGTAGAAGCCCGGGTGCGCGGCCGCGATCCACTCATCGTCCTGCTGGACGGATTTGAGCGTACACACGGCGTCCTCGTCGTAGAGTCCCAGCGAGGCGAAGATGTGCCCGGGCATGTGGCTGAGATGCGAGTTCTGCATCGGAAAATCGAACGCCGCCAGCGTCCGGGCGGCGACCAGCGCGTCTTGCGGACGATGCAGCATCTCGTCGGTGTGAATCGTGAAATGCAGCGCGCCGACGGCGAGCGGATCCAGCGCCAACGCCGCTGCGAAAGCGCGATCCGCGGCTTCCAAATTCGCCTGGTACTCCGGCGAACGATCGTCGGTGTAGAGCAGCGCCTCGCCGTACAACGTCAACGCGTCGGGATCGGTCGGATACGTCGCGGCGACCGCGCGCATCGCCAACGTATAGATCGCCTCGAGCTTGGCATCGTTGCGAGGCTTGGCGGTGCTAAAGCGCGTCGTCGCCGCATCGATGTAGGCGCGCTCTCTGGGCGAGGCGTAGCCTTCTACGCCACGCGCACGTTTGAGTGCCAACACGGCTTGGGCTTCGCGGGCGTCGGTCGGCGGAACGTTAAGGTTTGGAGCGTCGCTCATCGCAACGCCCCAATAGGCCATCGCCAAATGCGGGTCGAGCCGCGCGGCGGTGGAAAACTCTTGCTGCGCGGCCTCGACGTTGTAGGCGTAATAATCCAGAAGGCCGCGACGAAAGGCTTGCAATGCCGGCGGCTTATCGGTCGTAACCACAAACGTTATTTGCGGAACCATCCCGGCTCGTGCGGGCGATATCGTTACGATGGCGGCGGCGAACGCGCCCAATGCCAAGCGCGACAGCGACGAGAGCCTCTGGTTCACGACGGCTCCGTTGGCAGGCCGGTCGAACGATCCCTGGTCGCCTCGAAGGAAGCCGGAACCCGCAGGCCGCAGTCGTCGTCATGACCGACCTCACGCGTCGCCGCTTCTGCGGAATCGGCCGTTGACCAACCAACGGTACTACGTGGTCCTGCTCATGTTCGTGAGCGTCTTCGTCAATTACATGGACCGCGTGAATTTTTCGGTTTCCATTCCCTCGATCCGCCATCAATTCGGCTTCGACTTGAATCAGATCGGATCGATCTTGTTTGTCTGGGGCATCATCTATGCGGCCTTCAACTTCCCCGGCGGCTGGCTGATCGACCGCTTGGGCCTGCGCTGGGCGCTCCCCCTGACGCTGGGGTGGTGGTCGATCTTCACGATCGCGACGCCGTTTGCGCGATCCCTGTCGGGATGGTACGTCATTCGCGGGCTCATGGGCGCCGGCGAAGCGCCGATCTGGCCGATCAACGCCAAACTCGCCAACACCTGGGTCTCGATCAAAGAACGATCGACGCTCTACACGCTGGCCGGGTCGGGACAGTACCTCGGACCGTTCGTCGGGGCGTTCTTGGCGACGTGGATATTGTTTAAGTTCGGCTGGCAGTGGACGTTTATCGACTTTGGCATTCTTGGGTTATTGATCTTGCCGGTGTGGATCCTTGTGGTGCGCGATCGGCCCGCGCTCAGCCCGCACGTGAACGCCCAAGAGATCGCGCACATCGGCAACCACGCAAAGGTCGATGAGAAAGCCGACTGGGTCGGCATACGCAGCGTGTTCTTCAGCCGTACGGGCGTCGGGTTATTGCTGATCTATCTCACCTTCGGCTACGTCCTGTTTACGTTCCTGAACTGGATGCCCAGCTACATGTACTACACGTTCCATTTCAGCATCGTGAAGGCCGGCTGGTGGTCGGGGGTATCGTACGGCATGGGATTTCTGGGTTTCGTGCTCTCGGGTCCGTTTAACGATTACTTGGCTCGGCGTTTCGATCGGCTGACCGCGCGGCGCATCGGAACCGCGGTGCCGATGGGCGCCGGTGCGATCTGCGTCGTGCTTTCGATGGCCGGCGTCCACGCTGGTTTCGCGGGCCCAACCGCGGTTCTGCTCGGCCTGGCGCAGTTGTTCATGAACATGACCGTCGGCGCGTGGGCGGTGAGCGTCATCGACGTTTCGCCCAATCAAGCCTCAACCGGCCTGGTCTATGGCGTCTACAACGGCGTGCTCAACATCGTGGGTGCGTTCAGCTCCCTCATCTTGGCGGCAATTGCGACCGCGCACGGGTTTCCCGCGGCATTCGGCAGCGCGATCGTCTTCATGCTCGTCTTCATCGCCGCCATGCTGTTCGTGGTCGACCGCCCCAGCTACGAACGCCTCGTCGCGCATGCCGAACTCTCTCGCGGAACCGCATCGTAAGGAGATTACAGTGAAATTCGCTTCAGTTCTGGCCGTCGCATTGTTTGCGACATCGATCCCGGCGTACGCCGCACCGCAAATGACCGCCAAGCAGATCCTCAACACGACCACGACCGCGACCGGACAGCCGATCGCGATGCCGTCGGGACGCCTTCGCGTGATCGGATCGATCGTCGTGATTCCCCCAGGCTACGCGGGCGGCTACCACAAGCACATCTACCCACGCTACGCGTACGTCCTTGCCGGCACGTTGAACGTTCAAGACAAGGGCGGCGCGACGCGTCACTACGTGACCGGAAGCGCCTTCGTCGAGACGATCGGCAGCTGGCATCGTGCGCGTGTCCAAGGGCGCGCGCCGGTACGCTTATTCGTCCTGGATCAAATGCCCCAGAACGTGCAGACCAACACGGTGCAAGCGCCATGAGCGGCGTTCGCGTCTTGGTCGGAACGCGCAAGGGCGCGTTCGTCCTGACCGCCGACGGCAAGCGTAGCAATTGGAAGATCGAGGGTCCGCATTTCGCGGGCTGGGAGATCTATCACGTCAAGGGATCGCCCGTCGATCCCAACCGTCTGTACGCGTCGCAGACCAGCGGCTGGTTCGGACAAGTGATGCAGCGATCCGACGACGGCGGCACGTCGTGGCAGCCGGTGGGAAGCGAATTCGTCTACGATGGCGTGCCGGGCACGCATCAATGGTACGATGGCACGCCGCACCCCTGGGAGTTCGCCCGCGTCTGGCATTTGGAGCCCTCGCTGACCGATCCCGACACCGTCTACGCCGGCGTCGAAGACGCCGCGCTGTTTCGCTCGACCGACGCCGGCCAATCGTGGCACGAACTCTCGGGCCTTCGCGGTCACGGAACCGGCAGTTCGTGGCAGCCGGGCGCCGGCGGCATGTGCCTGCACACGATCTTGCTGCATCCGCGCGATCCGCAGCAGATCTACGCTGCCATCTCGGCCGCCGGCGCGTTCAAGAGCGACGACGGCGGAACGACTTGGCGCCCGATCAACCGCGGGCTGAAGTCCGCGCAAATCCCCGATCCCGAGGCGGAGGTCGGACACTACGTGCACCGTATCGCCATGCACCCGTCGCGCCCCGAGGTGCTCTACATGCAAAAGCATTGGGACGTGATGCGCAGCGACGACGCCGGCGAATCGTGGCACGAGGTCAGTGGGAACTTGCCCACCGACTTCGGGTTCGCCATCGACGTACACGCGCACGAACCCAATACCGTTTACGTCGTCCCGATCAAGAGCGATTCCGAGCATTTCCCGCTCGACGGGAAGCTGCGCGTCTACCGCAGCCGCACGGGCGGCGACCAATGGGAAGCGTTGGCCGACGGCCTGCCCCAGAACAACTGTTACGTCAACGTGCTGCGCGACGCGATGGCGGTCGACTCCCTGGATTCTTGCGGCGTGTATTTCGGGACCACCGGCGGACAAGTCTACGCGTCGGCCGATGCCGGCGATCATTGGGCGCCGATCGTTCGCGATCTTCCGCCGGTACTCTCGGTCGAAGTGCAGACGCTGGCGTGATTCG
>DATCDS010000157.1:0-9201 GCA_036510515.1 Vulcanimicrobiaceae bacterium
CAGTACTTGGGGAGCGGGATAAAGGCACGGGCGTTGCGTCGGTGCGCCCATGCGCGCAACGCCGTCTGCAGGCCCGAGTTCGCGGCGACGCCGCCGGAGAGGACGACGCCGGTGTATGCGTGGCGCGAAAACGCCGCATCGACGCGGGCGATCAGCACGTCGATCACCGCGGCTTGAAACGACGCGGCGACGTCTTGCGGCCTCGCCTCTTTGCCGGCGGGCGATTCTAGGAAGTAGCGCACGGACGTCTTCAGACCCGAGAACGACATGTCCAGCGCGTCGCCATCGGGCTTGTGGCGCGGAAAGACGTAGGCTTTGGGATCGCCGTCGTGCGCGAGACGGTCGAGTTGCGGGCCGCCGGGAAATCCCAGGCCCAGCAAGCGCGCGGTTTTATCGTAGGCTTCGCCGGCCGCATCGTCGCGCGTCCTTCCGAGAACCTGCATGCTCGTGGGCGATCGGACGGCGACGAGTTGCGTGTGCCCTCCGGAAACCAGCAGCGTGAGGAATGGGTAGTCGGGTACGCCCGAATCTTCGGACGAACTCGCGTCGTCGGGATTGAGGAACGCGGCGAAGATGTGTCCGTGCAGATGGTTGACCCCGTAGATCGGCTTGCCGGCGGCAAACGCGAGCGCCTTTGCGGCGGCGACGCCGACGATGAGGCTGCCGATGAGACCCGGGCCGCGCGTCACCGCGATGCCGTCGATTGAGTCGAGGGTCGTTTCCGCGCGTTCCAGCGCGTCTTCGAGCGCGGCCGACAGTAAGGCGACGTGCTGGCGGCTGGCGATCTCGGGAACGATACCGCCGTATTTTGCGTGAAACGCATCTTGATTGGTCGAAACGCTCGACAGTACGTCGCGGCCATCGCGCACCACGGCGGTCGCGGTATCGTCGCAAGACGTTTCGATCCCGAGCAGCAGCATATCCGTCCGTGTTCGTGCCAAGCGGCGGCCTGCCTTCGAACGGCGCGACCGCGCGACGCGCAAGAGATTTTCGAAGTCGCGGTCGAAGAGCCCCGACATGCAAGATGTAACCGAACTGCGCCGGCTGCCCTCGCCGGCGCCGCGCCCGCAGGCGTTAGCGTTCGACGGCCACTATCTCTGGATGGGATCGCTGGAGACTCAGCGTTTGTATGCCATCGACCCCGATCACTGGACCGTCCGTGAGGAAGCGCAGGTGCCCGGACGCCCGTTTGGCGCGACGGTCGTCGGCGACGAACTGCGCGTGATCTACGGCATCGGCGAAGCGGACGACCGCGTGATCGGACGCTTTATCCCCGGGCACGGATTTCGAGAATCCGATATCGTTGCTTGCCCGGAGGATACGGGCTCGCAGCTAGGGTACGACGGCGACTTCTTGTACGTCAGCCAATGGTACGACCAGCGCATCCTGCAGGTCAGCGATCGCGGCAAGGTGCTGCGTACGATCGCGACGCCGCGCGGCATCTGCGGGCTGGTGGTGGTGGCCAGCCGCTTTTTCATCCTCAATACCGACGATGAGGCGTCCGACGAGTATTTCATCACGCGCATCGATGCGCGCGGCGAAACTCCGGTCGTGGAAGATCTCGCGCGCGTGCCGTTTGCCGCCCGAGCCCTGACCTTCGACGGCGAGCGGTTTTGGACCAATCACCGCGAGAGCGGCGAGATCGTTGCGTTTGCCAACCCGTAGCAGCCGGCGTGCTGTGGCGCTTCCCGAGATCTTCGGCGCCGGGCAAAAGGGCGTGTACTATTCGGTTTCCGACCAGGAGATGGCCGCCGGCAGCACGCTCGGCGGGCCCAAATGCGTCGCCGTCATCAAGGCAACCGGCGCGATCGAAAAGATCTATTCGACAGATTGCGGCAAGACGGTCGTGGGGACCGTCGTGGCGCATCATTGGGACCACCGCACGGGGATCGCGCTGAGCGCGCTTCCGGGCAGTTTTACGATTTACCCAGAGCATCAGGAGCATCGTTTTACGCTCTCCAACGGCGTCGAGGTGACTGAAGACGTCTTCGTGCTCAGCGGTAAGCCGAACGGTGATGTCGTCGATCTTCCGGGCGTCTTTTATTCGGTGGAACTGCACAACGCCACCGACCAAGCCCTCGAAATCGAAACGTACGGGTTCGCCCAACTGCGCGGCGACACCGTTGGCGCGGTTCGCACGCGGTTCGACCGGCGTGCCAACGCGATCGTCGCCACGGACGAGAAGGATCCGCGCCTCGCTCGGGCGTTTGCTTGTTCGGTTCCGGTGACGAGCTGGGAAACCACGATGGATCATGGGAAGGCGATCTCCAAGACGTGCCCGGGCATGCTCTCGGGCAAGGCGACTTCTCCGGCCAGCGATCCGATGGGCGCGTTGCATCTGCAGCACGCGCTCCAAGCCGGCGAGCGCGCGTCCTTCACCTTGCTCGTCACGCTTTCGATCGCCGGGGCTCGCGATGCCATAGCGAACGTCAAGAACCTTCCAAGTGCCGACGATGCGCTGTCAACGACCCAGAGCTACTATCGAGAGGTGCTCAACCGCTCGGCGGTGGTAACGCCCGATGCGATCGTTAACCGCGGCGTGCTGTGGGCCAAGGCCAACATGTTGCGCGTGCAATCGTTCGCCCCCCAGGGGTGGTGCTTTGTCAACGATCCGGCGCGATCGAGCAACAGCGTGGCGCGCGATACCGCCTGGTACGCGTTCGGCGCCGACTACGTGACGCCCGAGTTCGCAGAAGCGTCGCTGATGTGGTATGTAGAACATCTTGAGAAGAGCGGCATGGTGATCGAATACTACGATATTCGCACGGGGAAGACGAACGATTACAACCTGAACGTCAACGACAATACGCCGCTCTTGATCGTCGCGCTCTGGCATCACTACAGCACCACCGGGAACAGGGAATTTTTAGAGCGCGTGTTTCCTGCGGCGCGCAAAGCCGCGGACTATCTCCTCTCACAGCGCGACGAGCGAGGGCTGGTCTGGTGCACTGCCGATGGCGAGGCCACCTGGGGTATCGTCGGTTGGCGCAACGTCATCGAGCGCTACCAGCTCTCCGGCGCGACCACGGAAGTCAATTCGGAATGCTTCGCCGCTCTTAGGACCATGTCGCAGATGGCTCGGGTCTTGGGCCTGCACGACCAGGCGCAGCAATATCAAGACGAGGCGGCCGCGCTCCGAGCGGCCATCAACAAGCATCTGTTCGATCCGGCCACGGGCCTCTATTACCTCAACATCGACCTGAACGGCGAGCGGCGCACCGACGTGACATCGGACTTGATCTTCCCCGTGATGTTCGGTGTGGCCGACGATAAGGTCGCGTCCGACATTGTCGGCAGGCTCAGCGTTGAGGAATTTTGGACCGACGCCGGTATCCGCACGGTGCCGCGAAACGCGCTGAACTACGGACCAACGCATGGCTTCGGACTGCTGGGCGGGGTTTGGGTGGGCGTCACGTTCTGGTACGCTTTCGCCGCCGCAAAGTTCAACCCGGGATTCATGGCCGAAGCGTTGTCCAAGAGCTTCGTGCATTATGCGCGCGATCCGCGACGCAACAATACGGTGCCGGGGCAGTTTTCGGAGTGGCTTCACGGCGAGACGCTGGTCAATCAAGGAATGATGCTCTCGCCGTGGTTCCCGCCGCGCTACGTATGGGCGGCCATCGAGGGTGCCGCCGGCCTCGATCTTTCCGGCGACCAGCCGGCGATCAATCCTCGTTTGTCTCCGGATTGGAAATGGATCGGCGTGCGCAATCTGCCCCTAGCCGGCAAATCCTTGACGTGGTTCGTCGTGCGCGCTCCCGAGATCAAGATGTACTCCAACTTTCACTTTCAGCAAGCGTCGCCGTACACGGCTTACGATAGGGAGATCACCGAGAAGATCACCATCGGAGGGGACGCTGCGGTCGGACTTGCGCTGCGACAGCGGCAGAACATGGTGCTGTTTGTGGGCAATACGACGGATCGAACCCTCACGACGGCGATCGGCGTATCCGACGGCCTGAGCGGGACGTATGCGATGCGCGTTTTTAACAGCATGCGCGGCGCCTGGGTCGAGGGCGCGGTCGTCAGCGCGCGGGAGTTGGAAAGCGGCATTCCGGTACAGGTCGATCGCAAGGGGTTCTGCGTTTTCGAACTTCACCAAGAGGCGTGACCGCGCCGCAGGAGGTTGCACGGGGCTCGGTTTAACGTCGCTCCGGTCGCGGTAGCATTGAAACAACCACGCGAGGAGGAGGAACCATGGCTGCTAAAAAGACGACGCGCAAAAAAACCACGCGCAAGAAAACCATGCGCAAGAAAACCACGCGCAAGAAAACCACGCGAAAGAAGTCGACGCGTAAGTACGGGCCCAAGGCCGGGAAAAAGGTCAAGAGAGCGATGGAAGAGATGAAGAGCGGCAAGCTGCGCTCGGGATCCAAGAGCGGTCGCAAGGTGACTAGCCGCAAGCAAGCCATCGCGATTGGCCTGAGCGAAGCGCGCGCCGAAGGCGACAAGGTCCCAAAGAAAAAAAGCTAGGGAACCTAAGTCGTCGTTAGGGCCGAGTCTTTTCGTTCGGGGACGACGAAACGTCCGACCGCGGTGAGGACGATGACGGCAACGATGACGATCGCGGCGATGGCCGCCAACGCTTTGGCGTAATCGGCGTGTCCGTTGGGCAGTCCGAACCGATGCGCGGCGAACACCGCTTCCACGGTGGCGGCGTTGGCGGCGATTAGCGTGCCGAGCTGGTAGGTGAACCCAGGAAAGATGCCGCGCGCGTTGGCCGGCGAGATCTCGTTCAAATGCACGGGAATCACGCCCCACGCGCCCTGCACCATAAATTGCATCGTGAAGGCGCCTACGGCCAGCAACCCCAGCGTCGCGCTAAACGCCCAGATCGGAATGACGGCTAGCGCCAAGATACCGGCGACGAGGACCGCCACGCGGCGCCCGAAGCGCTGTGAGAACCAGCCGAAGAAGACTCCGCCGCCTATCGCGCCGACCGCCGCGACGATCGAGACCAAAGAGGTTTGCCCGACGCCAAATCCGTGCTGCTTCTGCAAGAAGGTCGCGTAGAGGTCCTGCGTCCCGTGCGACATGAAGTTGAACGCCGCCATCAACACGATCGTGTAGAGCAACAGCGGCCAACGCGCGAGAAGCCCGCGAACGATGACCGGCGAACCGGTCAAGCCCGAGCGTTTCTGCTCGCGCCACGCCGCCGACTCGGGCACGTTCTTTCGGATGTAGATGATCAGCAGCGCCGGCAGGACGCCGATGACGAATAGCCCGCGCCATCCCCAGGGCGTGAACGTAAACACCAGATAGTAGGCGACGGCCGCTAACAGATAGCCCAGCATATACCCGGCTTGAAGAAGACCCGAGTAGAAGCCTCGACGATGTGTCGGCAGAGATTCCATGGCCAATGCCGCACCCAGGCCCCACTCGCCGCCCATCGCGACGCCGTAGAGCGCGCGCAAGATGAGAAATGCGGTGAAGGTCGGCGAGAACGCGGTGGCCAGCTCGAGGATCGCGTAAGCGGCGACATCGTACATGAGCGGAACGCGTCTTCCATAACGGTCGCCCAGCCATCCAAAGAGCAGCGCTCCCAGCGGACGCATCGCCAAGGTCAGCAGGATAGCGACGGTCATCTCAACGATGCTGCGGTGAAAGTCGTGCGCGACGAGCACGAGAACGAACGTTAGGAGGAAGTAGTCGAACGCGTCGAGCGTCCAACCCAGAAAGGACGCGACGAAGGTCCTGGTTTGTGCCGGCGTCACCGTTATCGTTGGGCGGAAGCGCTCGGCGCTGGCGCTGCGGAGTCGCCGGCTGCTGGCGACCCCGACGGCGTCGCGGATCCTTGCGCCGGGCTAGCCGAGCCCGAAGGGCGTTCGTCGCCATACAGCACGAACAGCCAGGTCTCGCCTTTCTTTACCGTCACCATGGGGGGCGTGAAGGAGAAGTGGAGCGTGGTTCCATCCAGCGTCGATTGCGAATACGACCCCAAGTAGCGATCGCTAATCTTGTGACGTTTGCCTTGCGTTTCTGCAAACAATTGGATGGCGAAACCGCGTCCGCCGATCTGCTCTTTGGGGAGCGTGAAATCGGCCGACGCCGCGCCGTCGAGCGTGACGTCGCCGTCGACGCTCATCCGCAGGGCCAGCAGCGGTGTGGTCGCAACCGCGCTGGGGTCGGGATTGTTCATCGCGGGCGCGTCTTTTGGTAACGGCTCGAGTTTGATGGTGACGTTGGCGTCGGGCGGGGTCGACGCCGATGGCGAGGTGCTAGCCGAAGGCGCAACGCTCGCGCTCGCGACGTCGTCACTAGCGCTGGGTTGCGGCGAGGGCGATGGCGCCGGACTGGGCGTGGGCGTGGGCGTGGGCGTGCGCTTGGGCTTGGCAGCGATTTTTTTGCCCTTGCGGTGCGACGCGGTCGGCACGGGCGTCGGCGTCGCCGGCGGGATGTTGAACCGCAGGACGCACGAGAACCCTTGGACCTCCGGACACGTAAAGCCCGTGGACGCTTGCGAGAACGGATACGTCCCGTTGCCCGGCGTCGGCGACGTCGCCGCCTTGGCGTTGGCGGCAGACGAGCCGGTGCTGTTGACCGGATTGGGCGGCATCCCCGGCGTCGTCGTGCCGCCGTTGGAGAAGCTGCCCTGACATGCGCTCAGCGCCAGCGTGGCGAGTGCGATTGGGGCGGCGTACGTGCGAAGGTTCATGCTTTGGATGCTACCTTTTGCCCAAGTTCCCGGGCGAAGTCGGCGGTCGCGACGGTGCGTTTCTCATCGATGCCGCGCTCGTTGACGTTGACGGTGCCGTCGGCGGCTTCTTGCTTTCCGACGACCAGGACGTAGGGCACCTTTTGCATTCTCCAGTGCCGCACTTTGTAGCCGAGCTTTTCATTGCTGGCATCGAGTTCGATGCGGAACCCGTCGGCGCGCAGCGTCGAGGCGACCCGCTCGGCGTACTCGGCTTGATGCTCGGAGATCGGTGCCACGACGGCTTGAATGGGGGCCAGCCATGCCGGAAACGCTCCGCCGAAATGTTCGATGAGGATTCCAAAGAAGCGTTCCATCGAACCGGCCAGCGCGCGGTGAATCATCACCGGCACGTGGTCGCCGTCGCTTCCGCGATACGTCAGGTCGAAGCGTTGGGGCAGAACGAAATCGACTTGTACGGTCCCTAACTGCCACTTGCGGCCGATCGCGTCGCGCACGTTGATATCGAGTTTTGGCCCGTAGAACGCTCCCCCGCCCTCGTCGACGCCGTACGGCAGATCGAATCGTTCGAGCGCGTTGCGGATCGCCCGCTCCGCGACCGCGTCGGTAGCGACCCGGTCTTCGGGCTTGCGCCTGGACAGGACATATTCAAAATCGGTGAAGCCAAAGGCTTGCATCAAGCGCAGCGCTTCCTCGACGGTGCGTTCGAACTCGCCCTGAAGTTGCTCGGGCATGCAAAAGAGGTGCGCGTCGTCTTGGGTGAAGCCGCGTACGCGCGTGAGCCCGTGCAAGACGCCCGAGCGTTCGAAGCGGTAGACCGTTCCGAATTCGCTGTAGCGGATCGGCAACTCTCGATAGGAATGGAGGTGGCTCTTATAGATGAGAATGTGTCCGGGGCAGTTCATCGGTTTGAGCCGAAAGCGCTGCTCCTCGACTTCGAGCGGTCCGAACATGCCGTCGGCAAAGTTATCGAGATGGCCGGATATCTCGTAAAGCTTTTCGCTGACGACGTGCGGCGTGATGACCGGTTGATAGCCGCGCTCGCGCAGCCCTTCGCGGATGAAGCCTTCGATGATGCCACGGACGATCGCGCCCTTGGGATGCCAGAAGACCAAGCCGCCGCCGGCGTCCTCTTGGATCGAGAAGAGATCCAACTCGACGCCCAGTTTCCGGTGGTCGCGTTTTTGGGCTTCCTCGACTTGATGCAGATATGCGTCGAGTTCGCCTTGCGTCGGCCAGGCGGTCCCGTAGATGCGCTGCAGCATGGGATTGCGCTCGTCGCCTCGCCAATAGGCGCCGGCCACGGACGTAAGCTTGAGGCCTCGAATCGCGCCGGTCCCGCGGACGTGGCCGCCGCGGCAGAGATCGGTAAACGCGCCGATCGTGTAGAGCGTGATCGGTTCGCCGTCGGGTATTCCCCGCGCGAGCTCGACCTTGTACGGATTTGCGGAAAACCGTTGGATCGCTTGGTCGCGCGTGACCTTTTGCCCGGTCATCTGCAAATCGGCCGCGACGATCTCGTGCATGCGCCGCTCGATCGCGACGAGGTCCTCGGGTGCGAACGGCTCGGCGCGGTCGAAATCGTAGTAGAAGCCGTTCTCGATGGACGGACCGATCGTCGGCTTGGCATCGGGAAACAACTCTTGGACGGCATAGGCCAAGACGTGCGCGGCCGTGTGACGCAATTCGGCCAGCGCGTTGCCTTGTTCGGGGTCTTCGGGCATAGCGGGGTCGTTTCGTCGCATCGAGCCTTCTGCCCCTCACCGTTTGGGGGGCAAACGGCGCGGCGTGGGGTATGAGCGGCACTATGACGTCAAAGATCGATGCTAGTGCTGCCGGAACCCTGACCCTCGGCGGCGATATCGCGGTGCAGCGAATGGGATTTGGCGGCATGCGCCTGTGCGGACCCGGCATCTGGGGATGGCCCCAGGATCGCCAGAACGCATTGGCCGTTTTGCGCCGCGCCGTAGAACTGGGCGTCACCTTGATCGACACCGCCGACGCCTACGGACCGCACGTCAACGAAGAGCAAATCGCGCAAGCGCTCTACCCCTATCCGGCCGGCCTGACGATCGCTACCAAATGCGGCTTGGTGCGTCCGGGGCCCGGTAAGTGGGACCGTGACGCGCGCCCCGAACGTCTGCGCGAATGTGCCGAGGGAAGTTTGCGGCGCCTACGTTTGGAACGACTGGACGTTTTGCAACTGCACGCCGTCGATACCCAAGTACCCCTGAGCGAGCAGATCGGCGCGCTGACGGAGTTGCAACGTGAAGGGAAGGTGCGCTACATCGGCATTTCCAACGTGACGCTCGAGCAGCTCAGAGAAGCGCGCACGATGGCCCAGATCGTTTCGGTGCAGAATCCCTTCAGCGTCGGACAGCGGCACGGGAACGATGCAGTCGTCGATTACTGCCAAAGCGAGGGGCTCGCGTTCCTTCCATACTTCCCGCTGGATGCCGGCGATATCGGCGCGGACCGGCGTTTACAAGCGGTCGCCGACGCGCGCGGCGCGACGATCTATCAAATCGCTCTGGCGTGGCTCCTCC
>DATCDS010000158.1:0-3308 GCA_036510515.1 Vulcanimicrobiaceae bacterium
CTATAACCGAAGCGGGCGTGGCCAAGGTTGAGAAGATGCTGGGCGTCGGGAACCTGTACGATCAGCGCAATATCGAGTTGGCCCATCAGCTCAACGCCGCTCTCAAGGCTTGGAATCTGTTCCATCGCGACCAGCAGTACATTATCAAAGACGGCGAAGTCATTATCGTCGACGAGTTTACCGGCCGGTTGATGTACGGGCGACGGTATTCAGACGGCATCCATCAGGCGATCGAGGCCAAAGAAGGCATCAAGGTTCGTGGCGAAGATCAGACGCTAGCAACCATCACGTTCCAGAATCTTTTTCGCCTGTACGACCACCTTTCGGGTATGACCGGAACGGCCAGAACCGAAGAGCGCGAGTTTCGCGATATCTACAATTTGGACGTGGTCGTGATTCCGACCAACATGCCGATGGTACGTACGGATAACTCGGACATCGTTTTCAAATCCGAAAAGGCGAAGTTCGAAGCGGTCGTCGACGAGATCATCGCCGAACACGCGAAAGGGCGCCCGGTTTTGGTCGGCACGCGTTCGATTGAGAAGAGCGAACTGCTGGCTGCGATGTTGCGCCGGCGCGGCGTCGAGTGCAACGTCCTCAACGCCAAATACCACGAGCAGGAAGCCGAGATCATCAAGGACGCCGGGCAAGACGGTCAGGTGACCATCGCCACCAACATGGCGGGCCGCGGAACCGACATCAAGCTGAGCGAGGGAGTGGCCGCTAAGGGCGGCTTGCACATCATCGGCACCGAGCGGCACGAGTCGCGGCGTATCGACAACCAGTTGCGCGGACGGTCCGGGCGTCAGGGAGATCCTGGTTCCACGCGCTTCTACATCTCGCTCGAAGACGAAGTGATGCGCCTGTTCGGCGGCGAGCGAATGACCTCGATCATGGATCGCGTGGGCTTCACCGACGAACAGCCGATCGAGTCGGGACTGGTCAGCCGCTCGATCCAGCACGCGCAGAGCAAAGTCGAGAATCACAACTACGAAGCGCGTAAGCACGTCTTGGAATACGACGACGTGATGAACAAGCAGCGTACGATCATCTACGCCGATCGCCGCGCCATCCTCGAAGCGCGCTTCGATTCGCGAACCTTCATGCTGCAAACGTTGGCCGCTAAGATCGACGAATCCGTCGAGCAGAACGCGCCGGAGAACGCTCCGCCCAGCGAGTGGGATTTGCCGGAAATTCTGACCGAGCTCGACGCAATCTTTCCGATCAAGCAGATGCTGACCGTCGACGACTTGTCCGGCAAGGACCGAGAAGAGATTCGGCGTCTCGTCCAAGCCAAAGGCGTAGAGGCCTACGAGGCCAAGGAGCGCGAGGTCTCGCCCGACATCCTGCGCGTCGTCGAACAGCGCTACCTCTTGCTGCCGGTCATCGATCGCCAATGGGTGGACCATCTGTACGTGATGGACCACCTCAAGAACGGGATCGGGCTGCGCGGCTACGGCCAAAAAGATCCGCGCGTCGAATACGAAAAAGAGGCCTACGAAATTTTCGAAGACCTTAAGAACAACATTGCCGACGAAGCGATCAAGAGCATCTTCCGCGTAAAGATCGAACACGGGCCGCCGCCCGAAGGGATGAACGGCCAATCCGATGGTCTCGCGACGATTCCGGACGGATCGCTGATGCCCAGCCCGGCGGGCCGCTTATCCACCGACGAAGCCGAGCAGCTGCTCGGTCCGATGCCCGGAGCCCAGCGACGCCCGCAGGCCGTTCACACGAATAAGGACGACGAGTCGCCGGCCAAGCCCGTGCAACGCGACGCCCCGAAGGTCGGCCGCAACGATCTGTGCCCGTGCGGCAGCGGCAAGAAATACAAGAAATGCCACGGCGTGGGCGTTTAGGGGGATAGGAGTGGAGCACTTTCAAAACGAGGCCCCCCTCGAGCGGGGCTGCGGGGACCTCGTGCCACAGCGGTGCCACGGTGGAAGCAACGGCTTCTGGCCGGGACAGCTTTTATTGGGGCCGGGATTTGAATCTGTGACCTTCGGGGACCCGGGCGGTCGCGAAAGATTCGAACCTGCAGAGCCTGCCCTCGTAATGGCGGCGCGGCAATCTCCGCTGGCGTCTAACCCGGTTCGATGTCCGGGCCCGACCGAGGAGCCGTCGACCGAGGACTTCCCGGGTTGCTACGATGAATATTGCTCTGGTGGTTCGCTCGCCGTTCGTTGCACGCGGGTTGATAGCGCTTTGCGTTTTCGCACTAGTGCAATTCGTGGCGAGCACGATTCTCGCGCACGTGATCGACGGATACGTTGGTTTGACTGGGATCGAACACGTCGCCCCGTTTCAATTTCGGGTCACGCGAATAGACCCGAAATCGCCTGTGGCACGCGACGGCTTGCGCGTCGGAGATGTCATCGATTTGCACGCGATGGGTCGCGCTCAACGAGTCGATTGGCTTAGGTATTTACGCGACGGTGTGCGCTATCACGTGCCGATCGTTCGCAACGGTTCGCACCAGATTCTCAACGTTTCGATGGATCGTAACATCGCGGACGATCCCCGCTGGCAGCGCATTCGATGGCAGTTCTATCTCGGATTCGCCGGAATTTTGATCTTGCTCGTGCTCGCTGGGTTTCTCGTCGTCAAGCGACCGAACAGCCTCGATGCAACGTTGCTGGCAACGACGCTCATCTTACTCGCCCTTGGCGAAAATTTTGGGTATTTCGGCGCGTGGTTCACCCCGCAGGATTGGTTGACGATCGGCGGGTTAGCGTTGTCGCCGTTCCTGTGGAATACCGGCCTCGCGCTCCTAGCGATCTATGCGATGCGCTTTGCCCGCCCGGCGTCGCGGCTACGCCGCATCGCGACCGGCGTCACGTTCGCCGTCCTCGCCGCCGCTGCTGGCTTGAGCGCACTCGATCCGATCGGATGGTGGCTCGGAACGATCGACGATTCGTTCGGATTTTTTTCGACGATCGGATACGGCGTCATCACGAGCGTCTTGCCCGGGCTCTTGCCGCTGATTTGCGCCGCACTTGCAATTCGAGACGCGCGTGGCGCCGAACGTTCGCGGATCGTTTGGGCAACGGGTTCGCTTGCGCTTTTGTTTTTGGCGCCCGTCGCATACTTCGTTGCGGGCGCGGTAAATCTACATGGGCCGCTCGTCGCCCTTACCAAGAATATTGCGTTTCCCATCGCGGCGATCGGGCTGACGTACGCGCTCCTCGGCCGCCGACTGCTCGACGTCGGATTCGCGCTCAATCGCGCGGCGGTCTTTGGGGCTGTGTCGATCTTGGTCGTCGGCGTGTTTTCCCTTTTGGAATGGGCGCTTGGCGGCTGGCTCGGGT
>DATCDS010000159.1:0-2684 GCA_036510515.1 Vulcanimicrobiaceae bacterium
GCCCGAGCAAGCCGCGGTATACGCGGTGGCTTCCATCTGCATTTCGCCGCGCGCGACGTACGACGTTTTATCCAGCGCGTTGGTACGATTGTGCATGAACGCATCGTATTCGTCGACGCCCTCGGCGACGATGCGCGGACGCGGCCGACGCGTCACGTGCGAATCGAGCACGCGCTTTTGAATTTTACCACCGTCGATTTGTGTGAACCGTACCGTCGTTTGGCGCAATCCGGTTCGACCGTGCGAGAGCACCTTGGTTTTTCCATACGGAAGCGAGTAGACGACGCGGTGCACCGTCGTCGCTGGGATCGGCTGCACGCGAGCGCGCGTCCAGCGCGCGACGTGCACGATGCGAATCGTTTGGTTGGGGCTCAGCGCGGCTGCCGGGGAGGGATAGACGCGGTCGCCGGCGATCAACGCGACGTGCTCTTGGGTCAAGAGCGCGGCGACGCTGGGTGCGGAGCTGACCACGTGCAGGGTGCGACCGCGCGAGATGAGATCGACCGCCACGGCGGCGCGATAGTCGACCGCGAGCTTGTCGGAAAGCGGCGTCTGCGGATCGGGTGCGACGTAGTCGTCCGGACCCGGAACGATGCCGCGTTCTTGCAAGAAGCTGCCGACGGTTTGGGCCGTCGTGACGTGCTCTGCGGTCGATCCGTTGGAATCGAACGAGACCACGTGCGAAACCGCCGCGCTGGCGGGGATGTCGGCCCGCGCGGCCGACGGAGAGGTGGTAAAGCCGAGAGCCATGAGGCCGGCGGCCAGAACGCTAAAGGCAGCCAGGTGGCCGACCTTGATGGGACTGCGTCCTATCAACTGATGCTCCTTCCCTGACGTCCACCGTCCTTTGGGCATGGCTATCCCAAGGGAGGCCTTAGCAAAGGCGGTGTCGTTTCAGTGGCGGTTTCTCTGGTTGACGGATCCAATTGGTGGAAACGCCATCGGACCGTTGGTGCGCGCCGACGCTCCGGAGAGCATCAAGCGGGTGAACTTTGGGTTCGGCAAACCGCTCCCGCGGTTCGCTGAAGGGGTCGCACTTGTGGCAACCCAGCAACTGGGGCACTATAGCATGGGGTGCCAAGCCATTATCTATGCCGTAAGTCGCAGTAACGGCAGGTGAGACCTTTTGCCGGGGAGGGACTTGGACCCTCCCGCCAAACCCCCCGGGCCGTGCAGCACTTGCGGGTCGGCTTCTTCACCGAAGTCTATCATCCGGTCGTCAACGGGGTCGTCGCATCCGTCGACGCCCTAGCCGGCGGCCTGCGCGCCCGCGGCCACGAGGTCTATTGCTTCGCCCCCAAAGTGCCCGGCTACGAAGGCGACGGGGCGCCGGTCTTCCGGATGCCCTCCCTGCCCCTGCCGTCGCGCTCGCCCTACCGGCTGACCCTGCCGCTGGTCAGCCGCCGCAATCTTAACGGCGTCATCAAGCGCCTCTCGATCGTACACGTACACTCGCCGTTCGTCACCGGCTGGATGGGGATGCGGTACGCGCGGCGTTACGGGATGCCGCTGGTCTTCACGTATCACACCAAACTCGAAGAGTACGCGCACTACGTTCCGTTCGAAACCAAGTCGACGCGCTACGCAGCCGAAGCGCTGACGCGCGGATTCGCCGATCTGACCGACGCGACCGTGGTTCCCAATGCGGCGATGTCCGAGCGATTGCGCGAGTTGGGCGTCATGACGCGCGTGGAGATCGTGCCCAGCGGCATCGACCTCGAGCTCTTCGGCTCGGGCCGCCGCGACGGCGCGCTGCGCGCGCGCATCGGCGTGGCCGACGCGAGCCGTCTGCTGATCTTCGTCTCCCGGCTGGCGCGCGAGAAGAACGTCGAATTATTGCTGAGCGCGCTGGCGCTGGCGCCGTCCGATCTGCAGTTGGCGATCGTCGGGGACGGTCCCCAGCGCGGCGCGCTCGAGCGCTTCGCTAAGGAATGCGGCGTTGCGGAGCGCGCGCATTTTCTGGGGACGGCCGCCCGCGAAACGCTGCCGCATCTCTACGCCTCGGCCGACGCGTTCGTCTTCCCCTCAAGTACCGAAACGCAAGGCCTGGTTCAGGCCGAAGCGATGGCCGCCGGCACCCCGGTGATCGCCGCCGACGTTCCCTCCAACCGCGACGTGCTGGGCGGGGCCGGCCGGCTTGTCGCTCCCAACCCGGCAGCCTTTGCCGCGGCCTTCGCCGAGGTTTCCGCCGTCCGCGATGAAGCGCTGGCCGATCGCCTCCGCGCCAGCGCCCAACGCTTTTCCCTCGACGTCCAAGCCGACCGCATGGTCGAGCTCTACCAAAGCCTCATGCCAACCCTGGTCCCCTAACCCTTGACTCGAACATATGTTCGATATAGAATGGGAACAAGGTAGATATGAAGAGGCACAAACCGGCACCACTGCTTGAGGCGACCATCGGCTACGCGGCCGACGAGCGCGGCTTGGGCATAGCCTACGTTGCGACGTACCGGGGCGACGCGCCGCTGTTGTTGCGTTTGCCATTTAAAGTACAGCGTTATCCCGCGCTGCAGGATCGCGAGATCGCCTACGCCGCGCTGACGACCGCGGCGCGCGCTTTGCGCGAACGAGGCGTTCGGCGCGTGGCATTCGGCGTAGCCGATGCGGAGTTAGTTGCCGACGTCATGGAGCGCCGCGCGGTGCCGCCGGCGATCGCGTTGCCGTACGTTCGCTTGGGCTGCGCG
>DATCDS010000160.1:0-10380 GCA_036510515.1 Vulcanimicrobiaceae bacterium
AGCTGCGCGCGCACCGCGGAGGAAACCGTCAGCGCGTTGGCCGTCGAATACTGTTGGATACCCAAGCCTATGACGTTCTCGTTGCCGTTGTAGCGCAGGAACGAATCGTAATTCTCGGCTCCGATTTCGATGCGGGCTACGTCGCCAAGGCGCGTAAAGCCGCCGTTGGCATCGGCGCGTAGGATGATGTTCTTGAACTGCGCTGGGTCGCTAAGGCGGCCCTCGGCGCGCACGGTGACGGTGTAGGGTTGATCGGAGGCTTCGGGCGCCGAGCCGATACTGCCGGCGGCGACCGCGACGTTTTGTTCGTTGAGCGCCGATATGATGTCGCTGGTGGCCAGACCGCGCGCCGCCAGCTTGATCGGGTCCACCCAAACGCGCATCGCGTAGCGTCGCTGACCGAAGATCAGCACGTTGCTCACGCCCGGCACGCGCTTGACGGCGTTGACGATGTTCAGCTCGGAATAGTTGCTCAGAAAGAGCGAATCGTACTTGGACGAGTTCGACGTCAGCGCGATGGCCATCACGAACGAGCCCGAATTCTTGCTGACCGTGACGCCGAGCTGTTTGACCGACGCCGGCAGGTAGCCGTAGGCCGTCTGAATGGCGTTCTGAACGTCGCTGGCCGCAATATCCAGATCGGTGCCCAGGTTGAAGGTACAGGTGATCGACGATATTCCCTGGCTGCTCGTCGACGTGATGTAGCGCAGGCCGTTGACGCCGTTGATGGCTTGTTCGAGCGGTACGGTTACCGCCGACTCGACGGTTTGGGCGTCGGCGCCGGTGTACGGCGCGCTGACCGTGACCGACGGGGGCGCGATCTGCGGATACTGCGCGACCGGAAGGGTCGGAACGACCACCAAGCCCGCGATCAGAATGATCAGCGAACAGACCGCTGCGAAAATAGGGCGCCGCAAAAAGAAGCTCGTCACGCGTATCCCAACCCTCCCCGGGCCCCAAGTGTTGCGGCCCCCGGCCGAGTTTTCTGCTAGGCCGGAAAGGCCTGTTCGGCGTGGTACGAGGAGCGCGAGAGCGGGCTGGAGACGACCTGATGGAAGCCCTTGGATTTTGCCAGGCGCCCGAGGTCGTCGAAGTGTTGGGGCGTCACGAACTCGACCACCGGCAGATGCTTTTTGGTTGGCTGGAGGTATTGACCCATCGTGAAGATGTCGACGCCAACGCCGCGCGCGTCGTCCATCGCCTGCTCGATCTCGGCGTCGGTCTCGCCCAACCCCAGCATGAGGGAGGTCTTGGTGTAGCGCGCGGGCGCTCGATTCTTGGCGTGCCGCAGGACCCGCAAGGACTGATCGTAGGTCGCGCGCTTGTCGCGAACCTTGGGAGAGAGCCGGCGTACCGTCTCGAGGTTGTGTGCGAAAACGTCGGGACGCGCATCCATCACCACGTCGAGCGCCGCCAGATCACCGCGATAGTCGCCGCTGAGGATCTCGACCTTGGAGCCGGGGACCATCCCGTGAATGGCGCGCACCGTCTGGGCGAAGATCTCCGCTCCGCCGTCCTTTAGGTCGTCGCGATCGACCGCGGTCAGCACCAGATACTTCCAGCCGAGATCGCGGACCGCTTCGGCCACGCGCTGCGGCTCGTCCCAATCGACGATCCCGCGCGGGTTCCCCGTCTTCACGTTGCAAAACCGGCAACCGCGCGTGCAGATGTCGCCCAAGATCATGATGGTCGCCGTTCCGGCGCCCCAGCATTCCGCAATATTCGGGCAGGCCGCTTCCTTACAAACCGTATTGAGCTTGAGCGAGTTGACCTCGGCCCGAACGCGATCGTACTCCTCTCCGTTGGGCAGGGAGACGCGCAGCCAATCCGGCTTACGAACCCGCGGCGTCTGGGCACCTGCAATCAAATCGATTTCGATAGCCATTACGCGCGCACCAACTCGTGGTATGGAACGAACGTCGCATCGAAAGCTTGCGCGAGCGATGCGAGGACGACGTCCTTGGCTTGGCTCACCGTAGCGGTTCGGCCCGTCTCGTTGGCGATCGACGTAATACCGCGATCGGTCAGGCCGCACGGGTTGATGAGCCGGTCGTAGTCTAACGCGGTGCATACGTTGAGCGCGATCCCGTGCAGCGAGGTCATCTTTCGAATCGCCAGGCCGATCGCGCAAATCTGATTTCGCCCGACCCACACGCCGGCGTGCTCGTTCCAGCGCTCGCCCGCGATTCCGAACGAGGCAATCGCGTGGATGACCGCGCCCTCGAGCGCGCGCACCAGCGGCACGACCTCTCGAAAACGATCGAGTTTGCGAATCGGGTAGACGACCAGCTGCCCCGGCCCATGGTAGGTTACGTCGCCACCGCGCTCGATCTGCACCAGATCGATGCCGCGCTGCGACAGTGCCTCGCGCGAAAGCAACAGGTTGCCATCGCCCTTGGCGTTACGCCCCAGCGTCACCACCGGCAGATGCTCGACGACGATCCACGTGTCGGGCGCGTCCCCCGCCGCAACCGCCGCGTGAACCCGATGCTGCAGGTCCCAAACGTCACGATACGTCGCGACGCCAAGATCCATCAAGCGAGCCGTCTTAGCCGTCATGGCGGGGACCGGCGGCTCGACTCCGCTCGCTGCGCTCGGCTACGCTCGCCGTGACACTTCATTTCGCGACGGCGGCTTTGGGCTTGGGATTGACGATGTGGATGGCTTTGCCGTGGGCGGCTTCGGCGGCGTCCATGATGCCTTCGGTCAGGGTCGGATGCGGATGGATCGAGAGCCCGATGTCTTCGAGCGTCGCGCCCATCTCCAACGCCATCACACCTTCGCCGATCAGCGACTCGGCCTGCGGCGCGACGATATGCATGCCGAGCAGCAGATCGGTCTTGGCGTCGCCTACGAGTTTGATAACGCCGTCGCTCTCGTTCATCGTACGCGCGCGGCCGCTGGCCGCGAGCGGGAACTTGCCGATGCGAACCTCGTAGCCCTTGGCCTTGGCTTCTTCCTCGGAGAGCCCGATGGTGGCCACCTCGGGATCGGTGTAGACGCAGTTCGGGATTGCGATCGGATCGAATGCCGCCGATTTATCGCCGGAGATCGCTTCGGCCGCCACGACGCCTTGTTTCATCGCGCGATGCGCGAGCAGCGGCTGGCCGGTAACGTCGCCGATAGCAAAGATGCTAGGGACTTTGGTACGGCACTGCTGGTCGATGGCGATAAAGCCTTTGTCGTCGACGCTCAAGCCGGCGGCTTGCAAGTTCAGATTGTCGGTCACCGGGCGGCGGCCCACCGCAACGAGCACCGTATCGAACTCGCGCGTTTCGTCTTTGGCGTTGGTGCCTTCGCCGTTGAACGTGGCCTTGACCACGCCGCCGCTCTTTTCGACCTTGCCGACTTTGGTGCCGAGCATGATCTCGACGCCTTGCTTCTTGAGGATGCGTCCCAGCGTCTTGGATATCTCTGTATCGGTGCCCGTGAGCAACTGCGGCAGCGCCTCGATCACCAGAACCTTGGCCCCGACGCGCGTGTAAACCGTAGCGAACTCCAGGCCGATAACGCCCCCGCCGATCACCAGCAGGTTCTTGGGAATACGTTTCATCTGGACGGCATCGTCGGAGTTGATGATGCTGTCGCCGTCGCGCGGCCACGCCTTGACATCGATGGGAGCCGAACCGGTAGCGACGATCACGACCTTGGCGTCGATCGTATCGGTGCCGCCGTCTTTTTTCTTGACGACGATTTGGGTCGGGCTCTTGAACGAAGCCTCACCGTAGACGAACTCGACGGCATTGGCTTTAAATAGCGTCTTGACGCCGCCGACGTTTGAGTTGACGACGTCGGTCTTGAACTTCGCAACGCCCTCGCGGTCGACTTGGGCTTTTGGGACCTTGAGGCCGATATCGGCGGCGCGATCGATGTGACGAATCACCTCGCCGACGTGGAGCAGGGCTTTGGTCGGAATGCAGCCCCAGTTCAGACAGACGCCGCCGACCTCGTCGCGATCGACGCAGATAACTTTCTTGCCCAGTTGTCCCAACCGAATGGCGGCGTGGTATCCGCCCGGTCCGGCTCCGATGACAACCGCGTCAACCTGATGTTCAGCCAAGATTCTGCTCCTCTTTGCGATGGGGGCCTTGGGGTGGCCGCCGCTATCATATCAAGAGCCGCCTAGGGTCGGCACCGACGCTTCGTGCAGCGCTGCCTTTGCGGCCGATCGAAGCTCCGCAGGGGCGATGCGATCGCCGGCCCGTACGGCCTCATCCCACCGCTCGGGCGAAAGGAGCTCGCGCGCCCGAGCCGCGGTCTGCCGCGCCTCCTCGACCGCCGGGCCCGGGCGAACGATTCGAAAGCGCTCGCGGTAGCGTTCCACCCCGCGGAGCAGACGGGCGGCAGCCGGCGCTTCGCCCGCATCCAAAGCGTAGCGAGCGATCGCCTCAGAGACCCCAGCCAAGTACTCGGGCTGCGGGGTGACCTCGAGCCGATCGAGGGCGTTTTCGAGCGCGTTTCGGGCGCCTTCCCGGTCGCCTTGCGAAAGCCGTCCGCGGGCTAGGGTCTGGAAGAACCAGGCTTGGAAGGCCGCATTTTCCAGACGCAGGGCGACCTCCATCCCTTGCCGCGCGACGGCCGCTGCTTGCGGATAATCTCCCAAGGCGGTCAGCGCTTCGGCGCGATTGCCCAGCAGTGTGGCGTAGAGTCCCGGCGGATTTCCATCGGGCATGGCTTCTTGGGCTTGGGCGTAATAATCCAGCGCGCTCGCAGGGTCGTTCTGGAGCTCCAGTGCGATGCTTCCCAAGTTGCACAGCGCCGCACCGACGCCGGGTTGATGTCCGAGCGTTCGATGCAGGCGCAGCGCGGTGTCGCCGTAGCTGATCGCCGTCTCCAGATCTCCCAGGTAGAGCGATGCTACGCAGATGATGTTGTACGCGCGTCCGAGCGACAATCGATCGTTGGCTTGGGTAAAGGCCCCGACCAGAAACGGCACGTGTTCGAGCAAGGTCGCGTAGTCCGACGCGAGCACGCAGACGCGGATGCGTCCGTACCACAGCCTAGCCAGCGCGTAGGAATCCAGCGTTCCGGCCTCTTCGGCTGCGTCGGTTAGCCGCTTGGTCCACACCATGCCCTCGGTGAGGTGACCGCCGTCTGCCCATCGCACGACCAGCGCGCCCGCGATGTCCGCGCCGATCGGAAGGCGGTCCTCGTTCTTTAGCGACCATTCCAGAACGGCGCGGTAATCGGCGTACCGCTGTGCGATGAGCCGCTGCACGTTCGGGCCGTCGCCGCTGGCGGCCAAGTCGCGTGAGGCAATGGCGCGCTCGCGCATGCGTAGGGCGAAGCGCTTGGCCGCGACGCGGCGATCTTGCATTCGTGAAATCAGTTGACGCGCGACCGCTCGCGTCGGAGCGAGCATCGCAAACGTGTCGTCTCCCGTGCGGACCAGCAGAGAATGGTCCGCCAGTTCGTCTAGGATCGCGTCGACGTGCGCTTGCGTTTGGTTGGGAGCGCAGACCTCGCGCGCGTCCTCGCGATCGAAGCGTCCGTTAAACATCGTTAGGAATCCTAACGCATTGCGGGTATTGTCGCTTAAGAACGACGTGCTCCAATCGATCGTGCGCTGCAGGGTCCAATGTCTGGAGTTGCTTGAGGTCGTGGCGGTCAGTTGCGACGGCACGATGTGCCGCGTCATCTCTACGAGTTGTGAAAGCGAGCTGGCGGGATAGCGCGCCGCTGCGAGGTCGATGGCGAACGGCAGGCCGTCGAGCGAGTCGACGATCTTGTCGACCGCGACGAGTTCTCGCGCGTTCGGCTGGAAATCCGGCACGCGCGTCCGCGCGCAGAGCCTGAAGAACTCGCGCGCGTCGTCACCGGACATCGGGCCGACCTCGATGACCGTTTCGTCGGCGGCATCCAAGCGCCGTCGGCTGGTTACCAGCACGACCGCGCCGCCAACGGCGCAGAGGGCCTGAGCGGCGACTTTCGCTTCTTGTAAAACGTGTTCGGCGTTATCTAAGAGGACCAGACGCGGGCGGGAGCGCAGTCGGGCGACGGCGCCGTCCAAGGCGCTTTCGCCGGCCGATTCGCGCGCGTTCAGGGCGGCGGCCAACGCGTCGTCGAGCGCGCCGCTTGCGACCTCAAGCAAGGGTACGAAGACGAAATCGTCGTCGGCGAACTGACGGGCGATCTCCAGGGCCAGCCGGGACTTGCCGCACCCGCCCGTCCCGAGCAAGGTCAGGATTCCGCCGGCCGGCAAGAGTGCCAGGGCCAGTTCGACCTGGTCGGTTCGTCCGACGAACGGGACGCGAACGTCGATTCCGTGCTCTTCCATGCGTAGAAGGGCTCTGCGCTTCCGAGGCGCTTTGACCCTCCGCCGGCGAATGGACCGGCCCATGGCCAAAATTGGATGGGCGGCGGTTCTGCCGCCGCTCGACCGCAGCTCGATCGTTCCGCTCTATCGCCAGATCTACGAGCATCTTCGCGACGCGATTTTGGCGGGAATTCTCCCCGAATCGACCCGTCTTCCGCCCGAACGAAGCTTGGCGGCGCGGTTGGCGGTCAATCGCAGCACGGTCGTACGTGCGTATCGCGAACTGGTGGCCGCCGGACTGATCGAGCAGAAGGTGGGGTCCGGTTCTCGGGTCGCCCCGCAGCTACGGCCGGGACAACCCGAACGTTCGCCCTCGATCCCCTGGTGGGTGACGTTGCCGCCGTGGCGCGTCGGCGAGTTCCCGATGATCCTCGGGGAACTCGCGGCCAAGCAGCAGCCGGGCCGAATTTCGTTCGTGCAGGGCGTCGCGCCGGACGAACCCTCGCCGCTGGGCGAACTCGCTAGCTCGTTCGCTCGTGCCGCGCGCGATCCGCACGTCATCCTCTCGTACGGCAACTCCGAAGGGTACGAGCCGCTGCGCGCGCGGATTGCAGAGCGCATGCAGGCGCGCGGCGCCCGCACGATCGCGCCCGGAAACGTCATCGCGCTGACGGGTTCGACCCAAGGCATCATGCTGGTCGCGCAAAGTTTGGCCGAACCCGGCGATGAGATCGTCGTCGAGCAGCCGTCCTATCCTGGGGCGCTGCAGATCTTTCAAATCTGCGGTCTGCGCGCGATCGCGGTTCCGGTCGATGACGACGGGATGCGCGTGGATCACGTCGAGGCGATCCTGCGCACGCGCCGGCCGCGCTTCATCTACACGATGCCGTCGCTGCACAACCCGACCAACGCGACCATGAACGTCGATCGTCGCGAACGGTTGATCACGATCGCGCGGCGAGCCGGCGTTCCGATCGTCGAGGACGACCCGTATGGCCCGCTGGCTTCCCCCGACGTCGTGCCGCTGGTCGCGCTCGCGCCCGATCACGTCGTCTACATCTCCACGTTCTCTAAGACGGTCGCGCCGTCGCTGCGCGTGGGGTGGCTGGCGGCCCCGCGGACGATTCTCGAACGGTTGCTGCTGCGTAAACAAGCCTTCGACATGGCGACCAGCCTCTACGTGCAAGCCGCGGTGGCCGATTACTTGGAGCGCGGGTACGACGCGCACGTTGTCCAACTGCGCGAAGAACTGCTTCTTCGGCGCAAGCTCGCCGACGCCGCGATCGCCGCACGCTGGCCCTCGACGATCCGCATCTCCAAACCATCGGGTGGATTCTATCTGTGGGCGACGACGCCGCGGGAAATCCGGGCGCGCCCGCTGCTCGACGCCTCCGAGCGACTGGGCGCGTCATTTCTTTTCGGCGAGGCGTTCTTTGCCGGCCCGGGCGGCGATCACAACTTCCGTCTGGCATTGACCGCGGTCACGCGCGACGAGATCGGCGAGGGCATCGCGCGAATCGGCGACGCGATCGCGACGTTGAGAGCGTGAACGTTCCGGCGCTGCGCGACGCGCTGCTGGGCTGGTATCGAACCTACGGGCGCGGCGATCTGCCGTGGCGCTTGAGGCGCGATCCCTACTACACGGTCGTCAGCGAGTTCATGCTTCAGCAGACGCAAGTCGATCGCGTCGTGCCCAAGTTCGCGGCGTTCGTCGCGCGCTTTGCGACTTTCGGGGCGCTGGCCGCGGCGTCGACGGCGGACGTGATTCGCCAGTGGAAGGGGCTGGGCTACAACTCCCGCGCGGTGCGGCTCAAGCGCTTGGCCGAAAGCGTCGTCGCCGATCACGGCGGATTCTTGCCCGACGATGCGGCGGCGCTGGCGAGATTGCCGGGCGTGGGGCCATACACGCTGGCCGCGATCGCGGCGTTCGCGTTCGATCGGGATGCGGCGGCATGCGATACCAACGTCCGGCGCGTCGTTCATCGCGTGGCGTTGGGCATCGAGTTCCCGGCCAAGGCTTCCAACGCGCAGATCGACGCCAGGGCCCTCGAACTCGTGCCGCCGGGCCGTTCGCACGACTGGAACTCCGCGATGATGGACTTGGGTGCGACGATCTGCACGGCGCGCGCGCCGCGATGCCTGCTCTGTCCGCTGCAGGCTCTGTGCGTGGCCGCACCGATCGACGCGGTCGCGCTGGAAAAACTGCGCGGCGCGGTCGCCGCAGCGGACAAGTCCGCTCCGCCCCCTCGATTTGAAGAAACGGCACGCTACGCTCGCGGGCGAATCGTCGACCGCCTGCGCGAATTGCCGGCGCATGCGAGCATCTCGTTCTTGGATCTGCATGGGGATTTGAACGGCCGCCTTCCCGGACGCTCGCCCCAGGAGATCGACGCATTGATCGCCGCGCTGGAACGCGACGGTATCGTCGAGACGCAGGACGGCAGCGTCCGACTGCATCACTAGAAACGCTATGGCGATTCCGTTTCCCAAGAAGAAGGTCTCCAAAGCCGTGGCGCTCGAGGAACTGGCGATCCTCGAACGCAGCTACCCCAACGCCGTCACGGCGCTGACGTACCGCAACGCATTCGAACTCCTCGTCGCGGTCATTCTGTCCGCGCAATGCACCGACGCGCGCGTCAACCTGACGACGCCCAAACTCTTCGCGCGCTATCCGACGCCGCAGGCGTTAGCCAAGGCCGATCCAGCCGAGGTCGAAACGATCGTCAGATCTTGCGGTTTTTTCCGAATGAAAACCAAGAACGTGATCGCTGCGGCGCGCGGGCTGGTCGAGAACCATCGCGGCGAGGTGCCGTCGCAGCGGGAGGCGCTCGAGGCGCTTCCCGGGGTCGGACGCAAGACGGCCAACGTCGTGATGTCCGTCGCATTTGAAGAGGCGGCGTTCGCGGTCGACACGCACGTCTTTCGCGTCGCGCACCGTTTGGGACTTACGCTCGGCAAGACGCCGCGTCAGGTGGAAGAAGACGTAACCGCGCTGATTCCTCGGGAGAAGTGGCGGCACGCACACCACTGGCTGATCCTGCACGGCCGCGCGGTCTGCAAGGCGCCGACGCCGCTGTGCGGCGCGTGCCCCGTCAACGCGCTGTGCCCGACCGCCAAGCTCGTTCTCGTCAGAAAGAAATCGGCCCCGACTGGTCGAGGTGCGAAGGGCGCGGCAGCTCGGCGTCCTGCGCGATGAGTTTAACCAGCGCCGATGCGGTCAACGCGTCGCCATAGCCCTCGACGTTTGAAACGACCGAGACATTGATCAGCGCGGGCACCGGTGCGCCGGGAACGAACTGGTAATCGCCGTCGAGATCGAGCCCAGAGATGCGTACCAGTTGGTTCACGTCGTCGAGATCGAGTCCCAAACGTTTCTCGCCCATGCGCAATCGTAAGCGCAGCGGACGCTCCAGCAAGATGTACCGCGCGCCGGCGCTGCGCCCGATGATGGCGTTAAGGCGCGTACACGCCTGGGCTAGATTGCGGCCAAAACCTCGCAGCGCCGCCTCGGCGTCATCGAAGGTCCCCGTTCCCTCCCCGCCGCCGTCGATGGCGCGACCGAGTTCGCGTCGAGCCCGAATGCGTTCGGCGGCCGCGACGATGGGGTTTTGGGCGGTGAACTCGGGTTTCATCGGATCGGGCATCGAGGTAGTATTCGCGGCGATCCTCGCGGAAGTCCCGGTTTTATGAAGATTCTGGCCGCCATCGCCGTTTGTGCCATCGGCTTAAGTGCATCTATGGCGCCATGCTCTGCGGCGATTCCGCAGTTGACGTTCGACACGGTCTTTGCCGCAAAGCCGCTGTGGGGAACGCTGCCCGCGCAAGTTCTGTGGTCGCCGGACGGCCGCCGCTTCACCTACGTCGAGTCGACGTCAGATATGCGGCGGCCCCAACCGATCTACGCGTACGACGTTGCTTCGCACGCGTCGCGCCTGTTGTATCGGCCGGGCCGTCCGCCTTCACGCACAGGTGCGGTGTGACCGATACCCGTTTCCCCGTGGCTCCGGTGGTCGTCGATACGCCCGGCTGGCGCAACGTCAAGCCCCGGATTCCCGATACGCCGCAACGTCGCCAGTTGCAGTCGCAGCGGCGGGTTCGCGAGATCGTCTTCGGCGCGCAAGACG
>DATCDS010000161.1:0-16323 GCA_036510515.1 Vulcanimicrobiaceae bacterium
TCCTCTACGTCACGGCCGGCCGCTGCAAGGTCGAGGATCGTCTGCCGGAACTCAGGGGGATAGGATCGAGGATGCTTTTTTGCCATTGGATGGACCCTTCTCGGCTAAGCCGAAAGTGTCCACCAAACCGAGCCAGCTTCAGAGACTATTCCTGTGGCTCATGTTCCCAGTGAAAATTCACCATCAAGAAGAGTTGAGGTTGCCCAAGCGGAGTTGCAATGGTGGGAAACAGCGCCCCATTCCCAGTCGGCAACCCCTGGGCGTAGCGTGAGCTCTCAAAACCCCCCGTTAGTTGATGTGTAAAGTTTGTGGCAACGATATTGGCTGATGCATTCCCAGAGAGTCGAATCGGAGAGCACGCAAACCTCGGATCGTGCGCGCACGCACGCTGGACCGAAGAGAATCCAACCGCAAACCAAATGGCGAGCGTGACGATGGCGACGATTGCGACGCGTAGTACGTTGCGCCACGTGCGGCCTTTCATCGCGCGAATGCCTCGAGCGCGGCCTGGGACGTTTCGGCTTGAAGCGCGATCTGGGAAACCAGGCCGCCGAAAATCAGGTCGTGGAATGGAGCCACCGAGTACCAGTAGAGAACCCCAAGCAATCCGCGCGGCTCGAAGAAAGCCGTTTGCGTAAGCTTCGTTCGCTTGTCGCTGCGCGGCTCTGCCACGAACTCCAACCAGGCCCTACCCGGAAGCTTCATTTCGGCGCGGAGCCGTAACAGCCGCTCCGGTTCGTAGGCGTCGACGCGCCAAAAATCGATCGCGTCGCCCAAACGCAGCTCGGTTGCGCTGCGTCTGCCGCGCCGCAAGCCGATGCCACCGACGCAGCGATCCAAAAAGCCGCGCACTTTCCATAACAAATTGCCGTAAAGCCATCCGCGTTTGCCGCCCAGTTGCGTAAATACCGTTGCAACCTGCTGCGGCGACGCGCTAGCGACGCGCTCCCTTCGATCGATGAGCATCCCTTCCCGAATGCCGGAGAATTGTTTTGGAAGCCTTCGCAAGTCGAACGCATCGAACCAGGTCGTCTCCGGGGCGCCCGCGCGATATCGATCCAACGCGTGCGATACCGCAGCATCGAAGCCTTCGGGCTCGATTTGCGGGAAATCCCGACGGGCTGCCTCGTCGCAAACGACCACTTCGTTCTCCAACCCGAGAATCAGCGGCTGTGCGAGTCGCGCGGAAACTGGGGTAACGAGGTGGACCCAGTACGACGACAGCCGCGGCGTAAAGAGCGGCACGATGATGACTCTGCGGTTGAGACCGCGCAGTCGTGCGTAACCTAGCATCATATCGCGATACGTTAAGACCTCCGCTCCGCCGATTTCGTAGACGATCGATGCCCCTAAAGGCAGGCCGAGTGCCGCGACGAGATATCGCAGGACGTCGCGGATGCCGATCGGTTGCGAGCGGGTCGTGACCCATCGAGGGGCTATCATCACGGGCAACCGTTCGGTGAGATAGCGCATCATTTCAAACGAAACGCTGCCGCTGCCGATGATCATCGCCGCGCGAAACTCTATCGTCTCAACGCCGCTCTCGCGCAGTACCTCGCCTACTTCGTGCCGACTTCGGAGGTGATGCGAAAGGGCCGCCCCGTCCTCCCCCAGACCGCCCAAATATACGATGCGCCTTACGCCGCACGCGCGGGCGGCTTCCCCGAACGCCATCGCCGCGTCGTGATCGCGCTGCGCGAATGTTGACGAATCACTCATCGAATGAACCAGATAGTAGGCCGCGTCCACGCCCTCGCACGCCGCGCGCAAGGCGTCTTCCTGGAACAGGTCGCCCTCCATCACCTCGGCACCGGGGAATCTTCCCTCGAGCCGCGCGGCGTTTCTGGCCAGACAGCGCACGGCGTAGCCCGCGGCGAGCAAACGAGGCACGAGGCGGCCGCCGATATAACCGGTCGATCCCGTCACTAGAACCCTCACGAATACCTCCTTGATTACCTTGGAGCGCCTTCTTTGCCTGAGGCAGCGGCTGAGCTAGTATCCGGGATTCCCCATATGGCCGTCAGCCGGTGGCGGGGCGGTCTAAAACGTCATCGTTACGGTAACGGTGTCGGCATAGACGCCGACGGAAACGTCGTTCGCCCCGCCCGCCACGGCCTTCGGAATGTTGCCGTAGACCGTCGCGCTCCACGCGACGTTGTTGCTACAGCAGCCGCTGGCCAATTGGACTGTCGCCGTCGAGTTCGTGCCGTCGCCCCAGATGGTGCTGTACGTCGCAGAAGTGTATAGATTGTACTGCAGGAGATCGGCCGAGTACCCCGTCGAGCAAGCGCCCGACGCGCACGCCATCTTGCGAGGGCTGAAGACCGTCGAGTGCAAGCCCTTGTTCAATGAGATGATCGGGCGCGTACTGTTGCTCGCGCCGGACGTGCAAACGCCCTGAATCGAGCCCGTAATTGCCAGCGCCGGGCCGTACACGTCGAAGTTGCCGAAGGCGATGCTTGCAGAGCTGAATTGGCACGACGCCGCGGCGTCGGCTCTCGTATGCGCGAGCGCGAAGAACGCAAGGGCCGCGACCGCGACGATTAGGCCTTTTGCCATCACTGTTCCCTCGTTATTCAATGTACGATACACTCCAGCGTTCCGAGATTCACCATCTGCTCCGACGTCGACGGAGCGATGAATTTGAAATCGCACGTTCCTTCAGCGAAAACCGCTCGTGCGGAGTACACGCCGGGCGGGACGTTTTCGAAATAGAACTCGCCGTGCAGGCCCAGCGGTGAATCATCTTGATGCGTGTGCGACGAGATCGTGAAATCGCCGTACTTGGGCTCGATTTCCCGGCCTCCCATGCGAACCAGCACTTTACCGTGCAGCGCGTGCAAGCGTTGCACCGGAAAAACGACGACGGCACCGGCGCGCTGTGGCGGAGCGACAATCTGCTGGACGGTTTGCAAACTGGCGTTCAGCGGCGCGTCGGCGTCCTCTATGCGCAGCGGATTGCCGTAGTCCGCCAGCAAGTTCGGCACGAGCACGCGGCCCTGGCGATTCGTGCGCCCGGCGTCCTGATTGTCGAGATAGACGCGTAAGCCCGCGACGCCTGGAACCTCGACCAGCGCATACGAGCCGGTGATGGGCGGCGCCGGATACACGCCACCGCCGATGAATGCGACGCTGCCGGCGACGCGAATCGCATCGCTGAACCCGGCGTTGCGGACGGCGCTGTAGTCGACGTCGTAGGTGCCGTAATTGCTGAGTTCCGTAAACGAACCGTTGAGCAAGCCCAATCTCGGATCGTAATTCGCCACGTAGCCGAATCCGTAGTTACCGCCGGCAGACGTCTGTTGTACTTGCAGGTTGACGTCGCCTCCGGACGCCGAATCCGAGCGTGAGTTCAGCGTGGCCATCGTGCGACCGAACGTTTTATTCAAACTCACCACGATGCTGTTGCGCGGGCCGGTCGTGCCGGTATCGCGTTCAGCGGTGAGGATCAGGTTCAGGTTGCCCGGAAGCACCGTCGAACCGGTGAGCGACATCTGCGTAAGCGTTCCGCTGTCGCGGTCTACGCTACGGTTGTAGGCGAGTGCCAGACTGCTGCGCGAGCCGACGGTTTGCGTGGCAAAGACGGAGAGCGCCAGCAGTGGCCGGTCGGCGCTCGCGCGCTGGCTGACGTTGGCATAATTGTCGCTTTGGTGTAGCAGCGAAATCCCCATGCCGAAGCGTGGCTCCGAATAACTGTATCCGAGCGAGAACGCCGACCCGTACGTGCCCGTGTCGCGGCTGATCGCTCCCGCAGCATGCAGCACACCGACGCGCAAACGCAGGTCGGCCGAGGGCCCAAAACTGTAGAGATGCGGCAACGCTTCGAAGCGCGCGCCGGCGGTCAGCGAATCCGTCACACCCAAGCGATAACGGCCCATCACGACGCCCGGACCATACGAATCGTTGAGCGCGAACGGTTGCGGACGCAACAATCCGCCGGCGTACTGAAAGTCGGTTTGCCCGCGCACCAGCAGGTCCGTGACGGTGTAGTACGACTGCGAGTACGTCTGCACGTGGCCCAGCGCATCGGTGACGACGACGCTGGTGAACGCGCTGCCGTTGGTCACGGGCACCTGGCTTAGATTGAAGTTTCCCGGCGGCAGATCGATGCGCCGCACCAAGATGCCGTTGACGTAGACGTCGGCGACCGCCGGCGCGGTGACCGCGCCGCTGAGGCTGGGCAGTGGATAATGGATCGCATACGGATCGAGATCGAACGCGCGCGTGCTGCCGAACCCTCCGATGAACGCGCTGCCGCCCAAGTCGTCCGTCGAGGCAATCAGATCGCCGTACACACGCCGCAGCGAGTGCGCGCGGTCGTCCATTTGATCGTACGAGAGCCCGCGGCGCAGCGGCAGACCGGACTGCGCGCTGAACGACGTGTACAGTGAATCTTGCCCCGCCGTGTAAACGCCCTCGACGAAGCCCGAGCCGAACCCCGAGCTCGTCGTACTCAGCGCGTAGTTGAGAAAGGCGCTGCGATCGCTCGTGTACTCGATCTTCGCGGGACGCGTGGAGCTCAAATTCAGGGAAAGGCTGCCGAGATGCGTCGCCGCAATCGTAATCGACAGCGTAAGGGCATCTTTATCGAGCGTGTAAGTGACGGCCGGTGCTAGCGAATCCAGCGAAAAGTAGAGTACTCCTCTGATCGTTTCGCGCGTGCCGCCCAAACCGTGCACGCCGGCCTGCTCCAACGCCGAAATTGGAATCAGCACGTCGTTCGCGCGAAAAACCGCGACGGTTTCGCCCTGGTCCAGCGTATTCACACTTAACGTGACGAAAGCGCGCACGTCACCGGCGGCATCGGCGGCGGCGAAGGTTGGCAAGAGGGCCATAGCGATCGCGACGAACGCGCTTAGCGCCCGGTACCGGAGGTACACTGCTTGCGCAAGCTCGAAACGGAATTCGAAAACGAGGGTGCGTCGGTGCGGACGCCGACGGTCACCGAAGTCATCGCCTCACAGGCTGCCTTGGGCAGTTTGATCGCGTAGCGGCGCACCCCACCGGCGAGGACGTACCACCCGTCGACATTTCTGGTGAACACCGAGGCGCCGGCGGGGTTTCTGCCGACCACGTGCACCTGAGCAATAGAAAAATGCGTGTTGCCCGTGTTCACGACGTCGAAGTCGAGCGACCCATCGTTTACCGCGATGTTCTGCACGGCCCCGCTGACTTGGCGCTGCGAGGTCGGGTTCAGGAACACCGGGATGCCGATCTTCATGCGGATGTTGAGGGTCGCCCCCGCCTTGGCCGTGACCGCCTGCAGCGAGGGCAACTCCTCGAGAAAGATTCGAAAGGTGCTCTCGTGCGGACCTTGCGCCGCGGTGGTACCAACGCGGATACGGCGCGTTTCGCCCGGATCCAACGTGAGCAGCTGCGGAAAGATGACGAGATCGTCGCTCGGCGCGAGCTCGATTTGCCCGGAAGCACTCTGCTGCCAGGCGAAGCCCGTAACTTGCAGCCGCAAGGTGGAACTGCTCTGGTTGGCGACCGCGATTGTGGCGCTCGTGCCGGTGCGCGAAAGAGAAACGACGATCGGATCGACCGAAAACGTCGCGGCCGCAGCTACCGAGCCGAAGGTCAGGAACGCCGCGAGTGCGGTGGACAGAAAGCGGAGTTTAGAAATTGATGGTTTCAAGATACGCCCCGTCCTGTGCGGTGGCGCCGGATTCCGTAAGAACCGGCGCCACCGACGCACTGCAATCGGAAACAAAGGAACTCGCCGTTAGGACTGGGTTCGCGTGGCCGTCCACGGAAACATTCGATGGGGTCTCGAATTGGCAGTTCTCCGGGACCGTGGCATGGACTCCTACCCGGATCGTAACCTGGCCGGCGGATGCTTGTCCAGGGCACAATAAGGCGAAGGCAAGCGCCGCGCCGGCGACCGGCTGGCGCATCAGGCGACCGGCAGGCGCATTAGGCGACCGGCAGGCGCATCAGAAGTTGACCATGGCCAGGACCGTGTCCAGGTAGGTCCCCGGAGGGGCTTGTTGCCCTCCGTTGATGCGGCCGTAGAATGCAAGGGTGACGGGTTGGTTCGTCTGTGAAGTGTAGGAGACGGTGTTGATCTGGTTCCACACCGTCGAACGCGCAGGCGAGGTGTAGATGTCGTACTGCAGCGCACCCGGGCCGCTGCTCCGAGTCATTTGGCGATGTGCGCCTCTGTGCGTGAGCCCGTTGCCGAGCGCGATCCTCACGCCCGACGCTCCTTTGGTGCAGGCGACCTGCAGCGCGTTGGCGGTGACGTCGAGCGGAGCGGTTTGCGCCGCGGGATTATAGACACCGAAGTCAACGTCCATATGCGAACCGACGACGCAGTTCGCCGGTACCGATGCGGTGATCAACAACGTTTGGGACTGCGTCACGCCGAACGCCGGTGCGAGCGCCAGTGCGCACAACAACGCGCACAACGAAGCCGCGCGTTTCAAAAGTTCACCGTGGCGGTGACCGTGTCGGCGTAGCTGACGTTGATGTACGCGTCCTGACCGCCGGGAATGCGTCCGTACACGGGCTGTGCACTTGCCGCCATGGAGCTGGAACTATAAGAAACCCTGTTCGTCGAGTTCCACACCGTGGACCGCCCGGGGGTCGTATAGATTTCGTATTGCAAAGTATGCGTTCCATCGCTCAAGTAGCGATCGGGATTGACGTAGTGTAAACCGTTGTCGAGTCCGATTGTGACGTTGGGTGCGCCGCGCGTGCACGAAACGGACAGTGCATTGGGTGAGACGTCCAGCGGACTCAACGCCGTGTGATTCGCTACCACCGGATCGTACGTCCCGAATGCGAGCGCAACGGGGTTGGTAACCGTGCACTTCGCGATAACCGTCGCGCCGACTGCCATGCTCGTGGACTGCGGACTGGCTCCGCCGACCAACACCAGGGCAAGCACGAGCAGCGGCACACGCTGCTGCATCGCCTTAGTAGTTCACCGTGGCGACGAGCGTGTCGGCGTAGCTCGCTCCGACGTTTGCGTTCTGGCCTCCCGGGATTCTGCCGTAGACCGTTACGTTTGTCGGCGCCGTAATGCCTCCGCTCACCGTCTCCGCGATCGCGGTCGTCCATACTAATGACCGGGTGCTGTTGCTGTACAACTGATAGTTCAGGTAGTGCCCGGTGCTGGCCAGGCAGCGCAGAGGCGCCGTGCAGCCGGCGGGCGCGTTCGCGGACGAGCCGAGGCCGAGTGTAATGCTGGTGGCGCCTTTGGTACACGTGAGCTGAATCGTGCCGGTCTGGTCCAGGTTGGCACTTTTGTTTGTGACTACGGGATCGTACGCGCCGAACGCAACCGCCGGCGAATTACTGATGATGCACTTTTGCGCCACGCTGGCGCTTACGCTCATATTGGCGGTTGCCGAACCGGTGGCATTCGCGCCGGCCGGTAACAGGGCCGTTGCAACGATAAGCGCGCCAATAAGAATACGCGTAGTCTTTAGCAGGTTCATAAAAAAATCCAAAACCTCGATACTTAAAAAATCTCGAGCCTTGAAACCGCACCCATACGATCCGGCGACTGCCGAGAGGTCCACCCGCCAATAGTATAAGCGCAAGTCATCCGAAAGCGTTGCAAGCGCCCGGCGGCCCTCCTCGTCATTTAAGGGTTTTGCTGCGCTGTCTTTACAAACCTCTCAAACTTATTATACCAGAGGCACCAGGTGCCAGCTAGGTGGCACAGTCCGGCATGATCTAGGCATGGAAAAATCCCGCCGCCGGGTCGCTCATGTCAAGAGGAGCCCGAAGATGCGACACACGCTTTTCTCCGCGCTCATCCCAACCGCAGAGACCCACGGCCGCGATGTTATCGCGACAATGAGATCGGTTGCGCGAACCCACGTGATCGTAGAGACGCAGCAACCCGGTTAGCCAGTCCGATCAGCGTCCTCGACTTGCCGTACCGCGTGCTGCGCGTCGAGGAGGGAGCGGGAACCGCTATCGGGCTCGATAGATTAGAGTCGCACTGAGCATGAGAAGTAGGGGCGCGTTCTGGGGGAATGCGGTGCATCGAACAGTAACTATGTGAGGATGCGCACCCTGTCGTTTATCATCGGCCTCCTTGCTGTCGCCTATCTTGTCTCTACACCCGCGAACGCGAATCAACTGGATGCATCGCAACCGACCGCTCGCGATCTTGCGGTTCCGCGTTACACGCACATTTTTATCATTGTCGAAGAAAACAAAAATGATGCGCAGATTATCGGCTCTTTAAATGCCCCGGTCATAACCGGACTCGCGCATGCCTATGGTGAAGCCACCGACTTCTTTGCCGAAACGCATCCTAGCGAGCCCAATTACGTGGCCCTCGTGGGAGGCTATACGTACGGCCTCCGCGACGACGACGCGTTTTATTGCAAGCCGGACGACTTGCGGCCGGGCTGCGCCGGAAGCCGAAAGTCCGGCTTCGTCGACCACACGATCTCTGCTCCGAACCTTTCCACGCAACTGCACGACGCCGGGTTGACCTGGAAGAACTATAACGAATCAATACCAAAGGCGGGGTCGCTGGCAGTTTCCACCCCGTTGTACGCGTCGAAACATTCGGGGTTTATTAATTTTGCGAACGTGCAGCGAGACCCTCATCGCGCCCAGCATCTGGTAGGTTTCCAGCCGTTCTATGCGGATTTGCGCGACGGAGAGGTACCGAACTTCTCACTAATAATACCGAATATCTGCGACGACATGCACGGCAGCAATATCCGAACGTTACCCGCTGACTGCCGCTACGAGCCCGTCGCCCCGCTCGTACGACGCGGCGACCGTCACGTTATGGCCATTGTCGAAGCGATCATGGCTTCTCGGGTGTGGCTGGAAAAGTCGAACGATGCCATCGTCATCACGTGGGATGAGGACGACGGCGGAAGCCGCGCAGGCTGCTGCGGAAGCGATCCCGCGGACTTCTCCAACCGAGGCGGCGGGCATGTCGCTACAATCGTGATTACGAACCATGGGCCGCGTCGCGTTCGTGATGCGACGCCCTACAACCACTACTCGCTCTTGCGAACCATTGACGACGCTTTTGGCATTTACCATTACCTCGAGCGTGCAAACGCCCCAGGCGTCGTGCCGATGCTTCCGCTCTTCCACGTTCGATAAGCGGAGCGATCCACGGGTTGACCGAGCGGCGAGCTCTTAGCGTTCCGGAGATCACCGCATATTTCTGGGTTCTCAAGGGCCTCTCGACCGCCATGGGCGAGGCCACGTCAGATTACCTCGTGCATACGATCCCTCCGATTCTGGCCGTATTGCTCGGCTTTCTCGGTTTCGCGACCGCGTTGACATTGCAGTTTGCAATGCGACGGTACCTAGCATGGACGTACTGGTTCGCGGTCGTGATGGTAGGCGTCTTCGGAACGATGGCCGCCGACGTGCTTCACGTCGGCTTCGGGGTGCCATATGCTTCGTCCAGTACGTTATATGCGATCTCTTTGGCGATCGTGTTCGTAGCGTGGAAGAAGAATGAAAGCACGCTTTCGATGCACAGCATTAATACGTTCCGCCGCGAGGCGTTCTATTGGGCGGCCGTTGTCGCTACGTTCGCTCTCGGCACCGCGGTCGGCGACCTTACCGCGGTAACATTTCATTTGGGTTACTTTTATTCGATAGCTCTCTTTGCGGCGCTAATCGTCGTCCCAACTCTAGGCTATCGCACGTTTCACTGGGACCCAGTCTTTGCATTCTGGTTTGCATACGTCGTTACTCGGCCGCTCGGCGCCTCGTTTGCCGATTGGGCCGGCAAGCCGACGAGTGTCGGCGGACTTGGATATGGCGAGGGTCCCGTCAGTTTAATCCTGACTCTCGCGATAATCTGCTTGGTTGCGTACCTTGCGGTCACGCGCAGGGATGTCCAGCAGCGCTCCGGCGCGTAAGTCGACACGTTGCTTTAGGTCAATCCAAGCGTATCGCGGGCGAGCTGCTGCAACGGCGCGCGCTGTGGGACCATCGACGCCAGCCGCCTTCGCCGGGGGCCTTTCCCAGCATAGGTTCATGTTCGCCGGGTATCGTGCGCTCATGGCATTTTCTGACGCACGGACGACCTCAGATCAAACGCGCTCGATCTTCGCGACCATGCTCAATAAGGTTCCGGAGATTACCATCTATTTCTGGATTATCAAGATATTAGCGACAACCGTCGGCGAGACGGCGGCCGATTATCTCTCGGCGACACTCAGTTTTGGTTTGGTGACGACATCCTACATTATGGGCGCACTGTTCCTGGTCGCGCTCGTCGTCCAGCTTCGGACTAAGAGATACATCCCAACGACATATTGGACGGTCGTGGTACTGATCAGCATTATGGGCACGCTGATCTCCGATAACCTGGTCGATAACCTCGGCATTTCGCTGACAACGACGTCCGCCGCCTTCGCAATCGCGCTGATCGCGGTATTTATCTTTTGGTGGCTGAGCGAGCGGACGCTGTCGGTGCATACAATTGTTACCACGAAGCGCGAACTGTTTTACTGGGCTGCGATTCTCTTTACGTTCGCGCTCGGTACGTCGGCGGGAGATTTGTCGGCCGAGGCATCCGGACTCGGGTACGTGTTATCCGCACTCATCTTTGCCGGAATGATCGGCGTAGTCGCCCTCGCGTATTACGCCTTTAGGATCAACGGTGTGCTGGCGTTTTGGATCGCATATATCCTAACGCGACCGCTCGGCGCATCCATGGGCGATCTTCTGTCGCAGCCCACAAAACTCGGCGGTCTCAACGTCGGAACGACCGTCACCAGTGTGGTGTTCATCACCGCAATAGTGGGCATGGTCATCTACCTCACGATTAGCCGTCGCGATGTGACCGAGGCTCGCGCGAAAGCGAACGCACCTCCAGCGCTCGCGCATGTCGAGGTCATCGCCGAGTCCTGAACGAGCGCGATACTATGAGCGGGTGTTGGGACCGATGCGGCGCCGAACGCGTGGTGCGTTGCTTGCTGCGTCGACAGCGCCAGCCGAATTGCTGCAAGCGCCCGCATTTGCGGGAGTGAGTCGAGCCATTCAGGTATGATTGCGCACGATGCTGCCCGGTCGGCGACTCTCGCCAACGGCGCTGCCGCGCTTCTACGAGCACGGAGAGTCAGTCGACATGGAGCATTTGAGCTTAGCGTCCCTGCAGACCGGGCGCCGACAGACTCATGATCGTCGCGGTCACCATCGCCGCGCAATGGCTTATTCTCTTCCCGGCAGCTCTTGTTGCCGTGAGCATCCTATTCCGCAGAAACTGGGAAAGCGATCTGCTTCGTGTCAGCGATGCTACCGCTAAGGGCGTCAGCTTAATGGAACCAAAGATTGAATCTGCCTCCATTCGGGAAGATCCCTGCGTTCAACGTTTGGTTCGCGGACGTCGGATTCTTGCGGATGTCGTAGGTGTCGATGGCCGTCGATCCGGTGCACTCGGGACCATGCGTCACTTCGGCACGAACCTTGACTTCTGCGGATTGGTAGAAATAGAACCCTTTGGATTCGTGCGGCTTTAACCACTGAGGACGGTTCTGCTCGTTCGTGTTGACGATTTGCCACGTGGTGAACGCGCTGGCGGTGTAGACGGTAATCCACGCACACCGGTCCGTGTGATTGGTAAGGAACACCTTATCGAAGTAATGTTGTGCCTGGTAGGCTCCGGCTGGTGCCGGCGCGACGGCGGGGGCGGCAAACGCGATGACGATCGCGACAAGAGCGATACGTTGAAACATGGGCTTCCTTTCAGAACGGATCCGAAGGCGATCGAGCGGTAGATATTGGTGGAAACGCGCCCCAGAACGCGAAGGTTCCCCCTCGCTCCGGTACCCATATTGCCTACTAGCCGCGAAAACCTTCGTACGCCCGTGCCATTTGACCCAGCGGACCCGAACGCGTGGGCGATGATTCCTGCCCGGGAAAATCTGTGCCGAAGTGCACGCCGAAAACAGCGGTCTCGTGGGACGGTCGAATTTTGCAACGTCGTGGAAACTAATTGGGTTTGCACGATATTTCGTAAACAGCGTTGGTCATCGCCAAACAACGTTCTCGAAAGGCCGCGCATTCTGCGGAAACGGGGTGGACCCGGCGGAAACGAGGAGATTTGCCGGGCCTGAAACGAAGCTGCCGTCCGATCCGTTATCCGGTCGGACGAGCTACCTTGCACCCTCGACATCCTTCCCCCTAGGAGATAGCGTTGCGCCATTTCTATCGCTCACTAACGAGTCTGGCCGTGCTGGCCGCATGTGCGCTGGGCACGGGCCCGGCTTCGTCGGCCGACGTGCGTTATATAACCGTAATCAATCTCATGAGTATGTCCGCCACCGTCGAGCTGAAGCAAGCGTCTCAAGTGCCCGTCGCGCGCGGAACGATTTCATCCAAGAGGGACCATGTGTTCGATATTCCGCCCGGTAATGCGACCCTCATCGTCACGTCGAGTCCGTGCAACGGCAAGAAGCTTGAGTTGCCGGCAGCGTCGCAGAAGCGCGCCGTGATCAGCCCAGGTTGCTATCTCGATCTTCAATAGTATGCTGCGCATCGCCGGCGGCGCAAACGTGCTTAACCCGTGGACCTCAGCTCCTACCATCGCTTTTCGTTGCTAAAGAGGATTATTTTACGATGTTTCGTTCTACCGTTTGTCGTTCGATCGTAGCGCTCGCACTGAGCGTCGGAGTCCTGTCCTCCATGAGCGGCGCGGCCGTTGCCGATCCGCAGAATCGCTCGCAAGTGTCCACGCTTACGTTGAGCAACCGCACCGGACTAACGGTCGAAGTAGAGTTCTATACGCCTGCGGGCGCGCTGTATACGAAGTCGAGCTATTCGCCCGGGCGGGTGGGTTCGGTGCCGTTTGAAGGCGCGTACCGCGTCACCGGATACGCGATGGCGAACGGAACGAGACTTCCGGTCGAAGCCAAGGATTTCACGTTGAACAAAGACCGCGCGGTATTCTACTACATCGATCGCAGCGGCGAGAAGCTCGTCCTCAACCAGCTCGTGGCTCCTAGGTGAGTTGATTCTCCATCAGCGCGATCGTGTCGTGGGCGAATTGATGCGGCGTATAGAGTTTCATCAGACGATCTCGGCCCCATGCCCCCGGTGCGGAATCCAAGAACATCACCTTAGCGAGCTCGCGCGATTTGCTCTGCGCGGCTTCTACGCGTCGCTTCTGCCGAAGCTCGTACGCGCGCAAGGCGACGTTCATGTGACGCGCGTCGGTGCGCGACAGCTCGTCGGCCAGCGCCGTGGCGGAGGTCATCGCCATCGAAGCGCCGATGCCGGCGGTCGGTAAGAAGCCGGCCGCGGCATCACCGACGAGCGCGACGCGGCCGGCGTACCACGCCTTGGAACGATAGTCGTGCAGATCCCAAACGAACGGATAGGGATCGGCGTCCAACGCGGCGGCGATCGGGTCCACGAGCGCCGCGCCCAAACCGGCATACATTTTACGGAAATGGTCGGCCGAAGCTCCGCCGCTCTGCTCGGTTAGCACGGCCTTGCGCGCCGCGGCGCAGACCATGAACGCGTCCTTAACGGGATAGATCCCTAGGAAAATGCCGGAACCCCAGTACTCTTTGATGCAACGGGCCGGGGCTAACGGGGCTTGCGTCCACGTCATCCAGCAGCTCCAGCCCGTATCGAAGATCGCGTACTCGTTCTTGTCCATGACCAGCGCGCGCGTTGCGGACTGGATACCGTCGGCGCCGATGACCAGATCGAAGTTCGCGGACGTTCCGTCGTGAAACGTGACCAGAGCGCCGCCGTCGTCTTGGGCGATCCCCGTCGCGCTCGCGCTGAAGTGGATCGGCAGACCGCCGAGCGCTCCTTGCAGGATGTGGAGCAGTTCGCTGCGGCGCAAGCCGCGAAACGGGCCGATCGATTCGAACGTACCGCGCATATCGTACGCTTGTACGAGGTTGCCGCGACCGTCGTGAAGTTCGTAGGCGTCGTAGCCGACCGACGCTTCGAGAAACGCATCGTGCACGCCTAAGCCGTGCAGGACGCGCGAGCCGATCGGATACAGTCCGAGGCTGTATCTCGCATGGCCGAGATCCGACGCGCGATCGACGATCGTCGGATGAACGTTGTACTTGCGCAAAGCGGCGGCCACGGTGAGGCCCGAGATACCGGCCCCGACCACGAGCACGCGAAGACGGCCGGGGTTCCACCCGGCCAGACGATCCGCCCAGCCCTCCATCCGACATTCTTGGTTCCGGCGGGGACGCGTTCCTGGGGCACGTTCACTGGCCTGTTAGGGAACCTCCGCCCTACGGGCGAACCCAAGGGACGTGTCCATCGTCTGCGCCGGCGGGGCCAATGTTGACCGCAAGTACCTTTTGAGGGGCGCCGCGCACGCGGCGGCGTCGAATCCGGCGCGGGCATCTGCAGCCTTCGGGGGCGTCGCACGCAACGTTGCCGAGAACCTCGCGCGGTTGGGGGTGCCCGTCGCCCTGCTCTCGCTGGTCGGCGACGACGAGGACGGCCGCGCGCTGATCGCGCACGGCTCTAACGCGGGCATCGATATGCGCCTGACGCGTCGCGTCGCCGGGCGCGCCACGACGCAGTACGCCGCCGTCATCGACGCCAACGCCGATCTGCTCATCGCGGTGAGCGACATGTCCCTGCTCGACGAGTTTCTGCCCGAAGAGATCGAACGGCAGCGCGAGTGGCTCGAGCGCGCGGCGTGGCTCTTCCTGGACTGCAATCTTCCCGAAGCAGCGTTGCACGCGTGGATCGACCGCGCGCGACACGGCTCGTTTCGTCTGGCGATCGATGCGGTCAGCGAACCGAAGATCGCGCGCCTACCCGAGGATCTGCGCGGCGTCTGGGTCGCGTTCCTCAACGACGGCGAAGCCCGCGCGTATGTGGGCACTCACGCCGCCGTCGCGACGTCCGAGGATCTCGCGCGCGCGCTGGTCGCGCGCGGCGCAGCAAACGTCGTGCTGACGCTGGGACGGGCCGGCGCGATCGTCGCGGACGACTCGCGCCTCGTGCGATTACCGGCCCCGGTTGCCGATGCGCTCGACGCGACCGGCGCCGGCGACGCCTTGGTGGCGGCCACGCTGTGGCGACTGCAGGCCGGCGACGACCTGGTGGACGCGGCGCGCGCCGGCACGTTGGCTGCCGCGCTGACGGTCGAATCGCGCGCCAGCGTCCGCCCCGATCTGTCGGCCGCGCTGCTGGAGAAGCACCGGCATCGTTTAGGAGCAATGGACCGAGCATGACCCTTTCCCCGTGCGTCGACTGTTCGCCCGAGGTGCGCGAGGCGTTGGATCGCCGCGCGCCGCTGGTCGCGCTGGAGACCACGATCGTCACCCATGGAATGCCGTATCCGCAGAACGTTGCGACCGCGCGCAGGGTCGAAGCGATCGTGCGCGACGGCGGGGCGGTTCCCGCGACCATCGCGGTTATCGGCGGCCGCATTCGCGTGGGTCTATCCGACGAAGAATTGGAATGGCTTGGAACGGCCAAGAACGTGCTCAAGCTCAGCCGCGCGGATCTGGCCTATGCGGTCGCGACCGGACGCGACGGTGCGACGACCGTCGCCGGCACGATGCTGTGCGCGGCGCTGGCCGGCATCGGCGTCTTCGCGACCGGCGGCATCGGCGGCGTGCATCGCGGCGCCGAGCGCTCGATGGACGTTTCTGCCGACGTAGAAGAACTCGCACGTACGCCGGTAACGGTCGTCTGCGCGGGCGCCAAAGCCTTGCTGGATCTGCCCAAGACCCTCGAGGTGCTCGAAACCAGAGGCGTCGCAGTAATCGGTTACGAGACCGATGAGTTTCCCGCATTCTGGAGTCGTTCGAGCGGGTTGCGCTTGACGCTGCGTGCGGACTCGCCCGACGCGATTGCCGCGCTGGTGCGCGCGCAACGCGAGTTGGGCATCGTCGCCGGAACGATCGTGGCCAATCCGATCCCGCTTGCCGACGAGATTCCCGCGCGCGAGATGGCGACGCACATCGAGGCCGCGCTGGGCGATGCTCAGCGCGCGAACGTCGTCGGCAAGGCCGTCACGCCGTGGCTGCTGGATCGCATCTTTACCCTGACGCAAGGGAAGAGTTTGATCGCCAACATCGCGTTGGTCGAAAACAACGCTCGCTTGGCCGCGAAGATTGCGGTTAGCTGCGCCCGGGTTTGAACCGCAGCGCGAGACCGTCGATACAGTAGCGCAGGTTGGTGGGCGGTGGACCGTCGTCGAAGATGTGTCCCAAATGGCTGCCGCAGCGACGGCAATGCACTTCGGTGCGCTCCTCGACGAGCTCGTAATCGGCACCCGTTAGCGTCGCGTGAGGAAGCACGTCCCAGAACGACGGCCATCCGTCGCCGCTATCGTAGTGCGTCTTGGAGGTGAAGAGCGCCAGAGCGCATCCCGCGCAA
>DATCDS010000162.1:0-3749 GCA_036510515.1 Vulcanimicrobiaceae bacterium
CTCATCGAAAACGCCCGGGCTCAGGTCGAACGGGCCCAGGCGCAAACGCGGCCGCCGGTCGCCGGCTGGCTGCGCTCGGTGCTCTTGCGCGGGCTGTTCGCGCACCTCGATCGGATGCGCGCCCTGGCCGCCGTCGTGCGCTTCGCGCAACGCACGGGCCTGGAAGAACTTGCCAAACGGCTGGGCATCGTGCGCCTGCTGGGAATGGAAGCGGCCGCCGAGGTCGCGCCGCGCATGTCGGATCGTTTTTTCGTTCCGACGGGCCAGCGCTACGAAACGCCCAGTGCCAAGGCGATCGCGTTCTTGCACGTCGGCTGCGTCATGCAGGTGGCCTTCGCGCGCGTACACGAGGCCTCCGTGCGCGTGTTGCAGCGTGCGGGCTGCACGGTCGTCGTTCCAGCAGATCAAGGCTGTTGCGGCGCGATCGGCATTCACGCCGGGGAGCGCGACTTCGGACGCGAGCTGGCGCGACGCAATATCGCCGCGTTCGAACGCTCGGGCGCCGACGTTTACGTGGTCAACGCCGCGGGCTGCGGGTCGGCGCTCAAAGAATACGGGGAACTGCTCGCCGACGATCCGCAATGGGCATCGCGCGCGCACCACTTCGCTTCACGCGTTCGCGATATTACCGAGGTCCTCGACGGGCTCGATCTCGATCCGAATATCGGACGCCTCGACATGACGGTCACGTACCAAGAACCCTGTCATCTCGCACACGCACAACGGGTGACCGGCGCGCCCCGCCGATTGCTCGCGCTGGTTCCCGGTCTGCGGCTGATCGAAATGGGCGAGAGTTCGGTCTGTTGCGGCAGCGCGGGGATTTACAACCTCACCGAGCCGGAGATGGCGGCGCGCTTGGGCGCGCGCAAGATCGAACACATCGGGGCCACCCACGCGCAAATCGTGGCGACCGCCAACCCGGGCTGCGCGCTACAGGTGGCGGCGGGTCTTCGCAAGGCCGGCCTGGATGTTGCAGTGAAGCACGTCGTCGAAATCCTCGACGACGCCTACGCAGCAGCCGGCAATTCAGTCAATTAAAGGACGGGCTCTAGATCGGCGCGACGACGCGGTCGCGATCCTGCCGCGCGGCTTCGAGCGTATGATAGACCGAAAACACGCGCACCAAGCCGGTGATATTGAGCAGTCGCGCGATCGGGCCGTCGGTGACCACCACCCGCATGCGTCCATGCTGTTCGAGCGCGCGACGCTGCGCGCCGATCAACGCCCCTAAACCCGTCGAGTCCAGGAAGTCCACGTTGGTGAGATCGACGATCATGTCGTGCGTGCCGCTGCCGGCCGCATCCACCAGCGCGGCGCGCACCGCCGGCGAGGTCGCCAAGTCCAGGCTGCCGCTCAGTGCAAAGACGGTCGTTTCGCCTTCGGGTTTGATATCGATATGCAGTTCGTCGTGCGACATGCGTGTTGTAGTACTCCTTAGCCGTGGTATTCGCGCCAGCGAAGGATCAGACCGCCCGCCATTGCGACGGTCGCACAGCCCATGCGATCGCGCCACGGGCCGCCGACTTCCTTGACCGAAAAACGATACGCTACCGCAATCCGTTCCCCCTCGCCGATGACCTCCTCGACCTCAAACCGCCATGGCGGCCCCTCTCGGAAAAATCGGGCAAAATGCTCGGCGATCGCGGTCCGGCCGACGACTTCGGCGCCGCCGGCTTCGGCGTAGACCGCATCGGTGGCAAAGCAAGCGGCTGACCGCAGCGCGTCGTGCGCCTGCCACGCTTCGAAGAGCGTCTCGAGCAGATCGCGGCTCACTATTCCTTGAACGTGAAGCTATTGCAGCCGCGGACCGTCACGATCACGCCATTCGTCTTGGCATTCCAATCCACGTCGTGCGTCTTTCCGCAGACCGTGATCGCGAGCTTATACCAGGCTGTTTTCTCGACAAAGACCAACTTCGACGAATTGGGCGGCACGATAACCGACGAAAAATTTCTTGCGTTCGCGGCATCGGTCGCCTTGAACAGCACCTGATCGGCCGTGGCGACGACCGTAAATTGATATCCGGCAACCGCTGGAGCCGGCGCGACCGCCGTTGCTGCCAGGACGCCCGTAAGGGCGAGCATCGCTACATACTTCATCAATGGCTCCGACGAAAGTGCTGGGGTGGCTGGATTCGAACCAACGAATGGCGGATTCAAAGCCCGCTGCCTTACCGCTTGGCGACACCCCATCGGAACGATGGCCGAGCCATTTACGGCATCGGCGAAGCGCTCCCTCTGTTACGAGGAAGGCCGACGACGGGCATGCCGGGGTCTAGCGGACGGCGATGACGCGCTTGGCGCCGAGGTAGCGCGCCGACCAGTACGAATCCGACAGGCTGGAGACCATGACGCCGTGGCTGGAGGCGTGGACGAAGCGTCCCTTGCCCAGGTAAATGCCGACGTGCGACGGTCCCGCTTCGTAGGTTTGAAAGAACACCAAATCGCCGGCCTTGGGACCGCCTTTGGCGCGGTGCTCGGCATAGTATTGCGCATCGGCCGTGCGCGGGATGTGCAGGCCGAGCATCGCAAAGACATGCTGGGTGTAACCCGAGCAATCGAAGCCGCTGCGCGAGGTTCCGCCGAACACGTAGGGTACGCCGATGAAGCGCAGGGCGCTGCGCGTGAGCCGCTGCGCGATCCGCGCGGTTCGCGCGACGACGCTGCTGGCAAATCGGCTCAGCGCGCGCTTGTGCGCGACGGCCTTGGAGACCACGATCGCCGAGGTCCACTGGACGACGTCCGGGCTGGGCGCTTGCCCGACCAGGCGCACGTGTGAAATTGCGGCGACTTGGGTAAGGGTTACATGACTCGGGATGGTCTTAGCTGCGGCATACGCCGTCGAACTAAGAATACAAAGGGCTACTGCCCCACAGGCGAACGCATGTCGCAAGAAACGGCTCCTCTTTCGCGACACTTACGAGGTTAGTTGACGGGTTCGGGCTGGAAAGAATAGCCCTAGAGCCGACCGGCTCATTCACCCCTACCGGAATGTCCCCCGCTCCGAGCTTCTAAAAAAGATCCAGCTCGAATTCAGTGATAGATCTTGGCAGGCGTAGGTGGCGACCCCGGGTTAAACCCGTGGCCACACCCCCGAGGTTGGCCCCGGCCCGAGGATTCCCTCCTCCTCCGCACATTTTTAACAATTGCCCCGTGGCCTCTTCGCTCCTCTTTAGCGAATTTGGGTGAAGCCGTACCCCTCGCAGCCCCCGACGTTGATTTCGACGCCCCTGCCGGTCTTGTTCCAGGGGCTGGTATGTGTCTTGCCGCAGACCGTGATCTTCACGGTGTAGGTCGTGGCCTCGGCGATCGAAGCGTTCTTTAAGGAGTTCTTGCCGAGGTATTCGCTCAGATACGCCGCGGGATTGGCCGACGAGGTGACCGTGATCGTGGCCGGGTCCATACCCGTTTTTAGCCTGACCTCGTAGTTAGCCGCGCGCGCCGGGATGGCACTTGCCAGGCCCGCACAAAGCAGGGCGGTGGCGAGAATTGGTCCGATGATCTTCTTCATGTGCGGGCAACGCTGCCGAGCCCTACAAAGGTTCCGCGGCTTGCGCGATTCGACTCGCGAGGCCGTGCGCGATCTGCTCGATGGTCGCGCGGTCGTCGCCTTCGACCATGATCCGAATCAGGGGCTCGGTGCCTGAGGCGCGCACCAACAAGCGTCCCGACGCGTCCAGGCGCGCGCGCGCGGCAGCTTCGGCCGCAACGATCTCGGGACGGTCCAGAACGTCCTTACGCGCCGTCTTG